>JANXWC010000015.1 GCA_025351355.1 Hyphomicrobiaceae bacterium
AAGGCACGCGTCCGAAAAAGGTGGCTCGCAGCCTGACCTCATTCTTTAAGCGCGGCCTGCGCCGCATTCAGACCTGTCTGCAAGCCATCTGCGGGCTGCCTGCACTGTGGTCAGTTTGGAGAAACTGATGGATGGTGAGGCGACGCGCTCTGGCGAGTTGCGCGGACTTGGTGAGGCGTGTTATTGAGCCCCCGTGCGGTGCCCAGCAGTTCGGGACAGCGCCGGTCGTCCCGCTCACCCTGGGAGGGCTTTGAAGGCCACGTGGCGGAGTGGTGACGTAGCGGACTGCAAATCCGCGTACCCCGGTTCAATTCCGGGCGTGGCCTCCAATTTTCTTCGTTTATCTTCCATTCGTATATCTTCGAATTGCCGCGATAGTGCCGCGTCGCATGTACAAAACGACGAAGTGCAGTTTATGTAGTTCCGAAGTGCGCGGCGCTGACGCCTCGGCTTACATCAGCACAGGGCCCGCGATGTCGACCGTTGCCATTATTGACTACGGATCGGGCAACCTGCACTCGGCCGCGAAGGCCTTTGAGCGTGCCGCCCGTGATTCAAACTCGAACGCGCGCATTCATGTCACCGCTGATCCCAGGATTGTTGCATCTGCCGACCACATTGTCTTGCCCGGCGTTGGCGCGTTCGCCGATTGCATGCGCGGCCTGACGGCCGTTGCCGGAATGCGCGATGCTCTCGAAACTTCTGTCCAGCAATCAGGCCGCCCGTTTCTCGGCATCTGCGTCGGCATGCAATTGCTGGCGACCCGCGGCCTCGAATTCGAAACCACTCATGGCTTGGGTTGGATTCCCGGCGATGTCGTCGCCATCGAACCCGACCAGCCCGACTTGAAAATCCCCCACATGGGTTGGAACACGCTCGATGTAACGCAACCCCACGCCTTGCTGGACGGCATCGACACCGGTCCCGGCGGCCTTCATGCCTATTTCGTGCACTCCTTTCACCTCCGGGCAGCCGACCCTGCGGACGTCATCGCCACGACCACCCACGGTGGTCCGGTGACCGCAATGGTCGGACGTGCCAACGTCGTCGGCACGCAGTTTCATCCGGAAAAGAGCCAGCAGCTCGGCCTTCGTCTCATCGCCAACTTCCTGCGTTGGCGGCCCTGACATCCGCGTGTGCGGTTGGATCAAATCATCGCTTTGAACGACACTGACCGTTGTCGCGCGCGAAAAGAGTCATGAGCGACGCACCGATGCCGGTCCATCCAGCGGGGACACCCGGCAACAAACCAGGTAAAACCGGCTACGCACGGCGCGTCGCTCATTCGTGGCCCGGTCGCCGGCGAGAGGGCTTACCGACAGTCGGGCTTTTGGCAGTGAACCAGCAGGTCTGGGCAAACCTGCTGGGGGTTTCCGGAGTATTGCCGCTGCCAGCAACACCTCGGTTAAAGCGCATCCCCGAGAGGGTCAGGGCACGCAATGGGGTGAAGTAATCTACTTTTGGGCACAAATTAAGCCGCCTCCGCGATTTTCGGTGAACGAAAGGGCCAACGCAGGATCTGCGCACCAGCGTTGCCCTCCTCGGTCTCCTCAGCCCGAGGCGATCGCGTCCACCGCAACATCGCGTTTGTCGCCGCGGCTTCGCCGATGGTCGCCTGCACCAGCAATCCGTCATCAATGCCGAGAAGGTCGGAGATCTCTGCCTCGATATCCTCGGCGCGCCGATCGGTTTCCACATACCAAACCGAAGCCAGCGGTCGCGCCCAGCGAATGCCCGAACGAACAATCGTGTCGGTCACGGCCCTCGCATTCGCGGCTTCATCAGCGAGATCGTAGGCAATGAGCAGAACTGGCATGATCACCTCTGGACAGCAGGTCGGTTGAAACAACTAGAATGAGTAAGGGAGGTCGGTTTCTAAAGAACATAATAAGAACATTGCATGACGGATCAGCATGGTCAATAATTGTTCCCGCATTGTTCTGAGAATTGCAGAGCCTGTGGATAACTCAGCACTAGAGTGCTTCCGGATAAAGTGTGCAGCGGTTTTCCGAAAAGAAGCACGACAAAACAAAGAGCTAGGGTCGTTCCCCGATTCCACTAAAATCGGAACGACCCTAGTCGAATAGGTCGGATTGCATCGGGTTGAAAGCGCTACGGGGAATGCGCCGATATCCGAACACGGTACGATCGGCCAGTCCCGGGTGCAGAGCTCTGAACTGTTCGGTTGCCTTCCGGCGGCTTCCCGGAAACCGCTCTCCCCACCAGATTTCGTAGAGGCGGCGGCTATCGCAGCGATAGCGGATGAGCAGATCCTTTTGCCGCACCCGCAGCCAGCGTGCGATCCAGATGTCGATGGCATCTTTTTCGGTCAATGCCCGTGCTGAGCCGGTGACGGCAGCGGCGATCTGAAGTGGTGCGCTGTCCTCGCTCACGTGCGCTTGACCCTGGAGTAGAAGTGTTCCTTTTATCGCTCCAATACTGAACCATGATTGCAGCGAACGCAGGGCATGCGTTAGCGGAGCAACCTTGTTAACCGACGGGGGTCGCATCAAGCCGCCCCAATAGAGAAAACGTGATGATCCTGTTTCCGGCGATTGATCTGAAGGATGGCGCTTGCGTCCGTCTGAAGCTTGGCGAGATGGCGGCCGCGACTGTCTTCAACGACGACCCCGCCGCCCAGGCCAAGACCTTCGAACAGCAGGGCTTCCGCTATTTGCACATTGTCGATCTCAATGGTGCGTTCGCCGGCCGGCCGGTCAATGCCGCAGCGGTTGAGTCCATCCTCAAGGCAGTCGAATTGCCCTGCCAGTTGGGCGGTGGCATCCGCGATCTCACTACTATTGAGATGTGGTTGGCCAAAGGCATCCGGCGGATCATTCTCGGCACCGTCGCCGTCCGCAACCCAGATTTGGTGCGCGAGGCGTGCCGCCGTTTTCCCGGTCGTATTGTGGTGGGCATAGATGCCAAGGGCGGCAAGGTCGCCACCGAAGGTTGGGCCGCAGCCACCGAATTGACCGCCACGGAACTCGCGCACAGATTCGAGGATGCCGGCGTCGCCGCGATCATCTTCACCGACATCGATCGCGACGGTATCCTTGCTGGCTTGAATTTGCCGTCGACCCTGGCGCTCGCGAAGGCAACATCGATCCCGGTCATCGCGTCCGGTGGCCTTGCCTCGATGGCAGATATCGAGGCATTGGCAGCGCCCGAATGTGCAATCCTGGAGGGCGCCATCAGCGGTCGCGCACTCTATGATGGTCGGATTGATCCTGCCGTGGCGCTGGCTCGGTTGGCCCGCATATGATCATTGCCGAAAATGTGCAGTAACATCAGTTTTATTCATGGTCTGCTTGGGCCTATCGGGCTTGGCTATGGCAAAATATATGTCACAATTCAATCAGGTGCTCGCGGACCTCAGGGTCCATCGATCGCTGATTTGAGGACCAAATTATTTCTCGAGGGGGCCTGGCGCAAGTCGGGCCCTTTCTGTTTGGTTCACCGTCATGGCATCGGCAACACTTCGTGCTCCTTGAGCACGCGGCCTGATTCTCCATCGACTTCGATCAGCCGGACACGATAACCCCACAGCCGCGCCAGATGCTGTAGCGTCCGCTCGCACTCGACCTTGTCGAGAATGATGCCATTGCGCACCGTGTGCGTAACGACGAGACGGCGGCTGCCGGATAGGTCCGCATCCGTCACCTGCAAATCGGCATCTTGGGTGCCCACATCGTAAGATCGCGCCAAACGCCGTCGCACGTCGCGATAGCCTTGCTCGTCGTGGATGGCGGTAATCCGCACCGCCGGATCTTTTGCCTCATCGCGCAACGCAAATAGGTGGAAATCCCGCATCACCTTGGGTGACAAAAACTGGTGCACGAAACTTTCGTCGCGATAGTTGGCCCACGCATCACGCAATGTGCCGAAGGGATCGTTATTGCCGGCAAAATCCGGAAACCAGGCGCGGTCTTCATCTGACGGCTCCAGGCAGATGCGTTGGATGTCCCGCATCATCGCAAACCCCAACGCATAGGGGTTCATGCCCGAATAGCGCCGATCGTTGAACGACGGTTGAAACACCACGGAGGAATGCGAATGCAGGAATTCCAGCATTGTCCCGTCAGTCAGCTGGCCGCGCTCATAAAGTCGGTTCATGATTTCGTAGTGCACGAACGTGGCGCAACCCTCGTTCATCAGTTTCGTCTGGCGCTGCGGATAAAAATATTGCGACAAACTTCGCACGATCCGCAGCAGTTCTCGTTGCCAGTCGGCAAGCTTCGGCGCGTACTTTTCAAGGAAGTAGAGAATGTTTTCTTCCGGCAGTCCCAGTTTGCGCTGCTCAGCCGCTGAAGCGTTGCTCTGCGCCAGCAATGATGCAGTGACGGGTTCGCCTCGATTGATTTCCGGCAAAGTTCGGCTCAGCACGTCATAAGTCTGCTCCTCGTACTCCCGCCGCGCCATTTCGCGCTGGTGCTCCCGTTTTGCCGGATTGCGTGAACGAAGCTTGAGATTTCGGCTGACACCCTGGTTCATCAGCGCGTGTGCTGCGTCCAGCGTCAGCTCCACCGCTTCCTGACCAAACCGATCCTCGCAATCGGCGACGTACGTCTTTGCGAAAGAAAGATAGTCGATGATGTGATCGGCTTGGGTCCATTGCTGGAACTGATTATTATTCTTGAAAAAATGGTTGTGCCCGTAAGCGGCGTGGGCGATCACCAGCGCCTGCATCGTCATGGAGTTTTCCTCCATGATGTAGTTGATGCACGGGTTGGAATTGATCACTATTTCGAATGCAAGGCTGCGATGGCCTTTGCGATACGCGGCCTCATCATAGGCGAAACGCTTCCCGAACGACCAGTGCCGATACATCAGCGGCATGCCGATCGACGAATAGGCGTCGAGCATCTGTTCCGCCGTGATGACTTCGATCTGGTTGGGATAGATATCCAATCCCATCTCGCCGAGCGCAATCTCACCCATCACATCGTACACGCGATTGATCAGCGCAAAGTCCCACTCGGCGCCATCGAAAAGCGGATTGAGCGGCGCCATGCGCGGCGGCAGTTTGACAGCGCTTTCGCTCGGTGTAGTCGCTGTGATCGTCATGGTATGTTCACCCTCAAGATCAGGATGGGAAGTCCGTCGTCACGTGCCGACGCCATTGGCCGAGAATAAATCGCGGAAGACCGGAAAGATATCCTCGGGCGAGGTCACCCGCCGCATTGCGAAATTCGCCGCATTTGCATCTTCCAGCTCAGAATATCCCGACCAAACCTGCGTTTCCAGCGTATCCGAATAACGCTCACCATGTGCCGTCTCGATATAGGCGAAATACTGGCAGATCGGCAGGATGTCCTTCGTCAGCAACTCCATGCAGCGCGGCATGTCGTCGTGAAAGTTATCGCCGTCCGATGCTTGCGCGGCATAGATGTTCCAATCCGCCGGCGAATACGAGGCGCGTACCACCCGCAACATTTCCTCAAGCGCCGATGAGATCACCGTGCCGCCCGTTTCGGTGCCGCGGAAGAACGTTTCTTCATCGACAGTCACCGCCGTCGACGTGTGGCGGATGAAGACGATGTGGACTTCGCGATAGTGCCGCGTCAGGAACAAGTGCAGCAGCATGAAGAAGCGTTTGGCCAGATCCTTGAGGCTCTCCGTCATCGATGCCGACGCATCCATCAGGCAAAACATGACCGCCTGCGTCGTCGGTTTCGGCACCCGCTCGAAGCGATTATAGCGCAGATCGAGTGGGTCGATGAATGCGATCGTCTTGCGCATGCGGCGCTTGTGCTCAAGCTGCCGCGCCAACTCCGCGATCGCGATCTCGTTGCGTGGAGCCTCGGCTTCGGCGGCCGCCAGTGCGACTTCCAATGCCTTGATTTCAGCTTCCGTGGGACGCCGCAGCGCAATTCGCCTGCCGAGACTATTGCGCATTGTGCGCACATGATTGAGCCGGGCCGGCGACCCATCAGCGGAAAAACCGGCGCGTGCTGGCTTTGAAACCTTCAGGTCCTTCAGCTTGACCTTGACGAGGTTCGGCAGTTTCAGATCATCGAAGAACAGGTCGAGAAACTCGTCGCGGCTGAGTACGAAACTGAATTCGTCCTGTCCTTCGCCATCCGGACTGCCATCTCGACCTTTGCCGCCGCCGCCCCCACCACCCGGCGGTTTCGGGATCGCGTCACCGACCCGATACTGTTCATTGCCCGGTAGCACGAAGTCGCGATTGCCGATGCCACGCCCTAAGCCAAACGATGGCTCACGCAAATTCTTAGATCGAATGGTGACTTTTTCGCCGCCGTCGGCTTCCGAAACCTTGCGATTCTTGATCGCATCTTTGACAGCTTCGCGGATCTCTGCTTTCGCACGCCTCAGAAAGCGTTGGCGATTGCCAAGGCTTTTGGATTTTGGGTTGAGGCGGCGGTCGACGATTTGCATGGGAACTCGCAAGTGCGCGAGTACCAAATAGCGAGTAGCGAAGTCAAGTAAACCAATCGCTAGTGCTACCCGCTACTCGCTTTCCGATGTTAGCCGGCCTTCTTCACACGCATGTACCATTCGACGAGACGCCGCACCTGGCGCGGCGTGTAGCCACGCGAAACCATGCGGTTGACGAACTCGTCATGCTTCTTCTCGGTGTCATGGTCAGCCTTCTTGCCGAATGAGATTACCGGCAAGAGATCCTCGACCTGGCTGAACATCCGCCGCTCGATAACGTCGCGGATTTTCTCGTACGACGTCCAGCTTGGATTTTTCCCACCATTTCGAGCACGCGCGCGCAAGGCGAATTTCACCACTTCGAAACGGAAGTCCTTCGGATTGGCGATCCCGGCTGGCTTCTCGATCTTCGACAGTTCCTGTTCGAGCACCTGCCGGCTCATCAAGTTACCTGTGTCGGGATCCTTGAAGTCATGATCTTCGATCCAGGCGTCGGCGTACGACACGTAACGATCAAACAAGTTTTGGCCGAAGTCTGAATAGCTCTCCAGGTAAGCCTTTTGCACTTCGTTGCCGATGAATTCGGCATAACGCGGCGCAAGCTCCTCTTTGAGGAATTCGAGATAACGGCTTTCTGTATCTTCCGGCATCTGCTCGCGACGCACGGCTTGCTCGATGACGTATAACAGATGCACCGGATCGGCGGCGATTTCGGTATTGTCGAAGTTAAAGGTGCCCGACAGGATTTTATAGGCAAATCGTGTCGAAGCGCCGTCCATTCCTTCCGTCACGCCTGCCGCGTCGCGATATTCCTGGATGGTTTTCGCATGCGGATCGGTGTCTTTCAGGCTCTCGCCGTCGTAGACCCGCATCTTCGAGAACAGTTGCGAATTCTCGTGCTCCGTCAATCTCGACAGCACCGAGAAGCGCGCCAGCATTTCAAGCGTGCCCGGCGCGCATGGCGCATCCTTCAGATCGCTCGAATGCAGCAACTTTTCATAGATCTTCTTTTCTTCCGACACGCGCAGGCAGTAGGGAACTGTGATCACGCAGATACGATCGAGGAACGCTTCGTTATTCTTGTTGGATCGGAAGCTCTGCCACTCGCTTTCGTTTGAGTGCGCGATGATAATGCCCTGATACGGCATCGCACCAACGTTTTCCGTGCCGACATAGGAACGATCTTGCGTTGCCGTCAGCAGCGGATGCAGCATCTTCAGCGGAGCTTTGAACATTTCGACGAATTCGAGCACACCCTGCGTCGTACGATTGAGCCCACCTGAATACGAATAGGCGTCCGCATCGTTCTGTCCGAAATGCTCGAGTTTGCGGATATCCACCTTACCGACCAGCGCGGAGATATCCTGGTTATTTTCGTCGCCCGGTTCCGTCTTGGCAATGCAGATTTGCCGCAGCTTCGATGGCAGCAACTTGACCACCGAAAACTTCGAGATATCGCCGCCATATTCGTCCAGCCGTTTAACGGCCCAGGGGCTCATGATTCCGGGAAGCATGCGCCGCGGGATACCATAGCGTTCCTCAAGCATCGGCGCCATTGCAAGCGGATCGAAGAGGCCCAGCGGGCTCTCAAACACCGGACTGATTTCGTCCTGCGTTGCCAGCACGTAGATGGGGCGATGCTCCATCAACTCCTTCAGCCGTTCCGCCAGCGAAGATTTGCCGCCGCCGACCGGCCCCAGAAGGTAAAGAATTTGTTTGCGTTCTTCCAAGCCCTGCGCCGAATGTCGGAAGTACCCGACGATCCGTTCGATTGTTTCTTCGAGCCCGTAGAAGTCCTTGAATGTCGGATAGACCTTTATGGTCCGGTTCATGTAAATCCGGCTCAATCGCGCGTCTTTTGCCGTATCCACCAATTCGGCTTCGCCAATGGCGGCAAGCATCCGCTCGGCAGGACCGGCATAGAAGGACGGGTCGCCCTTGCAACCTTCCAGATAGTCTCGCAAGGCCATTCTGCTTTGCTTCGAACTCTCGTACGACTTGGCGTAGAGGTCGAAGATGTTGTCCTGTTTCGGCATCATGTTGTCACCGCCTCTTCAGTCACCATCCGAATTCCAGTGTATACGATAAAAATGGGGCGTGCATAAGTTCGCGCGATGTTTATGTCACGGCGTGGCTCAACGGCCTCGCTAAACATATCGGAACAGCCAGGACGAATTCAAAGATCCTTTCCGATAGCCTCATACCAAATTTCCTGAAACAGCCGCCACCGTTACATATTCCGCGACCCACCGGACAGGTAGAACACGCCGGAAGGAATCCTCCTGCATAACGCTCGACAAGCCACATTTCGATCAGTTCACGATGGTTTAAATAAAATAATTTTAGTGCACAACGTCTGCTGCTAACGCAAACTGACAACTTATGCACGTTCAGTTTTGGTTTGCAGCGCCAGGCGATTCGGTAGAGCCATTGCGAATCGGAATGCCGGCCGCCGCCATACGGGCTTTGGCTTGTCCCATCGTGAAAGTCCCGAAATGGAAGATCGATGCGGCAAGAACCGCACTTGCGTGACCCAACTTGACCCCATCGACCAGGTGATCGAGAGTTCCCACGCCGCCTGATGCGATGACGGGTACCGACACCGCATCGGCGACGGCGCGCGTCAGCTCCAGATCGAAACCGCTCTTCGTCCCGTCCCTGTCCATTGACGTCAGTAGAATTTCGCCGGCTCCGCGCGCCACGACGTCCTTGGCAAATTCGATGGCATCGATGCCTGTGGCCTGCCTCCCTCCGTGCGTAAAAATCTCCCATTCACTCGTATTGTCTCCGTCGCCGGCACGGACCAACCGCCGCCTAGCGTCAATAGCCACCACGATGCACTGAGCGCCAAACTTCTCCGCCGCCTCACGAACAAAATCGCGATTGCCGACCGCCGCCGAATTGATCGACACCTTGTCTGCGCCGGCCTGCAACAGCTTACGAATGTCCTCTACGGTCCGAACTCCTCCGCCTACCGTCAGTGGCATGAAGCATCGTGACGCCGTGCGCTCGACGATATCCAAGATAATTCCCCGGTTCTCGTGCGTCGCCGTGATGTCGAGGAAGCAAAGTTCATCCGCGCCCGCTGCATCATAGGCTGTCGCTGCTTCAACGGGATCCCCCGCGTCAACGAGATCGACAAAGTTAACACCCTTCACGACGCGACCGTCTTTGACGTCGAGGCAGGGGATGATGCGCGTTTTCAACATTGCATTACTCAATTGCAGCAGGAATTCGCTATGACGCGCATTCTGACAGTCGAGTGCAACATCGAATTAACGATAGCTGCTGCGACAAAGCATGCTTGACAGAAGCGAAAGGCATTGGTGTATGGTATGCCAGAAACCACGTTGCGAATAGCGCTCACAAGAAGCGCGGCCTTTGTGCCGGTTCCGCATGGTAAGAAGGATGCGTTGCGTGAGGGAACGGGGCCACTAGGATGTCCGGGTTACAGCTTAAAATTGTGCCGATCAACGAGGGGCTGAGCTTGAAGGCTCGCACCTACGAGGCGCTGAAGGCTGCCATCACCAATCTCAACATCTACGATCCCGGCGCCGAGTTGAAACTCGACGAGCGCGACCTGTCGGATCGTTTCGGCGTCTCCCGCACGCCGCTCCGCGAGGCTCTCGCCCAGCTCGAGAGCGAAGGGCTGGTCAAGATCGTTGCGCGCCGCGGCATCTATATCGTCCGCAAGACCAAGTCCGAGATCCTCGATATGATTACGGTATGGGCTGCCCTTGAGAGCATGGCGGCCCGCTTGGCCACTGCCGAGGCCAGCGACGAAGAATTGAAAAGCCTACATGAACATATCGATATTTTTTCAACCGATGCGATAGCCCAGAACATGGGCGAATATTCCGACGCAAATATCCGGTTCCACCAGTCGATCATCGGCCTCGGCGGATGCCCGCTCATATCAAAGCTTGCGGAAGAATTGTTTTTCCACGTGCGCGCTATTCGCAATCGTACCATTGGCGAGAAGGATCGGGCCAA
This sequence comes from Hyphomicrobiaceae bacterium, assembly GCA_025351355.1. Lineage (GTDB taxonomy): Bacteria > Pseudomonadota > Alphaproteobacteria > Rhizobiales > Hyphomicrobiaceae > JABFRJ01. The sequence goes on from JANXWC010000015.1 coordinate 10,396, forward strand.
GCGATCAATTGTCGACCACAAGGAAATCGTCATCGCCCTGGAGGCGCGCGACGCCGATACAGCAGAGCGCCTCGTGCGCGAACACACAATGAAGCTTCGCGAACACGTCGAGCTATTCGTCGACATCGATTGAAAGTCAACATTCGCCCCACATGATCGCAGCGCGCTTTTGGGGCACGCCGGAGAAAGCACAGTATGTCATCTGATCCGCAATCGCAGAACCTAACCGACGGCTTCCATTTGGTCATCGATGCGCTCAAACTCAACGGTATCAAGACGATCTACGGCGTACCGGGCATTCCGATCACCGATCTTGGCCGCCTCGCCCAGGCGGAGGGCATGCGCGTCATTTCGTTCCGCCATGAACAGCACGCAGGCTATGCCGCGTCGATTGCCGGTTTTCTCACGCAGAAGCCGGGCATCTGCCTGACCGTATCGGCTCCCGGCTTCCTGAACGGGCTCACAGCTCTCGCTCATGCGACCACCAATTGCTTCCCGATGATTCTTATTTCCGGTTCGTCCGAGCGCGAAGTTGTCGACTTACAGCAGGGCGACTACGAGGAAATGGATCAGCTTGCGGTCGCCAAGTCAGTTTGCAAGTCGGCCTTCCGCGTGTTGCACGCGCAGGATATCGGCATTGGCGTCGCGCGCGCCATCCGCGCCGCTTGCTCAGGCCGTCCCGGCGGCGTCTATCTCGACCTGCCTGCCAAATTGTTCTCGCAGGTCATGGACGCCGAAGCCGGCAAACGTTCCTTGGTCAAGGTGATCGATCCCTCCCCGGCGCATATTCCGTCGCCCGAATCGATCGCCCGCGCGCTCGCATTGCTCAAAGGCGCCAAGAGACCGCTCATCATCCTGGGTAAGGGTGCCGCCTATGCGCAGGCCGACGCCGATATTCGCGCGTTGGTCGAGACTTCCGGCATCCCGTACTTGCCGATGAGCATGGCCAAGGGACTGTTGCCCGACAATCATCCGCTCTCCGCCGGCGCGGCGCGCTCGACCGTGCTCAAGGAAGCCGACGTCGTGATGCTGATCGGCGCCCGCCTCAATTGGCTGTTGTCGCACGGCAAGGGCAAGACCTGGGGCGCGCCCGGCACGCAGAAGTTCATCCACATCGATATCGATCCGAAGGAAATGGATTCCAACATCGAGATCGCCGCACCGGTGGTCGGTGATATCGCTTCCGCCGTGGCAGCCCTGCTCAAGGGCATGGGCAACGCCTGGACCAAGCCATCGACCGAATGGACCAGCTCCATCCGCGAAAAGGTCGAAAGTAATGTTGCCAAGATGGCGCCGCGCCTGCAGAACAACAACGTGCCGATGGATTTCCACGGCGCGCTCGGCGCACTCAAGCGCATCATTGCCGAGCAGCCGGATATAATCCTGGTCAACGAGGGCGCCAACACGCTCGATTTCGCCCGCTCCATCATCGACATCTACCAACCCCGCAAGCGCCTCGACGTCGGCACCTGGGGCGTTATGGGCATCGGCATGGGCTATTCCATCGCCGCAGCGATCGAGACGGGCAAGCCGGTGCTGGCCGTCGAGGGCGATAGCGCCTTCGGCTTCTCCGGCATGGAGATCGAAACCATCTGCCGCTACAAGCTGCCGATCTGCATAGTTGTTTTCAACAACGGCGGCATCTATCGCGGCACCGACAAGAACCCCACCGGCGGTGCCGACGTCGCGCCGACCGTATTCGTCAAGGACGCCCGTTACGACAAGATGATGGAGGCGTTCGGCGGCGTCGGCGTGCAGGCGACCTCGCCCGATGAACTGTCGCGCGCGGTGAAGGCTGCGCTGGCCTCCGGCAAGCCGACCCTGATCAACGCCGTCATCGACGAGAATGCCGGCACCGAAAGCGGCCGCATCGGCAACCTCAATCCGCAGAGTGTGGTGGGTAAGAAGGCTTGACGACAGTTTTGCTGAGTGGAGCGTATCGACCATGGCTCAAGAAGTGCGCGGTCTGAAACGAACGACCGTCGAGCAATATCTCGCGATCGACGACGCGTGCGCGCACAAGAACGAGTTTCGCGATGGCGTCGTCTACGCCATGGGCGGCGCGACGGACGATCATGGGCGGATCGCGATGAACCTGGCGGGAGCGATCAATGTCCACCTTCCGGACCGTTGCGACACGTTTCAGGGCGATATGCGGCTCAAGATCCGTGCCGCCGTCGATAATGACTATTACTATCCGGACGTGTTGGTGACCTGCAGTGAACTCGATCGATCCAAGATCTTCCGCGAGCATCCGACATTGGTCATTGAGGTGCTGTCACCATCTTCGGAGCGGATCGACCGCGGCGAGAAATTTCTCGCCTACACCCAGATAACGAGCCTGACGGAGTATGTCATTGTCGCTCAAAGCGTGCCGCAGATCGACATCTTCCGTCGCAGCGATGCTTGGCGCGGCGCGAGTTACTTTATCGAGGATCAGGTCACCTTCGAGAGTATTGGGCTGACCATGCCGGTGTCGCAGATCTATCGGCGCGTTCGTTTCGGCGGTGATCTAAGAAGTTGAGACAGAAACTTTCGTTGAACCGGAAATATTAAGTGTACCAGCCACCCCTCCATCGCGAAGATCGCCTTGACGTGCAGCATCAGCTGATTGCAGCGCATCCGTTTGGCTTGCTGGTGTCCGCCGGGCGCGGCGGTTTGCTCGCCAACGCAGTGCCGTTTACACTTGATGCCGCCGCTTCGGCGAAAGGAACGCTCCGCACGCACGTCGCCCGCGCCAATCCGCACTGGCAGGAATTCACCGGCGACGGTTGTGATTGCCTCGTCGTGTTCCAGGGCCCGCAGTCTTACGTGACGCCGTCCTGGTATCCGACCAAGGGTCAAACCGGCAAAGTTGTGCCCACCTGGAACTACGTCACCGTGCAGGCCCGCGGTCGCGCCGCGGTTCACGAAGACGCCCCCTGGTTGCGCGCGCAAATCGAACAGTTGACGCGTGAGCGCGAAGCGCACCGGGCCGTGCCGTGGCAGGTGTCCGACGCGCCCGCCGAATTTACCGCCCAACTCATGCGCGCCATCGTCGGCATCGAAATTCCGATCGCCTCGATCGAAGGCAAATGGAAAGTCAGCCAGAACCGGCCCGAAGCTGACCGACTCGGCGTTCACGCGGGCTTGACCGCCGGGGGCGCGATGAACTCGGCGATGGCCGCCTTGGTCGCCGAGCGCGGCGGACTGAAGCTCTGACAATCACCAAAACAAAATCTGTAGACCAGAAAGGCGTTCAATGACTAAGGCACTCGACGGCATCCGCATTCTCGATTTCACGCACGTGCAGTCCGGCCCCACGTGCACGCAGTTGCTCGGCTGGTTCGGCGCCGACGTCATCAAGGTCGAACGCCCCGGCGTCGGCGATATCACGCGCGGCCAGCTGATGGACGTGCCCAATGCCGACGCGCTCTATTTCACGATGCTCAATCATAACAAGCGCTCGATCACGCTCGACACCAAGAATAAGACCGGGAAGGACGTACTGGAGCGCTTGATCAAGAACTGCGACGTTCTCGTCGAGAACTTCGGCCCCGGCGTACTCGACCGCATGGGCTTCACTTGGGAAAAAATCCACGCGCTCAACCCACGCATGATCGTCGCTTCCATCAAGGGCTTTGGCCCCGGTCCCTACGAGGACTGCAAGGTCTACGAAAACGTCGCTCAATGCACCGGCGGCGCAGCGTCCACCACCGGCTTCCGCGACGGTCTGCCGTTGGTGACCGGCGCGCAGATCGGCGATAGCGGCACCGGCCTGCATCTGGCGCTCGGCATCGTCACCGCCTTGTTTCAACGCACCGTCACTGGCAAGGGTCAGAAAGTCACCTGCGCCATGCAGGACGGCGTGCTCAATCTGTGTCGCGTCAAGCTGCGCGATCAGCAGCGCCTCGCGCACGGTCCGCTGAGGGAATACAGCCAGTTCGGCGACGGCATCGCCTTCGGTGATGCCGTGCCGCGCGCAGGCAACGACTCCGGTGGTGGCCAGCCCGGTCGTATCCTCAAGTGCAAGGGCTGGGAGAAGGACCCCGACGCCTACATTTACTTCATCACCCAGGCGCCAGTCTGGGAAAAGATTTGCGACGTCATCGGCGAACCCACTTGGAAAACCGATCCCAACTACGCCAAGCCGCCGGCCCGCCTGCCGCGCTTGAACGAGATCTTCGCGCGCATCGAACAGTGGACCATGTCCAAGACCAAGTTCGAGGCCATGGACATCCTCAACGAGTTCGACATTCCCTGCGGCCCCATTCTCTCAATGAAGGAATTAGCCGAGGACAAGTCGTTGCGTGAAACCGGCACGGTCGTCGAAGTCGATCATCCCAAGCGCGGCAAGTATTTGTCGGTCGGCAACCCGATCAAGATGTCGGACAGCCCCACCGACGTGACGCGCTCGCCGCTGCTCGGTGAACACACCGACGAAATTCTGATGCAGGTGCTCGGCTACTCCACCGCCGAAGTCGCCACCATCAAAGCCTCCGGCGCCACCGAAGCACCAAAGAAGCCCGCCTGAATCTTGTCTCAAGGAACAGTGCAATGGCGCAACCCCGCGCGACCCCGTCACGGCTCACCCCCGAAGCCTATTTGGCCAGCGAGCAGGGCTCGACCATTCGTCATGAGTTCGTCGACGGCCAGGTATTTGCCATGGCGGGTGCCAGCGAGCGTCATAGCATCGTCAAGTTGAATTTCATTGCTGCCCTGCTCGGCGCGAAACCGTCGGGTTGTCGCATTTTCGACGGCGACATGAAACTTCGGGTCGAAAGTGGCAACGAAAGCAGGTTCTATTATCCCGACATTTTCGTCGCCTGCCAGACGGGAGAGCAGGATCAGCACGTCAGAAGGGATGCTGTCCTGGTTATCGAAGTACTGTCGCCATCAACGGAGCGTGTCGATCGTTTCGAAAAATTCGTTGCGTACACGACATTGCCGACGCTGATGGAGTACGTCCTGGTCGCGCAGGATTCACCGCACGTAGAAATTCGGCGCCGGCGCACGGACTGGAGCGTTGAAAGCTACGTTCTGGAATCCTCGTTTAGGCTCGAAAGCGTCGGGCTGACACTCGACGTTGCCGCCGCCTACGCTGACATTGATTTTTTGAAGGCGCTTGCCAAGTCGTCGAGCCCGCAAGCTTGAAACAGGCGCGCCAGCGCGCCGAGAAGGGGAAATACATGCGCATCGTCGTTCACGGACAGGACGCCTTCGGCAAGGCCGTTCTGGAAAAATTGCTCGCACGCGGCGAGAACATCGTCGCCGTTTGCTGTGCGCCGGACAAAGCCGGCAAGCCCGAAGATCCGCTGAAGGCGTTCGCCCGCGAGAAGGGCTTGCCGCTGCATCAGCCGAAAAGCTGGAAGACGCCGGAAGCTCTTGAACTTATGCAGTCGTTCCACGCTGACGTTTGCGTCATGGCCTACGTGCTGCTGTTCATTCCGCAACCCGTGCTGGACGCGCCAAAGCTTGGCACGTTCCAGTATCATCCTTCGCTGTTACCACATCATCGTGGGCCGTCGTCGATCAACTGGCCGATCGCCATGGGCAAGACGAAAACCGGACTTACTATCTTCTGGCCCGACGAAGGCCTCGACGAAGGCCCGGTGTTATTGCAGAAAACCGTCGACATCGGTCCCGATGAGACGCTCGGCGACGTCTACTTTAAGAAGCTGTTCCCGCTCGGCGTCGACGCGATGCTGGAAAGCCTCGACATGGTCAAGGCCGGCACCGCACCGAAGCTCAAGCAGAACCTGGCGGACGGCTCCTACGAGAGCTGGTTCAAGAAGGATTTGGCCGAACTCGATTGGTCAAAGCCGGTAGCCGATGTCTACAACACCATCCGTGCAGCCAACCCCGCGCCCGGCGCCTGGAGCATGCTCAAAGGCGTCAAGCTCGATATTTATGACTCTGGCCGCGTCGCCGGCACCGGAACGCCCGGCGCTATCACCGCGATTTCCGCCGACGGCATCACCGTCGCCGGCAACGGCGGCTCCATTCTCGTCAAGCGCGTCAAGGCGCCCGACGGCAAGAAGATCGCCGCCTCCGAATACGCAACCGCCGTCGGCCTCAAGGTAGGCGACGCCTTCGACGCACCGCAGCCCAAAGCTGCGGCCTGAAAGCTTCAAATTGAAGCCCCGCGTTCGTGGCAGAGTCTCGCGCATGTGGAAACGCTTCCCCTTCCGTCGCTCACGACAGTCCCAGAGTTCGGCCGTCGCTGCTACCGCACCAACCAGGACCAAACCCATGGCCGTAAGATCAGACATTGAAATCGCCCGCGACGCCAAGAAGCGTCCCATCCAGGAGATCGGCGCAAAACTCGGCATCGAAAGCCAGCACCTGCTGCCCTATGGGCACGACAAGGCAAAAATCGCCGCCGACTACATCGCCTCGCTGGCCAACCGCAAGGACGGCAAACTTATCCTCGTGACCGCGATCAATCCGACTCCCGCCGGCGAAGGCAAGACAACAACCACCGTTGGCCTAGGCGACGGCCTCAATCACATCGGCAAGAAAGCCGCCATCTGTCTGCGCGAGCCGTCGCTTGGTCCCTGCTTCGGCGTCAAGGGTGGCGCGGCCGGCGGCGGCTATTCGCAAGTCGTGCCTATGGAAGATATCAATCTGCATTTCACCGGCGACTTCCACGCCATCACCGCGGCACACAATCTGCTCTCGGCGATGATCGACAATCATATCTACTGGGGCAACGCGCTCAACATCGACACGCGTCGTGTCGTCTGGCGCCGCGTCATGGACATGAACGATCGCGCACTGCGTGAAATCGTCTGCTCGCTCGGCGGCGTCGCCAATGGTTACCCGCGTGAAGCCGGCTTCGACATCACCGTCGCTTCCGAAGTGATGGCCATTCTCTGCCTGGCCAAAGATCTCGCCGACCTCGAAAAACGCCTCGGCGACATCATCGTCGCTTACCGTCGCGACAAAACGCCGGTCTATGCGCGCGACATCAAAGCCGATGGCGCCATGACCGTGCTGCTCGCTCAGGCCATGTTGCCGAACCTAGTCCAAACGTTGGAGAACAATCCCGCCTTTATCCACGGCGGTCCGTTCGCCAATATCGCCCACGGTTGTAATTCCGTCGTCGCCACACAGACCGCGTTGAAGCTCGCCGACTACGTCGTCACCGAAGCCGGTTTCGGTGCCGACCTTGGTGCCGAAAAGTTCTTCGACATCAAGTGCCGCAAGGCAGGCTTGAAGCCGGCTGCCGCCGTCATCGTGGCGACCGTCCGCGCGCTCAAGATGAATGGTGGCGTCAAGAAGGAAGACCTCGGCAAGGAGAATGTCGAGGCCGTCAAGAAAGGTTGCGCCAACCTCGGCCGCCACATCGAGAACGTGAAGAGCTTCGGCGTCCCCGCCGTGGTCGGCATCAATCACTTCATCTCCGATACCGATGCCGAGATTCAAGCCGTAATGCAATACGTCACCGCGCAAGGCTCCGAAGCGTTCCTCTGCAAACATTGGGCTGAGGGCTCGAAGGGCATTTCCGCCATGGCCAAGCGCGTCGCTGAAATTGCCGACAGCAACGTCGCAAATTACGCGCCGATCTATCCTGACAACATGGGCTTGTTCCAAAAAGTTGAAACGATCGCCAAGAAAATCTACCGCGCCGGCGAAGTGACCGCCGACAAGAGCGTCCGCGATCAGCTCAAGACGTGGGAGGACATGGGTTACGGCCACTTGCCGATCTGCATCGCCAAGACGCAGTACTCGTTTACGACCGACCCGAACGCACGCGGCGCGCCGACGGGCTTCACGTTGCCCGTGCGCGAAGTCCGTCTCAGCGCCGGCGCCGGTTTCATCGTCGCCATCTGCGGTGAGATCATGACCATGCCCGGCCTGCCGAAAGTGCCGTCGTCCGAACATATCAAGTTCAACACCGCCGGTCAGATCGAGGGTCTTTTCTAAGCCCAAAAAAATTTCGGCGACGATCCGGCACGTCGTGTCGTCGCCGAAAATGTGACCCGCAACAAGCACCGTGCATTTTAGTTGCGATCAACATTTGCACTGTGGCCTCTGCGGCACGGTGCGGTGCCTGCGCTGGCCCACAAGCGATGACATTTGCATCGTGAGCGGAGGTCGACTGTGCGCCTTTATGGCTCTCTGGCAGCGCCTTCGCTAAGGTCGTCTGCACCGATACTTTCGCAGCGCCACCGTAGACGCGCCGGGCAAAAAAATCAGCCCAAAAAAAGCTTTGGAAAAACTGCGTCAATGGCGTTGCGTCCGTGGACATCAGGCGGCATAACGACGACGCATATTGGTGAGACAGAGATTGCGCAAACTTCGCAGATCGCATGACTTGCCCGATGAACAGGCGGCAGCTTGATGAGGGGCGTTTATCGTCGCTGCCGTCCCAGCGGGGGAGAGCTGCCGGCCCGGCAACGGGCCGGCAGTTTGCGTTTGTGCGCCCTCGCGCGCGAAACTATTTGCGATGATCACGCCGACCTTCTAGAGCAATTTTACATTGACGCGTTCTCTCGCTTCGACGCGTAAAGCGACGCTGCGCGGTAAGCGTCCAGCCGCATAGCGCATCCAACAGTGAGTGTTCCCGGTGAGTGTTCGTACTGTCCCGTCGTTCAACCCAAGCTCCGTCATGGCCGCGCAGGCGGCCACCCAAGCGAGCGAGAGAGCCGCGCCATCGGTGAACACAACCACCACGCCGGTCCGAACGTTTCCGCTGGCATGCGCAGTGCGACAAAAATCGGTTTGCTTGGGTGGCCGCCTACGCGGCCATGACGAATCCGCGATTCCGCGGTGGTATCATGGCCAGCGCCTTCGCCAACTTCTGTCATGCGCTGTATTGGCGACACTAGCGACGGGACTTGCAACGAGCACTGCCCATGCGCAATCCGATGGCGCGACCTGCGCCAATGCCTACTACGCAGCGCTTCAGGATGTTCGCGCATCCCGCGGTGACGAACTCAGCGGCGCATTCTCGGCTCTCCGCTCGGCCGATCCCGTTCTCTCTGGTCGCTGGATCTATTCCCGCGCGTTGTTCGAAAAACCGTCGCGGTATTCCCGACCGCTTGAGGCCGAGCGTGAGTGTGCTGAAAAAATCAAGGTCGCAGGCCGTCAACGCTGCGTCCGTTTTGTAGAGCCGGCAATTCCTGCCGAGCCTCCATTGCCGGCCGAACTTGAGATTGCCCAACAGCCATCTAACGATGAGTTGCGCGTTCTCAAGGCCGTTGCCGATCTCGTTCAGGGCCGTGGCGCTATTCCCGACGTTGGCAACAACGGACGCTATACATGGGTCGCGCAGCGCGCCACGACCGATCTCAAGACCTACATCAACCAGCCCGCCCACAATGCTCTTTGCTCAGGCGCCCGCGAAGTCACCGAGTTCTATGCGAAAGCGCTTAAACCCCTGCAGAAGCGCATCGACGACGTCGGTGAACTCGTTAGAAAGGCGCGCGCTCTTGCCGGCGCACGCATATTCGCCATTGGTGCCGTGAACCCGGCGGTTGGTGGAATGCCGGAGCCTATAGCAGCAGATACTCCGGAACAGCCGTTGATCACGTTGGTCGCAGATGCTGTGCGGTTGGTTGTTCCCGGTGAAACGGTCGCGACCATCCTCAAGGAAACGTCTCCGCTCGCTGCCTTGCAACGCGCCAAGCCCTCGTTGATCCTGGCGCAAGTCCAAGCCAAAAAATCAGAGGATCAAGCGACGCGCGATCGGGTCACAGCTGTCGCCCTCGCCGTTCGCATGCTTGAGGCCGCTGCCTACACAGAGATTTACGCCGCTCGCTATCGCAAATTTTCAGCTAGCGTCATCAGCTTGCCGACCGACATCCAGGCCGTGCACGCGCGCACCTGCACCTGCGGTTTCTGACGTTACCGACATCGAGCGCTCACCACGGCCCGCAATGATAGCGCCGATGCTGACTAGCAATGCCGCCGCCACCAGCAGCGGCGTTAGCTGCGCCAGTCCGAGCGCCGCTAGCACCAAAGTCGACATTAGCGGCGTAGCATACGACGCCAGCCCCAGCCGCAGCAAGTCGCCATGCTTCATCCCGGCGTCCCACAGATAGAACGCCGCGCCGAGTGGTCCGACGCCCAACGCCACGATCGCCAACCATTGGCCGCCTGTTTCAGGCCACACCCAGTTTTCCAAGCTCACATGCAGCAGCGCCGCGCCGAGCGCAGTGCCCGCGCAACTGCCGATCACCGCGATGTTCGGCACGTCACGCAGTAGCCGCGTCGCTACCGAATAGCTCGACCAGATCAGCCCCGCAGCCACCGCGAACAGATATCCGGTGAGTGCCCCACTGAAGTCTGGTCGTCCCCGGCTTTGCACCAGTATCAGCGCCGTACCGGCGAAGCCGAGCAGCGCGCCGGCTACATGCTGCCAGCGCAGCCGACGCCCGCCGACACGAGTCGGCAGCGCGCCGGCCATCACCACGATCAGCAGCGGCCAAAGATAATTGATCAGCGACGCCTCCAGTGGCGGCGCCAATCGCAACGCAAGAAAATAGCAGGTGTGGTACCCCAGCAATCCGTAGATACCGAGCGCCCACGCATACCACGGCACTCGCCCCAGCACGTTGAGGGATTGGCCACTGACCCGCGCATAGATCAAGCCGACCACCGTCCCGCCGCTGAACGTCAATGCGGTCAATTCGAACGGCGGGATGCGTCCGGAAAGCGTCGTCAACGCGGTCAGCGACGACCACAGCACGACCGCCCCGAATCCGGCGACGGTCGCCCGCGCCGACGTCGTTGCGTCATGTCGTGTCGTCACCAGAGCTTATTTCATCCGCTCGACGCACATGGCGATGCCCATGCCTCCGCCGATGCACAACGTTGCCAACCCCTTCTTGGCGTCGCGGCGCTGCATTTCATAAAGCAGCGTTGTCAGAACGCGAGCGCCCGACGCGCCGATCGGATGCCCGATGGCGATCGCGCCACCGTTGACGTTGACCTTCGCCGGGTCCAGGCCGAGACCTTTGTTGACCGCACACGCTTGCGCCGCGAACGCTTCGTTCGCCTCGATCAGATCGAGATCCTTCACCGTCCAGCCGGCTTTCTCAAGCGCCATCTTCGACGCCGGGATTGGCCCAGTCCCCATGATCGCCGGATCGACGCCCGTGCTTGCCCACGACACGATCTTCGCCAGCGGCTTGATACCGCGCTTCTTGGCTTCCGCCAGCGTCATCAACACCAGTGCCGCCGCGCCGTCGTTGATGCCCGATGCATTCGCCGCCGTTACCGTACCGGTCTTGTCGAACGCCGGTTTCAGTTTGCCGATGCCCTCCATTGTGACGCCGTCCTTGATGTATTCGTCTTCCGAGACGATCACGTCGCCCTTGCGTGTTTTTACCGTGACCGGCGCGATTTCATCCTTGAATTTGCCAGCCTTCTTCGCGGCCTCGGCCTTGTTCTGCGAGCCGACCGCCAGCCTGTCCTGGTCTTCGCGCGTGATTTGGAACTGCTTGGCTACGTTTTCCGCCGTCGTGCCCATGTGATAGCCATGGAACGCATCCATTAGACCATCCTTCAGCATGGTATCGATGAACTTGAGATCGCCCATCTTGGTGCCGTCGCGCAGATGCGCGCAATGCTGCGCTTGGCTCATGCTTTCCTGCCCGCCGGCGACCACCACCGTTGCACCGTCGAGCACCTGTTGTGCGCCGAGCGCCACTGCGCGCAAGCCCGAGCCGCACAGCTGGTTCATGCCCCAGGCGGGCGCTTCGACAGGAATTCCGGCATTGATTGACGCCTGCCGCGCCGGGTTCTGTCCCGCACCTGCCGCCAGCACCTGACCCATGATCACTTCCGACACATCGGCCGGCGCCACTTTGGCGCGGGACAGCGCAGCCAAAATCGCCACCTTGCCCAAATCATGTGCCGGCATTGACGCTAGTGACCCATTGAACGAGCCGACCGGCGTGCGGGCGGCGGAGGCAATCACGACGGTGGTGGCATCGGTACTCATGGCAAATATCCTTTTCGAGCGGGTTGGTCTGGCATGCCGGGAACTGGCTGATTGGGTATCGTTTAAAACCTGACGGCCGGCGAAACTCACGCAGGGTGGGCCGGATATCCATACGTAGTATATCTACGCTAACAGCATCATCTCCGGTTCTGCAAATCAGTCAATCAAGGATTGAACGGGTTTCGGTGAACTCCGATTGTTGAACTTTGATGCTCTGCAAAATCGAACTGGTGCACTGCATCACAGTTATGCTATCTTCGTGTCAATTTGCCGCGCCATGCTCTTGATTGCACCGGTTTGTCTGCAACCACTTCTTCAACACATGCAGCGAATTTGCGCTAGCGAACCCAAGGTGATGCGTCATGCTCGATAAATCCGATAAATCCGATAAATCGTCCGCGACCCCGGCCGACAAGAAAGAGCCGGTGGTCGTAAAGAAATACGCGAACCGACGTTTATATAATACCGAAACGAGCACTTACGTCACGCTCGACGATTTGGCTGCCATGGTCAAAGCGGAACGCGATTTCGTCGTGTTCGACGCTAAAAGCGGTGACGACCTCACCCACTCCGTGCTGACGCAGATTATTGTCGAGCAGGAGGGCCGCATGGCTGCGGGGCAAACCATGCTTCCCATACCTTTCCTGCGACAGTTGATCCGCTTCTATGGCGACAGCGTCGGCAAGATGGTGCCTAGTTATCTGCAGGTTTCACTTGATACCCTGACGCGCGAACAGACCCGCGTTCGCGAACAGTTCACGTCTGCTTTCAACCCGCAAACGGCGCTTGAGGCCTATCACGAGCAGGCTCGAAAAAATTTATCGATGTTTGAAAGCGCGATGAAGATGTTTTCGCCGTTCTCCAACGTCGCCCCTAACAAAGATCAAGCCAACGCGACCGAGAAACCATCGTCGTCCACCCCCCTGGCTGCTGCGCCGCCTTCGCCCGGAGATCCCTCCACCGCGCCATCGCATCTGACGGTCGTCAAGACCACGCAACTCGCGGAGCAGGCAGCAGCGTCACCGGACCAGTTGGCTGAAATGCGGTCGCAATTGGCCGTCATGCAGACGATGATTGAGAAACTCGCCAAGGATCGTAGCTGATGATCGCATTCGTGGTTTGGGACTCAGCCACGCTTACCAGCGCATGTAGGTAACGCGCCCGTCATTCCCGACGTGTCGTTTGGCGCGCTTCTTTGCCACCAGGTGCTCGGCGTGCGCCAACGTCTCAGCCAGCGCCATGACGGTCTGCCCTTGGGCCGCCATCGCTTTCGGAAACAATCCGTGCGCCAACGCAATCCCATCGGATGGCTCGTCCATCAAGGTCCACAACGCAATCAACCGTCCGTCGTGATGGGCCTCTAGTTGATCGATACGTGTATGCAAGCCGCGAAACGGCAACCCATGCGACGGCAATACAATCGTATCGGCCGGCAATTTCCGCAACCTTTTGAGTGAAAACAGATAATCGGACAACGGCTCCGCCCGCGGCTGGCTCGGAAACACACCCACAACCGGTGAAATCCGCGACAGGATTTGATCGCCCGCGATCAGAATGCCGTCGTCTTTGCAATAAAATGATGCATGTTCGTCGGCGTGGCCACCGTTGACCAGGACTTTCCACCGCCGTCCGCCGAACGACACCATCTCTTCATCGCGCATCCGTATGAAACTGGTCGGCAGCGGATGATTTCGAAACGGCGCCGTTTCGCGTGACTGGTCCATCTTATCGATCGCTGCATCGGTCAGGCCATGACTGCGGAAGAAGCCGCGCGTCGCAGCCGACATGGGTCTTTTGCCTTCCTCGATCCAGATCTGCGGCGCCAGCCATTCCGCCAGCGTCATGTGCAACTCGATCCCCAGCTTATCGACCATCCAACCGGCCAGTCCGACATGATCGGGATGTCCATGCGTACACAGCAGCCGGTTGACCTTCCGACCAGCCAGTGTCACCTCGAAAATCTGTTCCCACAACTCACGTGTTTTAGTCTTGTCGGCCCCGGTATCGATGACCGTGACGCCGTTGGCTTTGTCGCCGTCATCGAGCAGCCAGCAATTGACATGATCCAACACGAACGGCAGCGGCACCCGCACCCAGGTGATGCCCTCCAACAACGCCAGCGTGCCGCCGGGCGGCGGCGGCGCGTCGAACAGATATCTGATTTCAATGTCGACTTTGGCGTGCATCGCAATTGCCTCACGTTTTCTCGGCAACTCATAACGCACTGCAACAGGATCTCCAACAACCCCACGCCGGGCAGCAGGCATGTCGTAATACGCAGGATTAAGCTCACCGCACTTAGCTTGCCGCTCACCTCATGTTCACTCAAACAGCATCCTGGATTGCAGCCGCTACCGCCCCGTGTTAGCGCACGCCAGCAAATCATTTCCACCCTCGCGCGCAGGCGCAAACGACGGAGCCGAACAATGGCCGATACACTTCCTAATGGCGCCAGCCCGAGCGCCGCGGATGGCCAGGGAAATCAGCAGACGCAGGTCCGCATTCTCGGCCAGTTCATCAAGGATCTGTCGTTCGAGAACCCCAGCGTCGGCCGCATCCCGATCGAGCCGAACGAACAGCCCAACATCCGCATCGAGGTCAACGTCAACGCCCAGAACCTCGGCCCCAACGTTTATGAAAGCGTCATCGAACTGAAGGCGCACTGCTCGGTCAAGGGCGGCGTGCTCTATGACCTCGAGGTCGAATACGGCGCCATGCTGCAACTCGAGAACATTCCGCAGGAGCAGCTCGAGCCGTTCCTGTTGATCAACTGCCCTGCGCTGACCTTCCCCTTCGTTCGCCGACTCGTCGCCGACATCACCCGCGAAGGCGGCTTCCCGCCCCTCCTCCTCGACCCCATCGACTTCGGCGGCCTCTACCTCGCCCGCCGCCAGCAAGCCGGCCAGACCGCAGCCAACCCTGTGGCGTGAGCAGCCCCTTCCCTTCTCCCCGCCCGCGGGGAGAAGGTGCCCGAAGTGACGAATGAGGGGCCGCTTCGAGTTCGAACCCGCTACTCACCCCACCCGCCGTGCCCAATCTGCCGCTACTCACCCCATCCACCGTCCTCCCGGCCGCAGCGCCACACATCGCGGAGCAATGCTCCGCATCGCGGGCGCGGCGAGCCGGGATCTTTCCCAGCCAATGACCGGGCAAGGTCCTGGGTCGCGCTGCGCTTGCCCGGCAAGACGGCGACTAAAACACCTCTCGCCTGAAAGCGGTTTTTCACGCCGAACCGGAGGCCACTTCGGCTAAACCGCTTTAGCGGCCCCGATCCTTCGATCGTGCCGTTGATGATTTGATCTCTATCTCCCCCGAACTTATCAGGGGGTGCGGAGCGCGATTTGCGCCACGGTGTGCGAGACCCGCCTCGCGACGGGCCAGTGGAGCCGATCTTGCG
>JANXWC010000053.1 GCA_025351355.1 Hyphomicrobiaceae bacterium
AAGGCACGCGTCCGAAAAAGGTGGCTCGCAGCCTGACCTCATTCTTTAAGCGCGGCCTGCGCCGCATTCAGACCTGTCTGCAAGCCATCTGCGGGCTGCCTGCACTGTGGTCAGTTTGGAGAAACTGATGGATGGTGAGGCTACTATCCCGCTGCCATTGACCCCGGCGCGTGGGAGGCCGTCCAGGCATTGCGGCCTGTCCGTGGTCGCCACCAGCCCGCCACGTCGCGAGGCAGGGTCGTGGCCCACGTCCTCGCTGGCCTAGCCGTCTGCGGTCTCTGCGGCGGCACCATGACGCGCGTTGTAAAGGGCAAGCGAAGCGTCCCTAAGCTGGTCTGTGTGGCTGCCAAGACGGGCCGTGGCTGCCGCTACCTGCCAGCACGGGTTGACCAAGTAGAGGACGCCATCATGACCCACGCGCTGGGGCACGTCCTGCCCCATGCACCGAGCCTGGACGCCACGGTAGAGGCGGACTTGAACCGCCTGGACGACGCCCTTGGGGGTCTCTCCGATCACATTGAAAAGGCCGTTGAGGCGGTCCTAGCAAACCCGAAGTCTCCCGTGATTGCCAAGCGACTGGCGTCCTACGAAGCCGCCCGCGAGGACCTGATCAAGCAACGCGATGCTGCACTGAAACTGATCGACGAACGATCCGAGGCCGTCGTAGCGTCGCGCGTAGCAGCGCTGGCGAACCTTCTAGAAAGCCGGTGCGAGGACCGCCCGACCCTCAACGCTGCCCTGCGTCGCGTGTTCTCCGGGGTAGTGGTCCACGCGGGACAACTCGGGTTCCGTTGGCAGCACGTCCCGCCTGATAGCGGCGGTGCTGTGACGCCCTTGGTGTTCTCCTTCACGGCCCTATGCGGGGAATGAGCGGGTCCGGCATTAGGCGGTCCCATAGCAAAATCAATCAACCGCGCCCAATGCACCCGCCGCTCGTTGGAAGCAGGGGACAAGTTGTGATGAGCGCCTATAGGCGCCCACCGACATACAACCTGACCAATCCGCCAGCTGGCAGGGGAGCCAAGTTGTAGTGACCCGGCGCGTATAGGCGCCTCAACGATACAACCTAACCTCCCCGCCATCCTCCCTAAAAGCCACCGAGACAACTCGGGTTCCGCTGGCAGCACGGGACGCCCGGAGAATGAGCGGGTCCGGCATTAGGGCGTCACTATGTAGTAACTCAACCCTCTTCGGTGCGTGTGCAACTGGAGCGGCCCCGGAATTGAGGCCCCCCATTGTAATAGATCAACCCGACCTAGTGCGTGTGCAACTGAGTGGGCGCGGATGCCGGTGCCGGAGTTAACACCCCCCATTGCATCATCAATAAATCAACCGCCCTTACTCGGGCCGCGAGGAACCCATGGCCTACACTCCACGAACCCACACGCCTGCCCGCCAAGCGAAACAAGCAGGCGGTCGCACCTGCATTCGTATTCGCCTTGGCGACGCCGATAAGCAGGCCCTCAAAACCGCTCAGACCCTCATGGCTGCCACGTCGGGCCGCAAGCCGTCCATCTCGCTGGTCATTGCCGCCCTGCTTGCCACGGTGACCGCTCATGCACGATGACGCTGACTATGAGGACGACCACGCCTACGAGGCCATGGACTTCGCACAGGCACAGGCACTCTCCGACGACGAGTGGAATGCCCGCGAACTCGCCATTGAGGCGCGAATAAAAGCCGAGTGCGTGGCCATCGAAGCACGGTCTGCCAAGGCAAAGGCCACGCGGGCACGCAATGCCGTCGCAGTAGGGCCGGAAGCCGCCGCGATTGCTGCTAAGCGGGCAAAGTCACAGGGCTACCGCGACAATGCACGGGCCAAGCGCGAGGTTGCCAAGCGGGCATGCCTGCTTGAGCACGAACGCGCGTGGAATGCCCGCATGCGCGAGTTTAAGGCGCGCATGGCCGGTCTCGCTGCGGCACAGAAGTGAAAAAGGTTGTCCCCACTTGGGACGGTCTCGCAAGGCGTCCGCGACGCACTCAGGACTTATAGTCTTGAGGCGCTCCAGCATTCACGGGCGTTACAGCCGGGGCGCGAGGCAATTTTCCGCGTGGCCCAAAGGTTGCATTCAACAGATAACGCCCCCTCAGTGACGACCTGATACCTGCCTTGCGGCCTGACGCGTGAATTTGCGTTCAACACTGTGTTCCGCAGGGCTTGTGTCGGGTCCTTACTGCGGGGGCCGTCCATGATCACGCTAACAAGCGGCACCAACCTGTCTCAGCAGGAGCCGGTGGCAGGGCATGATGCCCAGTCGGGACCTCCTATCCACATCAGGAGAACACAGAATGAACGCATAACCACAATGACACCCACCACAAACACAGTCGCTGGCGGTGCTCGCCTCGATTACGCCGACCAACTTGCAATCTGGACTAAGGCCCTCAAGCACGGCCTTGCCGGTCCCATCAACAAGGCCGGTGAAAACGAACTGCTGATCGACCGCACCCTAGCCGTGGCCGAACTTGGTCGCGTCCTGCCGGACATCAACATCACCGAAGCCAATCTACGAACGGTGGTCGAGACGTTCCGCCATGCGGGGCCGGGGCCGTACTCGTCCTTTGAGGGCAACTTCAAGGACCGAAAGCGGCTGCAAAAGGTTCGCTAACGGCGCTCCGAGACCATCAAAATCGACCCTTGGGCGGTAACCCCCGTCTGAGGGTCGATTTGGATGGCAAAAAACTCAGCAGCCCCAGGCCCATCGCGTGCAAGGCGTTACGCACCCTTTCGCGACTTTCGGCGACGGCCTTATCCGGCAAACCGACGATGGCAAAATCGAACTGCCCGCCGGAGATGCGGACCTGCACGTCAACTGGCCGCGCCTCAATCCCGACAAAGGCCAACGTGGCTATCTGACCGTACATGGCGCCCCACCCCCCAACTGCAGCAATAGGTAAGGCTAGGACGCGATGTAGCTTGCGTCAAGAACAATATAAGAACATGCGAGCGATCGGCGGAACACGCATTTGCGCAATGAAGAGAGCACGCTCGCAAACGCGAACGGCGGGTGACCGCAACCTAAAAGGTCACGTTCAAACCCGCCGCTGGTCGCATCGCGGTACGCAAAACTGAGGCCACGAGGCGCAATTCCCACAATAGCCACAATTGGTAAAAATTGCGCCAAGAATTCCGATGATTCGGGACATGGCAGCACTTTGTCGTGCGCAGGGCTATCGGCTCTGCGAAGACGGATCGTGGTGTTTGTTGGCAGCCGACATCGCCAGCGGCGTCGTGCGCATGAGAATGGCCATGAGCGGCAGCATGAGGCGATGAGGCAGGAGGCGCAGGGCCAGGACAAGCACTGGATTGAAAAGCCCGGGCACGACGACGCGAAGTCCGAGACGAAAGCCAATTATGGCGGCCCGGACGACGCATTCAGCGGACTGCGCCGGCAACAAATAGCGATAGAGCGCGTGTTCGGCGCCAATTTTGGCGTGAAAGCGCGTGCTGACCGGACCGGGTGCCACCGCTAAAACGTGGATGCCACGGCCCGCAGTTTCTGCCGCCAACGCCTCGGAGAAGGACAGGACATAGGCCTTGCTGGCGTAATAAACAGCCTGCTGAGGCGCCGGGCAATAGCCACCGATCGAGGCGAGGTTGATGATGCCGCCGCGACCGCGTACCAATTGCCCTGGAAGGACATGGCGGCACAAGCGCGTCAAGGCTGCAACGTTGAGCGCTAACAATGCGTCGATGTCTGCCGGCGCTTGGCCTACGAACGGTCCACCCAGCCCGATGCCGGCATTGTTGACAAGGATATCTGCGTAAGCGCGCATTCCCGCGAGCGTGCGGTCGAAGGTGGCAAGGGCATCGGGCGTGGTGAGGTCGAGCGCCAGTGTCGCGATGGCGCTACCGGGAAACTCGTGGGCGATTGCTGTGGCAGCCTCGGCAAGCCGCGCCTGGTCGCGTGCGACCAGCAAGATTTCCGCGCCCGCACGGACCAAAGCTCGTGCAAATGCCAGTCCTATGCCTTCAGAACCACCGGTAACAACGGCCAGCGGGCGCAGGCCGGCGAAGGCCTGGAGGGCCTCTGCATCGGGACGCCACCAGCGGCGGCGCCACGAGGGAAAAATCGGCTGGATCGATAACATTGGGGCTATTGATTGCTTTGTCTTCGCGCCGACGTAGACTTGGCCGCTACAGTAGACTTGGCCGCGACACAAGTGGCGGTTTCAGCGGGCCTACGTATGCAGCGTGTTTGTGCGCATTTCGCAAGCAAATTTGGAGAAAAGGATCATGCCCATATTCGGAGGGCTTAATGTCTGGGCGCTGCCTTTGGCTGCGTTCGGCAGCTTCGTCTTCGGAGCTATTTGGTACATGGTGCTTAGTCGGCCTTGGCGCAAGGCATTGCATATGGATGCCACAGCACCCGCGGCCAGCCCGCCGCCGACCATGCTGGCCGCGACGTTCCTTGCACAGCTCGTCATGGCTTGGTTGTTTGCACAATTGCTGCTGGGCCTCGGGCGCGGTGGCCTAACGGTGTCGGCGGGTAGCGGCTTGGTTTCCGGCGTGTTCCTGTGGGCCGGCTTCATCCTGATGCCGATGATCACCAGCCACATGTATCAGCGCGCCAGTCGAGCGCTCACGTTGATCGATGGCGCCCATTGGCTCGGCGTCATGGCATTGCAAGGCGTCGTCTTGGGAGCCCTTGCCATCAGGTAGCGGGATCTCCCCTGGACGACGGCGCTAACCATTCCCATATCGGCGGCTAGACGTTTCGACGTCGGGAAGCTGGGAGTGGAGTGGACATGCCCAATGTCTTGAGACGATTGTCGTTTGGTGTGCGGTCTGGTGGGTTGCGGCAGGACGGCGCAGTACCAGCGCCCGCTGTTTCGGCCGATGATCAGCTACTGGATGCCTACAGCACGTCCGTCGCCGATACCATCGAACGCGTTTCGCCCACGGTGGCGCATATCGATGTCGTGGGTGAGCGCGGCGGGCGCCGCGCGCAAGGCACAGGATCCGGCGTCGTCGTCTCGCCTGACGGACTGGTGCTGACGAACAATCACGTCGTCGAGGGTGCCACGCGCATCAATTTGAGGCTTGGCGAGAGCCTTGCAATTCCGGCGCGGGTGCTCGGGCGCGATCCTGATACCGACCTTGCGGTGCTCAGGGCTGAGTCGCACGAATCTTTGCCGGCAGCCGTACTGGCCGATAGCAAACGCGTGCGCGCTGGGCATATCGCAATCGCGATCGGAAACCCGCTTGGTTTCCAGTCCACGGCGACCGCCGGCATCGTCAGTGCCGTCGGTCGCAGCTTGCGAGCCAACAACGGACGCCTGATCGATGATGTCATCCAAACCGACGCGGCGCTCAATCCCGGCAATTCCGGTGGGGCGCTGGTGAACTCAGCGGGTCATGTCATCGGCATCAATACGGCAACGATCATGGGTGCGCAGGGCATCTGCTTTGCGGTGGCGTCCAACACGGCACAGCACGTTCTGACGCAAATTCTGGCGCATGGGCGTGTGCGCCGCGCCCGTTTGGGAATAGCCGGCCATCAAGTAACGCTGGACGCGCGGCTCAGGCACCGGACGGCGACAGAACAGCGGACAGCAGTGCGGATCGTGGAAATCATCGCCGAGGGACCTTCGGCGCGGGCGGGACTGCGGACGGGCGATATCGTCATTGCTGTGGAAGGTCAGCCGGTCACCGGGATCGACGATCTCGTGCGGTTGCTCGACAGCACACGGATCGCGAGGACGGTAGAGATCAAGTTTATTCGCGGGGAGACCGTGATGACTGTCGCTGCTGCCCCAGACGAAAGAGGCAATTGATGTTTTGGAAGGGTTGTTAGAAGAAAGCATTATATGCCGAATCAGAAACATAAATGTACGAAAACATTGCTAAAAAGACTTGAATGTGCTTTAAATGGTTTTATTCTGATGGCGCGGTCCCCCTCACTCCCCCAGAGAGCGCCATCGAAAGCTGCCCGCGCTTCCCACCCCCGGGGACTGCGGGCTTTTTTTATCTGACGCGTAATCGAAGTGCAGCGTGTTTATTTGTTGGGCAGAACGCTGCGCAGCATGTCTATTGATAAGCGCGGATATTCGCGGCCGATCTGGTGCCAGCCGTCCCAGATCATCGAAAGCGCAACATAGACCACGATAAAAAGACCGATCCACGTGACCCACGGGAACCGCACCAGCAAGCGCGCAATGAAGTGCGAGGCTACAGCCATCAGAACAATGCCGATTACGAGGCCAAGTGCGAGGATTAGGAACGATCCCTTGGCAGCGCCGGCGACCGCCAGCACGTTATCGAGTGACATGGTCACGTCGGCCAGAATGACTTGCGCAACCGCTTGTCTGAACGACATGGTGGCAGCAGCTTTGGCGGCCAGGTGAGCACTTTCGCTGCCATGCCCGCCATCGGCGGTGAGCTGGCGGTACATCTTCCAGCAAACCCACAACAACAGGATCCCGCCAGCCAGCGTCAAGCCAACGATGGTCAGCAGCTGCGCCGTCACACCGGCGAACAGGATGCGCAGAACGACGGCGCCTGAAATACCCCAGAATATGACTTTCGCCCGCGCCTCCGGTGCCACCCGGCTGGCTGCCATGCCGACGACGATGGCATTGTCACCGGCCAGCACCACGTCGATCATGATGACATTCAGTAACGCAAATAAATCGCTCTGGATCCAGCTCAGCATGGCGTTCCTGGTGTGGAGGTCGAAAACGTTACGAACAGTTTCATCGCATATAGGGGTATTCTATCGCTTCTGGAAGGTTGCCGTCGCGCCAATTGTGCCGTACAGAGCGTTAATTCGAGTAAACGCCTGCTGTATGACGCCTGCTGTATGTCGTCTGCTGCGAAACTTGTGCTGATGCTGTTGAGTCCTGTCTCACCCTCCGACTACGTTGTGCGGCCCCTATGCTGCAGAAAATGCGTCACTCGCTGCTTGCGAAATGTCTGATGGTGGCGACCTGTCTGCCGATGGCCGGGTGTGCCTTGGGACCGTTGGCGTCCACGACCGGTGCCGAGGACGGGCAAATTCATAGCCGCAATTGTTCCGGTCTCGCGATCGAACGAGGGCAGCACCAAGCGCGAATAGCGGCACTTCAAACAGCCATGACTACCGAGCTCGAGGCGCCACCGACGACGCTCGTACACGCGATGCAGCGCATGGGCGACACGCCGGAAACCGGTACTGCCGCCCACGCGGAGTTGATGGCCGAGCGGTCGCTCCTCGCCGCCACCGAAGCGGCCGCAAACGGGTTGCATTGCTCCGCCACTGCCATGGCTAAATTACCGTAACAACATCGCTTTGGCGGCCGACTTCAGCCCAAGCGCAGCCCGGCAAACTGTTATACAGAGACGTTGCATGCCTTTTTGCGGCAGATCGGTTATGGATCCGTCAGTGATTGACGCCAATGGCTTCGTACGCCAAAGAGCGGCATAAAGAGGCGGATTCCATAGAAGACGAGGGGGAAGGCGGCGTATGGCTATCTTTTCGCATGCCGATCTGCAGCCGATCATCACGCAGTACGGTTACTGGGGTGTGGGCGTTATCGTCGGCCTGGAAAGCATGGGCATTCCATTGCCGGGGGAAACTATCCTCGTGCTCGCATCGATTTATGCCGCCGCCAACCAGGACATGAGCATTGCGTTGGTCGTGGCGGCTGCGACGATCGGGTCGATCATCGGCGACAACCTCGGGTACTCGATCGGGCGACGCTACGGCTACCCGCTGCTGCTGCGGCACGGCAAGAAAATCAATATGACCGAAGATCGGATCAAGCTCGGTCAGTACCTTTTCATGAACTACGGCAGCAAGATCGTGTTTGTCGGCCGTTTCATCGCGTTGCTGCGCATCCTCGCAGCGTTCCTCGCCGGCGTGAACAGGATGCCGTGGTGGCAGTTTCTGTTTGCCAACGCCACGGGAGCTGTCCTGTGGGCAAGCGTATTCGGCTTCGGCGGTTATTTGTTCGGAGAGCTGCTGTTCAAGGTCCACAGTGCCTGGGCGCCGTTGGTGCTCGGCGTGGCAATCTTTGGTTTTTTTGGCATCGGGTACCTGCTGCACCGCTATGAAAAACAATTGATAGTGCAGGCGCGGGCCGCGTTGCCCGGGCCGCTCGAGAGCTACCAGCCCAAATAATGCCACGGCGATGGCCGGTTTTGGAAATCTCTAAAATCTTACCTCGCCTGTAACCGCGGCACATTTTCCCGCAGAGCGAAAACACCGGATGTCAGAATTGCCGACTTTTCCAGCGCCAATGCCGACTGTCGGGGTCGCCGCCGCCGATGCCTATCTCGAACACGGCTACCACACGGTGCCGGGCATGTCGTCGCGCTTTGCCGCAGCGGTGTGTGGCCGCCTGTTGCGGTTGCAGACGGAGATCGGGCTGGGCGGTCCGATTGCCGAAATCGGCACCTTCGAGGGACGTTTTTTCATCGCGTTGGCGCTCGCACTGACGCCGGGCGAAGTGGCGCTGGGGATTGATTTGTTCGATTGGCCCAATCCGCAGGTGCTTGAACGATTCGAGGCCAATTGCTTGCAGCACGGACTGGACGCAGAGCGCCGTGTTACCTGGAAAACCGACAGCCGGACGATGCAGCCGGCCGACATCCTGGCCAAGGTCGGCGGCAAGAAACTGCGATTTTTCCATATCGACGGCGAGCACAGTCGGGACGCCCTGACCCGCGATCTCGATCGAGCTGTGGCGGTTATGGCGCCGGAGGGCATTATCGTGCTCGACGACATGCTGCATCCCGGCTACCCGACGCTGATGGTCGCGGTGCAACAATGGCTGGAGCGCAATCCGGAGTGGTGTCCGCTGGCCATCCTCGATCGGGAAACTATTGTGGCGGCAACCAAATTCGTGTTGTGCCGCCGCGACTTCTTTAAAAGCTACGAGGCGCGTATGCTTGAGGTTTTCAAAGCCAACGTCTGGCCACTGGGGGCCGATTTCGAGCCCCACTGGTGCCTTGTGCTCGGCCTGGATACGCGGCTTGCCGCGATCACCTGAGGTCGATGACGCCGGTTTGGGTGCCGCTGGCGGCTCTATGTCGCGGATGGGGCGCCCAGCCCCGCCCGCATTCAGGACAATAAATCTGCCATAGTGACCGGAAAGTAGATGGTGTTCGGGCCGAACCGGTTTAGCATTTGAACCAAATCGGCCGGTTCCGCCAGGTTCTTAAGATTTTGAGCGACCATGACCGCCTCCACCGCAAAGCCATCGTTGCTCGATCAGATCCGCGTTCCGGCTGACCTTCGGCGCTTGCCCGAAAAAGACCTGAAGCAAGTCGCCGACGAATTGCGCGCCGAGACCATTTCGGCCGTTTCCGTCACCGGCGGACACCTTGGCGCAGGTCTGGGCGTAGTAGAATTGACGGTGGCTTTGCACTGGGTGTTCGACACGCCATCGGATCGCGTCATCTGGGATGTGGGGCACCAAGCTTATCCGCACAAAATTCTCACCGGTCGCCGTGATCGTATTCGCACCCTGCGTCAGGGCGGTGGTCTCAGTGGCTTTACGCGTCGCACCGAAAGCACCTACGATCCATTTGGTGCGGCGCACTCTTCGACGTCGATTTCGGCGGGTCTCGGCATGGCCGTAGCGCGTGATCTGGAGGGCCGCAAAAATCATGTCGTGGCGGTCATCGGCGACGGCGCCATGAGCGCCGGCATGGCCTACGAAGCCATGAACAATGCCGGCGCGCGCAGTGAACGGCTGATCGTCATTCTCAACGACAACGACATGTCGATTGCGCCGCCGGTGGGCGCGCTGTCGAGTTATCTGGCGCGTATATCCTCATCCGGCACCTATCTGCATCTGCGCGAGATCGGCAAGCAACTCGCCCACAAGCTACCCAAGCAATGGGAACGGCGCGCCGCCCGCGCCGAAGAATATACGCGCACCTACTGGACCGGGGGCACCTTGTTCGAGGAACTGGGATTTTACTATCTCGGTCCCATCGACGGGCATGATCTCGACGTGCTGCTGCCGGTGTTGAAGAACGTGCGCGACGCCAAGCAGGGCCCCATTCTGCTGCATGTGGTGACCAAGAAGGGCAAGGGTTATCCGCCCGCCGAGGACGCCGCCGACAAGTATCACGGTGTCAACAAATTCAACGTTATCACCGGGGCGCAGGTCAAGCCGAAGCCCAATGCACCTGCCTATACGCGCGTCTTTGCCGATGCACTGATTGCCGAGGCCCGCAAGGATCCGAAGATCGTGGCGATTACGGCGGCGATGCCGTCGGGCACGGGACTGGACCTGTTCGGCAAGGAGTTTCCCGATCGCACCTTCGATGTCGGCATTGCCGAACAGCATGGCGTGACATTTGCCGCCGGTCTGGCGACGGAAGGGTTCAAGCCGTTCGCTGCCATCTATTCTACGTTTCTGCAGCGCGCCTATGATCAGGTGGTGCACGACGTGGCCATCCAGAAATTGCCGGTGCGTTTCGCCATCGACCGGGCCGGTCTGGTCGGGGCGGATGGGGCGACCCATGCCGGCTCGTTTGATGTCGGCTATCTCGGGGCGCTGCCGGGTTTCGTCGTGATGGCGGCGGCCGATGAGGCCGAACTCGTGCATATGGTGGCAACGGCGGTGGCGATCGACGATGGGCCGAGTGCCTTTCGTTATCCGCGCGGCGAAGGCGTCGGCATCGATATGCCCGCGGAAGGCGTGCCGCTGGAAATCGGCCGGGGCCGGGTGCTGCGCGAAGGCACAAAAGTGGCTTTGCTCAGCCTCGGGACGCGTCTCGGAGAGTGCCTGAAGGCGGCCGATCAACTGGCGGCCTTGGGGTTGTCGGCGACGGTGGCCGATGCCCGTTTTGCCAAACCGCTCGATACAGCGCTCATCGCGCGGCTGGCGCGCGAACACGAGGTGCTCATCACGGTCGAGGAAGGCGCGATCGGTGGGTTCGGCTCGTTCGTGCTGCACTATCTGGCGACAGCAGGATTGCTCGATCGCGGTCTTAAGGTCAGGCCCATGGTGCTGCCGGACTATTTCCTCGAGCACGACAAGCCGGACGTGATGTACGCCGAGGCAGGGCTTGATGCGGCAGCCATCGTCAAGTGTGCCATCGGTGCGCTAGGTGCCAGCGTCCGGGTTCAAGCGGAACGCGCTTAGAACCGAAATTCATTTTACTGTCTGAAGTCGTATGACGCACCGTGCAAGGCCGTTGTCAACGGCACCAACTGACGGTACGCTTCGCATAGCCGATTGGTTTTTTTACAATTGTCGCGCGCCCCAGTTCGGCGATCATAGAGCTCGTTCATTTTTCAGTGCTGCGTGGCGCGATGTTATTCAGGAAATGCACATGGCGCATTATTTCGATGTGTCGCGGGCCTGGCGTTCATTTGGCATCAAGCGCGTCATTGCCGGCGTTGGCATACTTGTCGCTTTGGTGTTGCTGGCCATCACCGTCAATCAATCACGAATTGCGATTTCCGGTTCGACGCTGACGTCGCTCGGCGCCGGTGAAAGCGCAACAGCGCGTGGAGAAACGAGCGCGCTTGAAACACGCGTCGTAGAAGCCGATCGCACCGTTGCAGCACAGCTCAAGGAAACGCGTAGCCTGCGAGAGTTGGTGGACAAGTACGAGGCGGAATTGGACCAACTCAGGCCACAACTGGCCGAACTCCGGCAGCAGGTCGCAGGCTTGCAGCAGGCCGTGCAGCGGTCAATTACGGTGGCACCGCAGCCTCCTGGCATGGCAGTTACGGTCGCGTCCACTGTTCTGCCGGCGCCACCGACACACGTTAGATCAGCCGCGACCGACGCTGCTGCCTCGACAGCGGTTGTGGTTGGCACTCCCGTGTCGTGCGCTGGCGCGCTATCGAAACCCGATCAATTAATGGTCCTGCAATTTGATCGCGCCGAGGGAACGTTGCGACTGGAGCACCACAAAACCCTCGACGTCCTCGTCGCGACGCTCAAGGCTTGCCCGACGCTGGCGCTCGAAATCAAGGGCTACAGCGATAATCGCGGATCGTCGAAACTCAATGAAACCCTGTCACTGCGCCGTGCAGAGTTGACCGCGAAATATTTCGAGGCGCACGGGGTCGACCCCGAACTGATGACGGTCGAGGGCATGGCGTCCGCGTCGCCGCTTGCCTCCAATACCAGTGAAGACGGCCGCGCGCGCAATCGCCGTGTCGAGATCGCCGTTGTTAAACAGCCGTAGGTGCTTTGGCCAGCCTGCTCAGTCGGCTGTTCCGACGGCGCGGATCAAGGTTTCGGCCATGTGCTCCAGTTGCGGCGTCCACGGCGCCGTCTTCGATCGGATGAGATTGGCTTCGCTTTTGAGCAGCACGCCGTCTTCCAGCACTTTCAGGCCATTGGCTTGCAAGGTGGCCCCGGTCGACGTGATGTCGACGATCAATTCGGCGAGGCCGGCGGCCGGCGTGCCTTCTGTCGCACCGAGGCTTTCGACGATGCGGTAGCTGATCACGCCGGCGCGCGCAAAGTACTGACGCGTGAGGTTGAGATACTTGGTGGCGACGCGCACGCGGCGGCCGTGCTGGCGGCGGAAGCGCATGGCCATCGGTTCGAGATCGGCGAGCCGGCGCACGTCCAGCCAACACGCGGGCACGGCCACCACCACGTCGGCGTGACCGAAACCCAGCTTGTTGGCGAACTCCACGCGGGAGTCGATGTCGGCGTTCATTTCCCGCATCAGGTCTTCGCCGGTTATACCGAGGTGGACGTCGCCGAGACGCAGCAATTGCGCAATTTCCGCCGCCGAGACGAATTTGACATCGATCTCCGGCCGCCCGTCGACGGTTCCGCGGTAGTCGCGCGTCGAACTACTCTTGCTGACGTCATAGCCGGCACGACCAAGCACTTCGATGGACTTTTCCATCAGGCGGCCCTTCGAGGGCAGCGCCAGAATGAGGCGTTGCATCATGCTCTGCCTCCCGCTGGCGGCCTGCGCCCATCCAGCGCGTCCCGCACACGCTCGGTGAAGATGGCGGCGCCGACTGCCGGTACATCGTGCGGCGCACCGACGGCGTGCAGCAGGCTGTCATAGCGACCCCCGCCGGCGACTGGGCTTTGCCCGCCAAGGACAGGCGAAACCAGGTCGAAAACGAAGCCGGTGTAATACTCAAACCGGCGTCCGAACTCGCCGGAGAAGCGCGCTGCTTGCAGGTCGAGCCTGATCCCTCGCATGAGGTCGAGGCGATGCCTGAAGGCCGCGATCGCCGGCGCGATGTCGCAGCGCGCTGTAGTTGCCAATTTTTCGAGTGTATCGATGGCGCGGGCGGGGTTGTCTGCGATGGCGACATAATCCTCGATCAGGCGTGCATGCGCGGGATCGAGCGGGCCGGCGCGCGTGTCCTGCGCCGCTTCGAGCAGACCGGCGGTGATTTCACTGAGTTGTCGCGTCCCAAACAGATCAATGGTCGATGCCGCGAGGTAGTCGGCAACTTCCGCTTCTGCCGCTGCCGGTTGGGCTGGATCGAGCCGCGCCAGCAGCGCTGGATCGATGCCGCGTGCCGACTCTGCCGGCCACTGCACAAGGCGGCGCAACTCGGCATGGAACGCGTCCGCGCGCCAGAATTGATGCGCCAAACGCCGACGCCAGCGGCTCGGCATGGCCTGCGCGTCGAGGATGGCGTGCAGCAGACCGAGATCGCCCATGCGCAACGACAAATCGTTCAGACCTGCGGCAGTCAAGGCTTCGACCGTGACGCGGACGACCTCGGCATCGGCAGCCGCGCGGTCGCTCAAGCCAAATGTCTCAAAGCCAGCCTGGCGCGTTTCGCGCGCGTGCCCCAGCGGCGCATCCTGCGGCTGATAGCGGAACACGGGCCCGCTGTAGCAAAAACGCTGCACGGAAACCGCAGACGGATCGCGCTCGAGGTAGATGCGGCACGCCGGCACCGTCAGGTCCGGACGCAGGCACAACTCCATTCCATCGGGATCGGTGAATACATAGGTGCGGCCGCGCAGACTCTCGCCGATGACGTCGAGGAAGAGGCCGGCCGGCTGGATGATGGAGGGCGCGACAAGCTCCGCACCGGCCTCGCGAAAGCTCGCAGTCAGGCGCTGGCCGTAGGCGTCGATGGCGTCGAAGTTGGGTGTCGATTCAGCAATCATGCCAGCCAGATACGCTAAGTTCTCGTGGTCAGCAAATTGGCATCCCGCGCCAAGCGCCAAACAGTGTTCTCAGGAAAAAAACTCGGGCCGCCGAAGGAGGGCGGCCCGTTTGCTTGATGAATTTTGGTCGGCCCGAACCAGGCGACCCGCTTGGATTTACTCTCCGAGGCCGCGGCGCTGCCACCAGCCACGGCGACGCGGACGAGTTGGGTCTTCTGGCGCCTCGGGCAATGCTGTTACGACCGTAGGAGCGGTTTGCGGTGCCGGCGCCGAGGAATCGGATGCCGGCGTCGAGGGCGTTGCGTGATGTACCTCTGGCGCCGCAATTGGCGCGTCGGAGGAGCGAGTGGCGGCGACCGATGGCTCCAGCGTGCGGTCCTGTCGTGGCTCATGTACGGGCGCGAGTGCCGTTGGGGCATCGGCCTTTTGCGCATGAGAGTGGGGACGCGCTTCTTGGTGCGCTGACGAGGCGTCGGTTGCCTCGTGCGGTGCGGCGCTTACATGCTGATCGCCGACGACGTGGTGGTCGTGACCATCGTCGGATGTCGGATCGACTGACGTTTCGGGCGCATGGATGCCTTCGACATTGCCTTCAATGCCTGCCGCGTCAGCCTCACTGCCAGCCGCGTCACCGACTATGCCTGCCGCGTCGCGGTGCTCGCGGCCGCGACGGCCACCGCGGCGACCGCGCCGGCGACCGCGCCGCACGCCTTTGTCACCGTCGTCTCCAGCGGTTTCGCGCTGGCTATCGGCAGTACCCTCGGGGTCGTCGCCTGCGTCACCGGTATCAGTGCGGTCAGCGTGATCGACGCCGGTGTCGGCGTCATTTTCAGCAACAAATCCAGCGGCTCCGGCGTTCTGGTCGTCCGCATGAGTTGGTTGGCGCGCGTTGTTGCTGTCGCGTTGGCCGTGCTGATGCTCGCCGTCGCTATTTCCGTTCGCCTGGCCCCGGTCGCGATCACGACCACGGCGGCGTCTGCGCTTGCGCCCGGACCGATTGCCTTCGCCGCCTTCGCCACGGCTTTCAGTCTCATCGCCATCTTCTTGCCCGGTCTCGCCATCGGATTCGATCGTTTCGACGGACGAACCATTGCCGTTAGGCCGGTCTGTCTGCTGTTCGTCGCCTTCCTCACCGTCAAAGCCCCAGTCCATGCTCACAGCCGCGCGGTCGGCTTGCCGAGGTGCCTGCACGGGTGCCGCACTGCGCTCGATGGCGAAGTTGGCGCCTTGCATACGGTCGCTGGCCTGCACCGCGACCGAAATGCCGTAGCGGCGTTCGATATCGGTGATGAAGCTGCGCTTGTTGTTGAGGATATACAGCGCCACCAGTGCCGTCGTCATGACGTTGACCGACGAGCGCGGATCCTTGACCAGATGGTCCTCGAGCCCACGCAGCACCGCCAACGCCACGCTCTCGGTCGAGCGGATCATGCCGGTGCCCTGGCAGTGGGGGCATTGCGACGTCGAGCCTTCGAGCACGCCGGTGCGCATGCGCTGACGGCTCATTTCCATGAGGCCAAAATGCGAGATGCGGCCAACCTGGATGCGGGCGCGGTCGAAGCGCAACGCGTCGGTCAAGCGATGCTCGACTTTGCGGTTGTTGCGCTTCTCCTCCATGTCGATGAAATCGATCACGATCAGGCCGGCAAGGTCGCGCAGTTTGAGTTGGCGCGCAATTTCATCGGACGCTTCGAGGTTGGTGGCGAGCGCCGTTTCCTCGATGGAATATTCGCGCGTCGACTTGCCGGAGTTGACGTCGATGGAGACCAGCGCTTCCGTCTGGTTGATGACCAGGTAGCCGCCGGACTTCAGCGTCACGTAGGGGCTGAACATCGCGTTCAACTGACGCTCGATGGGATAGCGGGTAAACAGCGCTTCAGGTTGATTGTACTTGATGACATGCTTGGCGTGGCTGGGCATCAGCATGCGCATGAAATCGTGCGCATCGTGATAGGCCTGATCACCGGCCACCACGACCTCGTCGATCTCCTTAGTGTAGAGATCGCGGATCGAGCGCTTGATGAGGTTGCCCTCTTCGTAGACGAGGCTCGGTGCCGTTGATTGGAGCGTCATGTCGCGCACACTCTCCCACAGACGGAGCAGGTATTCGTAGTCGCGCTTGATTTCCTGGCTGGTACGGGCTGCGCCCGCCGTGCGGATGATCAGTCCCATACCTTCCGGTACATCGAGTTCCTGGGCGATCGCCTTCAGGCGCTTGCGGTCGGCGGGGTTGGTGATCTTGCGCGAAATGCCGCCACCACGGCCGGTGTTGGGCATCAGCACCGTGTAGCGACCGGCCAGCGAGAGATACGTTGTCAGCGCCGCGCCCTTGTTGCCGCGTTCTTCCTTGACGACCTGCACCAGGATGACCTGACGGCGTTTGATGACTTCCTGGATTTTGTACTGACGGCGGCGCTGGCGGCGCGGGCGCTCCTGCACGTCCTCGATGGCGTCATCATCAATGCTGTCGGCGCCGACGCCGATGGTCTCGGGGGCTTCGGTGACTTCCGGTACTTCCTCGATATGATCGCTGCTGCCGCGCGATTCAGCCGACGGGGCATGGGCCTCGTGCGCCGCGCCATCGTGCGAATGGTTGTGATTTTCGGCGACAGCTTCATGCTCATCAGCGCCGCGCGCGTGCTGATCATGGTCGTGCGTGTGATCATGCGTCTGATCGTGGGTGTGAGTGTCGGCGTGTTCGCCGTGGTGAGAGGTGTCGCCTTCGACTTGATGGCGCGTCTCGTAGGCCTCCGACACACGATCGGTCGTGTGTCCGGCGTCTTCGGGCAATGTGGCGTGGTCATCCTGGCCGTGGCTATCGTGGCCATGGTCGTCATGATGCTGGGTGACTGCGGCGGCCGCGTCAGTCGCTGCAGGGTGGTTGTCACCGCCTGATGCTTCTGGTGGCTGTTCAGGCGCTGGGTGATCGGGGTGTTGATCGGATAGCGGTTGAGCGCCTAACCCAGCGGCGGTTTCGTCGCCGCGGCTGGATTGATGACGCTGACCATTGCGGCCACCATCACGACCGCCGTCGCGGCCACCATCACGACGGCGTCCGCCGCCGCCCTGGAATTTGCGTTCGGCGCGAGCGTCGGCTTCGGCGTCAGCCTCGGCTTCCGCGGCAGCTTCTTCGTCGATCAGCGCCTGCCGGTCCGAGACCGGAATCTGGTAGTAGTCGGGGTGGATTTCGGTGAAAGCGAGAAACCCATGCCGATTGCCGCCGTACTCGATGAAGGCGGCCTGCAGCGACGGCTCGACGCGAGTGACCTTGGCGAGATAGATGTTGCCGCGGAGCAATTTGCGGGCGGCAGACTCGTAATCGAATTCCTCTACGCGACCATTACGGAGCACCACGACCCGGGTCTCTTCCGGGTGGGTGGCATCGATAAGCATCTTATTAGTTTTGTTATCCATTGCAATTGGGTCCTGGGCGGCGATAACCGCGCCCGCGATCCTGCGATCGGCGTGTTATGATCGAATAGGGGATCAGTTTGCGCCGGACAGGCCGTGAGGCTGTTCCGCGTGCCATGCTTGGGGTGGGGATTGGACCCGACCATCGCGCGAGCATGACCAGCAGGCCTTGCGTCGCCAAGCCCGCTGCCCATGCTTACCGTGCCATTCCGAACCCCGTCGACGGCAAAACCAGCGCGTCGTCGAGACGCGTATGGCGGTGCAGTCAGGGCTGGCAGATAAGTCATAGGTCGTGGGCGTCCTGATATCGGTTCCGTTTCAATCGCATCAGGAGGAAGGGACATCCCATTCCCAACGATGCTGCGCCGTACGCCCACTGTCGGGGCTAACGGCAAACTTTGCGGGCGGTCTCGGGGCCCGCGCCCTGGGTCCACGTAGCGCTTTCCGTCTTCTCGGAAACAGGCCGGTGGGTAAAATCATGTCGACGTCAGCGGTCTTGGCGTTGTCGGAGGTCGGTGTCGTCCAACGCATCTATCGTTTGTGCACATACGCTTGTACGCTTCAGCCCATGCGCGACGGCTTGACCGCGAGCACTACCGTTGCGCGTGTTCGGCTTAGCGTTCAACCGGACATCGGCATGCAGCCAAATGGCCGAGCTCTGCTCCACGGTACTCACGCGGCCTAACCCGATCCTGCCCGGTACCCATAAACCACGTTTAGATCAAATTCAGCCAAAGTTTGAAGTTCTCAACTGAAAGTCCGCGCTCTCCGCCATTGACTTGGCACCGGGCTGATGGACTAAACGCTTTCGAAGTTCATATGCTTGGCCGTAATCGAGTTGCTAATCGCGATCGGCAAATGACGTGCCGCAATAGGTACCGGAAAAATTCAGGCACCGTGTAGATACGGCTTTGTCAGCCGGGTTGCAAGTCATTCGAGCGTCAACAGCGAAAAGCAAGAGTAAAAGCGTCAAAGCGAGGGTATTGGCAGGGGTCCATTCGTGTATTGGGGTGTCAGTCGCTTTGCCGCCGCACCGGGCGTGTGCCAACGGACATTCGCACCGTTTGGCAAACAACGTGTTAACGGGCTGGCAGTGGTTGTGGCTGTGCTTTTGGCGGTTGTACTTGATTACACCTCGCCTGCCTGTGGACAGAGTGTGATCGCCAAGTCCGTGTCCGTACCAGCGGCGATGGCGCCGATCGAATCGAGCGCCGTCGCGAAGTCGTCGACCGGGCTGGAGCAGCCTTCGCCAACCGCCGATGACATTGCAACTGAAACCGAGTCTGCAGTACTCGCGACCGCGATCTCGGTGAACTCTGACAGTCGCGGAACGACCTTCAAAATTACATTGTCGCGGCCCGTGTCTGTGCAGGCATTCACGCTCGCCGGCCCCTACCGCGTCATCATCGATATGCCCGACGTGGCGTTTCGTCTGCCAGAGGAGTTGGGCAGCGTGGGGCAGGGTCTGGTGACAGGCTATCGGCACGGATTGTTTGCAGTGGGGCGTTCGCGGGTTGTCATCGACACGACCGGGCCCGTGCGCGTGGTCAGCGCAACGGTTGTGCCGAGCCCAGCCGGGGCGATGCTGCATGTGCGGATGGAGCCGACGACCGCGATGGCGTTCGCTGCCACTGCCAGCGATTCGCGGCAGGTGGCACCGGGGTGGCGGCCAGCGGCGGCGACGGCGCCTCCTCAGTTGCCATCGGCGCCGCAATCGGCCGGCAAGTTCGTGGTGATGATCGATCCGGGCCACGGTGGTGCGGATGCGGGTGCCGTCGGCCCCAATCGACTGGCCGAAAAAGACATTGTCCTGGCGGTCGCGCGCCAGCTCAAATCCGTCCTCGATGCGCGCGGCAAGTACGACGTACGGATGACGCGCTCGACGGACACGTTCGTTCAGCTTGAGCGGCGCGTGGCGCTGTCGGAGGCGGCCGGTGCGCAGCTGTTCATTTCTCTGCATGCTGACGCGGTGGGTGATCCCCAGCTGGCCCTGACGGCGCACGGCGCAACGGTCTACACGCTGTCGGAGCAGGCTTCCAACGGCGCGGCGGCAGCATTGGCTGAAAAGGAAAATGCCGCCGATGGCGCAGGCGGAATGGCCCAGGCCGGCGACGCGGAAAGTATCGAGATCAACGGTATCCTGGCCGATCTGATGAAGCGCGAGACGTCAAATTTTTCCACGGAATTCCAGCAATTGCTGTTGGACCGCATGCGGCCCAGTCAAATGCTGGCGCGCGATCCAGCGCGTTCGGCTGCTTTCCGGGTGCTGCGCCAAATGCCGACACCGACGGTGTTGATCGAGTTGGGCTTCATCTCCAATCAGACCGATGCCGAGACGATGCAATTGGCAGAGTGGCAGAAAAAGGTGGCGGCCACCATTGCCGGGGCGGTGGATACGTTCGCCGCGAATCGCCGGAACCATGTCGCACTCAGGCCATGAGCGTGCTGTCGTTAGCGCCGATCGCCGTGCCGGTCGGCGATACATCGGGGGATCGGAACAGTTATGCCGGGACCGCCGGCAATGCGGTGGTCCTTTCGGGTCGATTTCAGCTGAGAATAGTGGCATGGGTGTCGCCGAACGCGGCGATCGCCGGGGCCGGTTGGGATGCCTGATGATCCTGGCGCGATATAGCCGCAATTGTGGCGGACGGTGGACGCGTAAAATGGTAGATCGTGTCGGGCTCGTGCTTGTGGCCGCGACCGGGGTGGAATAAACACGGGGCGCGGTCTTGGCGGGGGTATCAACTCCGCGTCGGCCTGTGTCGGAGCTAACCGAAAACAAGGTTTTGATGCGCGCGCAGATCCTGCCACCTCCGGTCCGCCCCAAGCGACGCAAGAAGCGCAAGAGCGTGCTGTTGCGCACGCTTGGCTTCCTGTTTGCGACGTCGGTGATTCTCGGGCTGGCAGGTTCCGGCGTAGCGGGGTTCCTGCTGTGGAAAGCTTCGCGCGATCTGCCGGACTACGATAGCCTCGCCAAATACGAACCGCCGGTGATGACGCGCATTCACGCGCACGACGGCAGTCTGATGGCTGAATATTCCAAGGAACGGCGCATCTTCGTGCCGATGAATACCATTCCAAAGATGGTGTGGGGCGCGTATCTGTCGGCAGAAGATAAACGCTTCTTCGAGCACCCCGGCCTCGATATGCACGGCATTGCGCGTGCAGGATTCAAGGCCGTGGAAAATGCGCTCAAAGGTTCAAAGCGCCGTGCCGAGGGTGCGTCGACGATTACCCAGCAGGTCGCGAAGAATTTTCTGTTGTCGAGCGACCGGACGCTAGAGCGCAAACTGAAAGAAGCCATCCTCTCCCTGCGCATCGAAAAAGCGTACAAAAAAGAGCGAATTCTTGAACTGTACCTGAACGAAATCTATCTCGGCCTCGGCGCCTATGGCGTGGCCGGCGCCGCTTTGACCTATTTCGGCAAGGAACTTGGTCAGTTGGAGCCGGAAGAGGCCGCGTATCTGGCGGCGCTGCCGAAGGCTCCGAACAACTACCATCCGTTCAAGTACAAAGAGAAGGCACTGGAGCGGCGCAACTGGATTCTGGGTGAAATGGCCAGTAATGGCTATATCACCCGGCAGCAGGCTGAGACGGCGCGGGCCAAGGATCTCGTCGTCAATATCCGCAATCTCGGGACGCAGATCTATGCCGCCGACTATTTCGCCGAAGAGGTTCGGCGAACGCTGGTCGCGCTTTATCAGGAAGACGGTCTTTACGGAAAATCAGAGCGCACCAGCGCCGGCGACGGCAAGGTGAATGGCGGGCTCTCCGTGCGCACCACGCTCGACCCGAAAATGCAGCGCATCGCGCGCCGGGTGCTGATTGACGGCCTCGTCGCCTTCGATCGCGACAAGGGTTGGCGCGGTCCGCTGCAGAAGATCGATGCTGCCGGCGACTGGGGGATTGCCCTCGGCGCCATTGATGGGCCGGCCGATATGGCGCCGTGGCGTCTGGGCGTCGTGATCAGCGCCGATAAGACCAAGGCAGTCGTGGGCTTGAAGCCGTCGCGAATGGCGGACGGCAAGCTGACGGCGGAGCGCGAAGGCGTCGATATTCCCTATCAAGAGATCAAATGGGCGAATAAGAAGCCGTCGAAAATACCCGGCCCGCTGGACGTGCTGGCGGTCGGTGACGTGGTGTGGGTAGCGCCGAAAGATCCGGATAAGCCAGACGGAGTGGGCGCGGTGTGGTCGCTGATGCAGGTACCGGAAGTGGCCGGTGGTATGATCGCAATGGACCCGCACACCGGGCGCGTGCACGCTGTCGTTGGCGGGTTCTCGTTTGCGGCCAGCCAGTTCGATCGGGCGCTGCAGGCGCGTCGGCAGCCGGGCTCGTCGTTCAAGCCTATTTTGTATGCTGCAGCCATTGACAACGGCTATAAGCCGACATCCATCGTTCTGGATGCGCCATTCTGCAAGGCGCAAGCGAACGGCGACGAGTGGTGCCCGAAAAACTATGAGGATAAACAGTCGTTCGGCCCGCAGACGCTGCGCTATGGCGTGGTCAAATCTCACAACCAGATGACCGTGCGGTTGGCCGATGACATGGGGATGCCGCTGATCGTCGAATATTCCAAGCGCTTCGGCGTCTACGACGACCTGCTGCCGGTGCTGTCGATGGCGTTGGGCGCGGGTGAAACGACGCTGCTGCGTATGGTGACCGCTTATTCGACATTCCCGAACGGCGGCAAGCAGGTCAAGGCGACGCTGATCGATCGCATTCAGGATCGCTATGGCAAGACCATCTGGCGGCACGACGAACGGGATTGTGGTAAGTGCCGTGTCGAGAAGCCGGGCGAGGAACCGGACTTGATCGACGATCGCAAACAGATCATCGACCCGCATACCGCCTATCAGATGACGTCGATCATGGAAGGCGTTGTCGTGAGTGGGACCGGTTCGAGGGTGCACGAGATTTTGCCGAACGTGCCAGTCGCAGGAAAAACCGGCACTTCCAACGATGAAAAGGATGCGTGGTTCATCGGCTTCACGCCCGATCTGGTGGTCGGCGTGTTCATCGGCTACGATTCACCAAAGCCGTTGGGCAAGGGCAAGACGGGCGGCGCATTCGCGGCCCCGATCGTTGGTAATTTTCTGAAACTTGCGCTGGCCGACAAGCGACCTGTGCCGTTCCGTCAGCCGCCGGGCATCAAGTCGGTGCGCATCAACACCAAGACTGGTGTGCGCGCCGCCGGAGACGAGAAGGACACCATGTGGGAGTTCTTCAAACCGTTCGAGGAGCCAGACGATTCCTACTCGGTGATCGGGCTGACCTCTGACGGCGGTACGGAATTCATTTCGCCGGAACAGCAGAAGCAGGGTTCGCGCATCGGTTCAGGGCGCCCGGCGGGACTATATTAAGTCGCAGACGCGCTACTCGAGGTTGATCGCGCTGTCGCGCGAACGAGGGCTCGCCCTCGTGCTCCGACCGGCGGGATACCCGCCGGACCACCCGCCTTTTTGCAGTCAAAAAGACTGAAGATTTGGGTGCTGCGCTCCCGGGCGGGTGTCATGTCGAAGACATGCCTCCGGCATGGCGGCAGCCGGCTCGCGCAGCGACCAGCAGGTAAATCCACGCACGGTTGCCCGTCGTGGAAATACCAACAAATAAATCACCCGAAGTCCGCGGATTGTCGCC
>JANXWC010000064.1 GCA_025351355.1 Hyphomicrobiaceae bacterium
AAGGCACGCGTCCGAAAAAGGTGGCTCGCAGCCTGACCTCATTCTTTAAGCGCGGCCTGCGCCGCATTCAGACCTGTCTGCAAGCCATCTGCGGGCTGCCTGCACTGTGGTCAGTTTGGAGAAACTGATGGATGGTGAGGCCCACAACCTCACCAAGCTCGCAAAAGCCGTCTGAAGCGGCTACGGTCCCCCAAAATGCAATGCGCCGAGCCTATCTGGACAGGCTCCTAGGCCCTTCAATTTCCGAGCGCCACACATCTACCCGTCGCGCGGCCGCAGCATGATGCTGTCGCTTAAAAATCTGCTGCTGCCGTTTTACAACAGAAAATTCGCGCTGTTCATGGGCGTTTTCTATCTCGTCTACGCCTGGGTCTTCCAGATCACCACCCAGGATCCAGATCGCGAATTGGAACGGGCCCGCGCCGATCGCATCAAAATCGAATGCAACGCAACGGGCGGCACCGTCAAGGAACAACAGGCTTGTTACACGCGTGGCGTCGAGCAGTTTCGCGCCGACCGCTCAGCCGCTCGGCTCGATATCATCGAGGAGAAGCTTGGTCTGGAACCGCGGCGGTCTGCCAACGCCGCAGTGGCCAGCCGCACCGGCCCTCCGCCGTCGAAAAGCATCGCACAAACCAGCAGCGCATCGCAGGCCCCTACAGCCGCGCCACAGCCACCCGTTAGCGTGCCGCAATCAGCGCCAGCAACCCCGGCCGCGCCCGATCACCTGCCGCTATTTGGCCAGAGCATGGTCGACATCGTCGCTAAATCCGAAATCCTCGGCGGCGTTTCATCCGCTGAAGACCTGAAAAAAACCTGATCGAATTCCAGAAACAGGGTGGCTGGACCGGCGCCGGATTGCGAATTTGGAACAATCGCATCTATCCCCGCATCGACACCAAGCACGTCCTCTACGCCATGCTGTCGAATCCCGCCTTCTTCTTCATGATCATCTGTCTTTATGCCGGTCTCATCTACTATGTCGGTTTTGAGGACGGTGATTTCATCAAGCCAACTTGGTTGAAGTGGCCGGTCAAGATTGCCGTCGGCGGCTTGCATGCTTGGACGCACATTGTCGTGCTGTTGGGGATCAACGGCACCTTGCAAGGCATCTATTGGCACTTCACCGACATCGATAGCGGAAAATTCGCCATGATCTTCGGCGTGGCGCTCTATTCGGGGCTGCTGATATTGATCGGCGGCATCCTTGGCGGCATGATCTTCGGCCTCTATTGGGTTTCCACCTCAATCATCGGCCGCATGCACATGGACAGCTTCGGCGCCCTCGGTATCGCCGGTTATAAGAACTTCCTTCGCCTTCGCGTCGAGAGAGATCAGATTACAGTTTATGCCATCGGCTTGGAAAAGATCCCGGGTCGCAAGGGGTGGCGCGCCCTGAATGCGAACGACGACACCTCCGGTCACAACCCGCTGATCAAACCGATCGACGATCTCAAGCCGCATTTAATCGAACGGCCTTACGTCATCTGCGCAACGGCGCAAAAGCCGTCGGCAGCCAAGGTGAAACCGCCGCGTTGGAAGAGTCTGTGGTCATAAACGTCGGCGCGCTTGCAGGCGGAATTCCAATTCCTTGAGAGCGAAATTCGGTCTAAGCTTGGCTGTCTCTGAAAGTCCGTAAGGAGCGTTCGCCCATGGGTGTTGTTCAACAACTATCGTCGCGCCGTCACTTATTCCTTGGAGGCGGCAGTCTGTTGGCGGCGTGCACCATATCTAGCGCCAGCGCTCAGACCAAGCTCAAGCCCGCAGCGACCAGCGCACTGATCGTCGTTGATGTTCAGAACTGCTTTGTGCCTGGCGGTAGTCTCGCTGTGAACAAGGGCGACGAGATCATCCCGCTGATCAACTCCATCGCGGCCAAGTTTCAGAATGTCGTGATGACCCAGGATTGGCACACCGCCAACCATATCTCATTCGCCTCGCAACATCCCGGCAAGAAACCGTTTGAAACGATTAAGTTGCCCTATGGCAATCAGGTTCTCTGGCCGGATCATTGCGTGCAGGGTACCGACGGTGCCGCAATCCACAAGGACATCAAGATCCCACAGGCGCAACTCGTTATCCGCAAGGGCTTCAACCCGTTGGTCGACAGCTATTCCGCTTTCATCGAAGCCGACGGCAAAAGCCGAACTGGCCTCGACGGCTATCTGCGCGGTCGCGGCATCAAGACGGTATATGTGGTCGGACTCGCCACGGATTTCTGCGTAGCCTGGACGGCGATGGATGCGCGCAAGCTCGGCCTGACAGCTTTCGTGATCGAAGACGCCTGCCGCGGCATCGACAACGGTGGTTCGCTCGCCAAGGCCTGGACCAGCATGGCCAAAGCCGGCGTCAAGAAGATCCAATCATCCGATCTGGCTTGAGGCGAACTGCCGACAAACGCTGCCCGCCGGTACCCGTTCGCGCCGCTTCAGTCTTTGGCGCGCTCGACGTAGCTGCCATCCGTCGTCATCACGATTACGCGGATGCCGCTCTCAACATGCGGCGGCACCATGATCTTGGCGCCGTTGGAGAGTTTGGCGGTTTTGTACGATGACGAGGCCGTCTGACCTTTGACCACCGGCTCGGCCTCGACGATCTGCAGCGTCACCTTGGCCGGCAATTCGATGGAGACTGGCACGCCCTCGAACATCGAAACCGAGCAGCGCATATTTTCCTGCAGCCAGATCGAGCTGTCACCGACCAATTCCTTGGACACCGATATCTGTTCAAAAGTCACAGGCTCCATGAAGTTGAACCCCATGTCGTCCTCGTAGAGATATTCATAGGTTTTTTCGTCGAGGAACGCGCGCTCCACGTTTTCCGTAGTGCGGTAGCTCTTGACGATCTTCACGCCATCGGAAATGCGACGCATGTCAATGTGGGTCGTCGGCGTGCCTTTGCCGGGGCGCACGCTTTCCGCCTTGATGACGCTGCACAACGTGCCGTCGACATCGAGCACGTTGCCCTTACGTACTTCGCTCGCAATCACCTTGACCACAGTCACGCTCCGTCTGATCTTGCTTGAAATTAAAGCGGTAATAGTAACCGCCTGCCAACGGACGGCCTGCTGATGCGTCCTGCCCTGTGGCTGTGTGGCCGTGTCATAGCCGTTTCGCCGGCCCGCGCCAAGGCCCTGGAAATAAGGCCCTGCAATTACGCCTCCACAAATACGGCCGGGCAATCGTGGGCGCCAATTGAGCCGCGTTGACGCTTGCGCTAAGCTGAAGTTCACTTGCAGTGACTTGGGGGAGATGACACATGCCGATAACCGCCTTGGCCGCGGCGCTGCTCGCGCCACTCTACATTTACCTCACGTTGCAGGTCATCAGCCAGCGACGCGGTGCCAAGGTCGCCATCGGCGACGGCGGTGACAAGACGCTGCTACGGCGTATGCGCGTACAAGCCAATTTCGCCGAAAATGTCCCATTTGCCCTCATTCTCATGGGCTTGGCGGAAAGTCTTCGTGCCTCTCAACTCGCCCTCTATATCATCGGCGGCTGTCTGGTTGTCGGGCGCTTGTCGCATGCCTTCGGTGTTTCCCAGCATCAGGAAACATTTGCCTTCCGGGTGAGCGGTATGGTGCTGACATTTGCGGCGATCGTTCTGGCGGCCATTGCTTGTGTCGCCGGCGCACTCTGGCGCGCGTGATCCGATGAACGCTTCGCTTTCCACTTTCGGCTGGGTCCATACAGGTTTGAGTGTCATCGCACTTCTGTCGGGGATCGTCGTCGTCGCCGGCATTTTGTATTCACGTCGCATGGCCCGATTGACCGCCCTGTTCATGGCCTCCGCCTTCGCAACCAGCGCGACGGCCTTTAGTTTCGGCGGATTTGGACCGGCCCAATGGATCGGCGTCGCATCTTTGGCCCTCATAGCGATCGCGGTCGCCGCCCGCTACGCGTTCCACTTAGCCGGGGCGTGGCGTTCGATCTATGCTGTTGCAACCATATTTGCATTGTATTTTCTCGTCTTCGTGACGATCGCCGAAGCGTTCAAGCGGGTTCCGCTCCTCGCGCGGGCTGCGCCGACATTGACCGAAACGCCATTTAAGTTGACGCAACTCGTCTCTCTGCTTCTCTTTGTGGGACTGGCGTCGTTCGCCGCCCGGCACTTCCGCTATCACCGCGCTGTCAATCAGCCGACTTGAGCACAAACCCCAAGGGCAATTCGGTCGTATACTTGATTTGCTCCATGGCGAAAGCCGACGAAACCTTGGCAATTTCGACGCGTGCGATCAGCCGCTTGTAGAAGGCGTCGTAAGCGGCGATGTCAGGCACCACCACACGCATCAGATAGTCGACCTCGCCGCTCATGCGATAAAATTCGACCACTTCTGGAAAATCGTTGACGGCGGCATGGAATTTTTCCAGCCACGCGATCGAGTGCTGATCCGTCTTGATCGACACGAAAACGTTGACGGCGGTATTGACCTTTGCCGGATCGAGCAGGGCGACGCGCCGTAACACGACGCCGCTTTCATCGAGCTTTTGAATACGCCGCCAGCATGGCGTTGTGGACAGTCCGACCTCTTTGCCGATCTCGGCAACCGGCTTAGTTGCGTCGGCCTGCAGCTGCCGCAAGATTTTGATGTCCATGTCGTCGAGAGCCACGCGCATCTCCCTGGGTGAGGCGTATAAATCTGATT
Organism: Hyphomicrobiaceae bacterium; assembly: GCA_025351355.1. Classification (GTDB taxonomy): domain Bacteria; phylum Pseudomonadota; class Alphaproteobacteria; order Rhizobiales; family Hyphomicrobiaceae; genus JABFRJ01. Next base: position 4,646 of record JANXWC010000064.1, read on the forward strand.
GAGAACAACGGAATCTGGTATTGTTTGGCACCAAAAGCAAATAAGAAACCAGCTACTCCGCTGCAATCTAACACTGGACATTCGCCATGGTGCGCATCATCCGTCTTTCGCCGACCTTCGCCGTAGCAGGCCAACTCAGCGCCTCCGATTTTCCCGAGATCGCCGCGCAAGGCTTTAAGTCGATCATCTGCAACCGGCCGGACGGTGAGCAATTCCTCCAACTCTCAACCGAAACAAGCGAGCGATTGGCGGCCGCTGCCGGTCTCTCGTTCCGCGCCCTGCCGCTGGTAATGGGCAACGTCCTTGATCCCGCGACCTCTAAGGCAACGCAAGCAGCGATCGACGAACTGCCCGCTCCTGTTCTGGCATACTGCCGCTCCGGCACCCGCTCGGCCATGGCCTGGGCCGCGACTATCAGCAAGACGCAACCCGTCGATACGGTAATGGGCGCCTTGCAGCAGGCTGAGTTCGAAATTCCCGGCCTCGCCGATAGCCTCCGCGCCCAGCCGCGCTAAAGTTGCTTCGGTCCGACCGCTTGAAAAGCAGTGGATTCGAGAAGTATTCTGCGCCCCACTGTCATCTGCCGCCATAGCCGGGATCGTCGAGATTGAGCAGCGGAAACGCCGAGTGCACATGTGGATCGGAAACTACCGGTGCGCCCAAGTGCAGCGTGTCGCGGTTGAGGTCGGCAAGCCTGGTGATACCCATCAGGCCCATGGCGCTCTTCACCTCATCCTCGAGAATTTCGAACATGCGCACGACAGCCGCTTCGCCGCCGGCAGCCAAGGCATAGAGATAGAGCCGCCCGATGCCGACAGCGTCCGCACCCATGGCGATGGCTTTGACGATGTCGCTGCCGCGCGAGATGCCGCCGTCGACCATGATTTTCGCCTTGCCGCGCGCCACGCCCAGCACTTCCGGCAACACGTCCATGGCGCCGCGACCGTGATCGAGCTGCCGCCCGCCGTGGTTGGAGACATAGATGACGTCGACGCCATGTTCGAGGGCGATGCGTGCGTCGTCGGCGGTGCCGATGCCTTTGAGGATGAGCGGGATCTTATGGTTCTTCTTGAAGCGCGCGATGTCCTTCCAGCTCAGCGCCGCCTGGAATTCCATACCTGTTGAGTCCGATCGCCAGTATTTGACGAACCGCTTTGCGATATCGCGCTCGCGGCGACTGTAGACGGCCGTATCCACGGTAATGGCGAAGGCGTCATAACCGGCCTCGATCACGCGGCGCGCGTATCCGTCGACAAAGGCATCGTCACCGCGCACGTAGAGCTGGAATACCGCCAGCGCCTTTGGCGCTGCCTTGCGTACGGCCTCCAGGCCCGGATCGGACACCGAACTCAGCATCATGCCCGTGCCGTATCGCTCCGCCGCGCGTGCCGCAGTGGCACCACCACCCGGCTCGAACGACTGCAACGAACCGACCGGCGCCAGCACGACCGGCAACCGCAGCCTTTTCCCAAGCAGCAGCGAGGACGTTTCGATCTTGGAGACGTCGCGCAGCACCCTGGGCTTGAGCGCGATGCTGTCGAGCGCCTGCCGATTGCGCCGCATCGTCGTCTCGGTTTCCGCCGCGCCGACCAGATAATCCCAGATCATCGGATTGAGCCGCATCTTCGCCGCCTTGACGAATTCGTGCAGCGTCAGGAATTGCACGGCGTTAGGCTCGGTCATGATGACTATCCTTGGAAGCTATGGCACTGCGTTACGGCCGACCCGACACTAAAACATGAAATACCGCTGCGCCATGGGGAGTTCTTTGGCGGGTTCGCACACCAGCAATTCGCCGTCGGCGCGCACCTCGTAGGTTTCAGGATCGATGGTGATCTTCGGCGTCGCGTCGTTATGGATCATGTTCTTCTTGCTGATGCCGGCGCGGGTGTCTTTCACAGCCACGACCTGCTTGCGCAGACCCCACTTCTTCGCCAGTTTCTTGTCGACGAACGCCTGACTGACGAACGTCACCGACGTCGCGGTGCGGGCCGCGCCATAGCACGCAAACATTGGCCGATAGTGCACGGGCTGCGGCGTCGGGATCGACGCATTCGGATCACCCATCGCCGCCGCCGCGATCGCACCGCCCTTGATGATGGTGTCCGGCTTCACGCCGAAGAACGCCGGCGACCACACGACAAGATCGGCCAGCTTGCCCACTTCGATCGAGCCGATCTGCTTGGATACGCCATGCGCGATGGCCGGGTTGATCGTGTATTTGGCGATATAGCGTTTGGCGCGGAAGTTGTCGTTGCCGTTGCCTTCGTCCTGCGGCAACGGCCCGCGCTGTTGGCGCATCTTGTGGGCGGTCTGCCAGGTGCGGATGATGACTTCACCGACGCGACCCATCGCCTGGCTGTCGGAACTCATCATCGACAGCGCACCCATGTCATGCAGAATATCTTCTGCGGCAATGGTTTCCTTGCGGATGCGGCTTTCGGCGAAGGCGAGATCCTCGGGGATCGAGCTGTCGAGATGGTGGCAGACCATCAGCATGTCCAGATGCTCATCGAGCGTGTTGACGGTGAACGGCCGCGTTGGATTGGTCGATGACGGGAGCACGTTTTTCAATCCGGCCACCTTCATGATGTCCGGCGCGTGCCCGCCGCCGGCCCCCTCGGTGTGGAACGCGTGGATCGTGCGGCCTTTGAAGGCCTGGATCGTGTCTTCGACGAAGCCGGATTCGTTGAGCGTATCGGAGTGGAGCATGACCTGCACGTCGTACTCATCGGCGACGGCAAGGCAGTTGTCGATGGCCGCCGGCGTCGTGCCCCAGTCCTCGTGCAGCTTCAGCGCGCAGGCGCCGGCGTTGATCATTTCTTCTAGCGCTTCCGGCAGTGACGCGTTGCCTTTGCCGGCGAAACCCAGGTTCATGGGAAAACTGTCGGCCGCTTGGATCATCATCTTCAAGTGCCAGGGCCCGGGCGTGCAGGTGGTGGCGAAGGTGCCGTGCGCGGGACCCGTGCCGCCGCCGAGCATGGAGGTGACGCCGCTCATCAGCGCCTCCTCGATTTGCTGCGGGCAGATGAAATGGATGTGCGTATCGAAGCCGCCGGCGGTGATGATCCGGCCTTCGCCCGCGATCACTTCGGTGCCGGGACCGATGATGATGTCGACGCCGGATTGGATGTCGGGATTGCCGGCCTTGCCGATGGCGGCGATGCGGCCGTCGCTGAGGCCGATGTCGGCTTTGACGATGCCCCAATGATCGAGAATGACAGCGTTGGTGATCACTGTATCAACGGCGCCTTTGGCGTTGGTGATCTGGCTTTGGCCCATGCCGTCGCGGATCACTTTGCCGCCGCCGAATTTCACCTCCTCGCCGTAAGTGGTGAAATCCTTTTCGACTTCGATGATCAGATCCGTGTCAGCCAGCCGTATCTTGTCGCCCGTTGTCGGGCCGAACATACCGGCATACGCCGCGCGAGACATTTTTATGGGCATGATGTCCTCGTCGATGAAATTAGCGAGTGGCGTGGTGGTTGGGTCAAGCGTTTCAGTTCGACCCAACACAGCGATGCTCACAGGCAATGTTGGGTCGCGCCAAACGGCTTGACCCAACCTACAAAACCGGAATTATTTCAACTTTCCCATGACCTCTTGCCGGAAGCCGTAGATGCGGCGTTTGCCGGCGACGGGGATGAGATGCACTTCGCGCGACTGGCCGGGTTCAAAGCGCACGGCCGTGCCGGCAGCGATGTCGAGCCGGTAGCCGAGCGCTGCGTCGCGATCGAACTTCAACGCCGGATTGGTTTCGGCGAAATGATAGTGACTGCCGACCTGGATCGGACGGTCGCCGCTATTTGCGACCTTGAGCGTGATGGCGATGCGCCCGCTGTTGAGTTCGATCTCGCCTGCTGCTGGGATGATTTCACCGGGGATCATGGCAGTGCCTCACTTCACGAGCAGCGCGATACCGGCCGCAGCGGTTGCGGCGCCGATCAGTCGAACAGGGATTGCATTAAAGGTCTGCATCAGACCGCGCGCCACGCCGATGCCTGCGAGATGCAGCAGTCCGGTTGCCACGACAAACCCGGTCATGAACGGCAGCCATTCCGCGCCATCAGTTTCACTTCCGTGGGCCAAGCCATGAAACAGCGCGAACGTCGCGACTATGGCCACGCCGATCAACGTCGGCGCCGTAACTGCGAGCGCCAGCAGCAGGCCGATGACCACCAATGATGCAGCAATGCTCTGCTCCACCAATGGGACGGCGACGCCGGTGTGTCCGAAAATACCGCCGACGATCATCGCGCCGACGAAGGCCAGTGGCCACGCCCAGAGGCGGCTGCCGCCGATCAGCGCCGACCAGGCGCCGACGGTCAGCATGGCCGCGACATGATCGATGCCGGTCAGAGGGTGCAGGAAACCTGCGACGGCATCGCCGTGCGGGGTGCCGGTGTGTGCTGCGGCGGGCAAGGTCGAGATGGCGAGAATAAGAAGGGCGAGCCTGAACATCGAAATCTCCTAGCGAAGGGGAATTTGCGTTTTAACGAATAGGTTCGTGCACCGTCACCAGTTTGGTGCCGTCGGGAAAGGTTGCTTCCACCTGCACGTCGTGGATCATTTCGGCGATGCCCGGCATCACTTGTGCGCGCGTGATGATTTTGGCGCCGTCGCGCATCAGTTCGGCCACCGAGCGACCGTCGCGGGCACCTTCCACCACGTAGTCCGTGATCAGCGCGATGGCCTCGGGATGGTTGAGTTTGACGCCGCGTTCCAGCCGTCGGCGCGCGACGATCGCGGCCATCGAGATCAGCAGTTTGTCCTTCTCACGGGGCGTCAGATTCATGGGCGTGCCGGTCCTCTATTTCTGTATTTCCGGATTTCAGATTAGTCCCCAGACGCGCGGCAATTTATGGCCGGACAAATAACCGGCGAGCCGCACCACATCCGCTTTCAAAGCATCTGCCGATGGCGCAAGCAAGCGGGCAACAAGCATGCCATTCCAGCCGCTGACGGCGGCACGGGCCGCTTGTCCGGCGAGTGCGGCGCGAGCACCGTCAATGCGATCGGAGGCATCCGGCGCCAGATAGACGATTGATGCCATAGCGCTAGCGCCAGCACCAATCGCGTTGCGGTGAAGTTGCCCGTCGATAGCGCCGGACAGATTGACCGCATCGGCATAGACGAGTTGTTCCGCGCGGCAGATACGCCAGTTATCGCGCAAGACACCCGCCGCCATCGTTTCGGCCATGGCGGCGCGGCCGAACACGGTCGCCTCGACCAACAGCAACGTCGCGTCGACGGCGAGATCGGCGGTGATCGTGCGGGCCAGCCGCGCCTCGTTGAACAGGATCGTTTCCTGCGGCAGCCAATGCAGGCGTCCGCCAGTGCCGACAGCGAGACGGATATCGACCCGGCAGTCCGGTCCGAGAGATTTGTAAACGCGTTCGGCCGATTGCGTCGTCACTTGCGCCGCGGCGCCATCAGCGACGGTCACGTCAAAGCGTACCGCGTCGCCGCCGAGCAGGCCGCCGCCCGTATTGACGAGCACGGCCTCCGTCAGCCCGTGTGTGCGCGGGAACTTGGCGCGGAAGCCGCCCTGTTCATGCAGATCGGCCAGCCGCGTGCTGTGTCCCGGTACGAACTTGAATCCCACCGAGATGCCGCCGCGCGCGCGCACGCCATCGAGTGCGGCGGCGGCCGTGGCAAGGGCAGCGCTAGACCGCGAGACGGCGACGGACATCGGCCTCCACCATTTCCGCGCGAGTGCCCGACAGCACGATCTGGCCGCGGTCCATCACGGCGTAGCTGTCGGCGAGATCGCGAGCGAATTCGAAATACTGCTCCACTAGCACGATGGCCATGTCGCCCTGCCGTCGCAAGTAGTCGATGGCGCGGCCGATGTCCTTGATGACCGACGGCTGGATGCCTTCCGTCGGTTCGTCGAGCACGAGCAGCTTGGGACGCGTCACCAGCGCGCGGGCGATCGCCAGTTGCTGTTGCTGGCCGCCGGAGAGATCGCCGCCACGCCGCCGCAACATGGTTTTCAGCACCGGGAACAGTTCGAAGATGACGGCGGGAATAGTGCGGTCGGCGCGCTTCAGCGGTGCAAATCCCGTCTCGAGATTTTCCTTGACCGACAGCAGCGGGAAGATCTCGCGCCCCTGCGGCACGTAGCCGATGCCGGCGCGCGCGCGCTCGAACGGCTGCAGCGGCGCGAGATCGAGGTCGCCCCATTGCATCGTACCCGCGCGGATGGGTTGCTGGCCGCAGATGGCGCGCAGCAAAGTGGACTTGCCCACGCCATTGCGGCCGAGCACGCACGTCACTTCGCCGACCTTCGCTGTCAACGACACACCGCGCAAGGCCTGCGCCGCGCCGTAGTAAACGTCTATGCCGTTAAGTGTGAGCATTACTCTGCGCTTTCCTCAACGACCCAGATACACTTCGATGACGCGCTCATTGCGGGACACGTCGTCGATCTGACCTTCGGCCAGCACGGAGCCCTCGTGCAGGCAAGTGACCCGCGTATCGAGCGCGCGCACGAAGGTCATGTCGTGCTCGACGACGATTACCGAGTGATCCTTGGAGATGCGCTTCAAAAGCTGCGCGGTTTCCTCGGTTTCAGAATCGGTCATGCCCGCAACGGGCTCGTCGACCAGCAGCAGTTTTGGATCTTGTGCCAGCAGCATCCCGATTTCGAGCCACTGCTTCTGGCCGTGGCTGAGATCGCCGGCCATGCGCTTTTGTTCGCGCGTCAGCCTGACGATGTCGAGGATTTCCTCGATGCGGTGGGGCTCGATGGCATTGCGCTCGCCGAACAGCGCCGACCAAACATCACGCGGGCCCCGCAACGCCAGCAGAATATTGTCGGCGACGGTCTGGCTTTCGAATACGGTGGGCTTCTGGAATTTACGCCCAATGCCGAGGTCGGCAATGGACGCCTCGTCGAGCTTAGTCAGATCGTGTTTGCCGTCAAAATACACTATGCCGCCGTCCGGTCGGGTCTTGCCGGTGATGATGTCCATCATCGTCGTCTTGCCGGCGCCGTTAGGCCCGATGATGGCGCGCATCTCCCCCGGCAGTATGAACAACGACAGGTCATTGATCGCCTTGAAGCCGTCGAAGGCAACGCTGACGCCGTCGAGATACAATAGCGCTTGGGTCAGCGCCGGTTTGCCGTGTTCGGCTTTTGGTTTAACGAGCGTGCTCATCGGTTCACTCCGCGGCTTTGCCGGCCGGCTCATCCATGGCGCTGGCGCCTTTGAGCCCCGTCGACTTGGTGCTGAACCGGTCCAGCAGTGCGCCGACGACCCCTTTCGGCAGCGCCAGCGGCACGACGACAAAGATCGTGCCGAGCACAAACAGCCAGTAGGGCGCGAGCAGGCCCGACGTGAACCAGGTCTTGAGGAAGTTGACGATGAAGGCGCCGGCAGCCGCGCCCACCAGCGTGCCGCGACCGCCGACGGCCACCCAGATCACCGCCTCGATCGAGTTGGCCGGCACGAACTCGCTGGGATTGATGATGCCAACCTGGGGCACATAAAGCGCGCCGGCCACGCCCGCCATAAGCGCGGAAACGACGAACACGGCGAGTTTGTAATTTTCCACTCGGTAGCCGAGGAAGCGGGTGCGTGATTCCGTATCGCGGATGGCAATGAGGACTTTGCCGAAGGTGGAATTGACAAGCCGTTGCGCCACCAGGAAGGTGGCGAGCAGCGTGGCGATCGAAATCATGCACAGGATGGTGCGTGTACCCGACGCCTGCACGGTGAATCCAAGTATATCCTTGAAGTCGGTCAGTCCGTTATTGCCGCCGAGGCCCATGTCGTTGCGGAAGAAGGCGAGCACCAGCGCGTAGGTGAGGGCCTGCGTGATGATGGAGAGATAGACGCCGGTGACACGGCTGCGGAAGGCAAGCCAACCAAACACCAGCGAGAGCACGCCCGGCACGAAGAAAATCATGAACAGCGCGAAGGGAAAGGAATGGAAGCCGTACCAGAACCACGGCAGTTCCTTGTAGTTCAGGAACACCATGAAGTCCGGCAGGATCGGATTGGCGTAAACGCCGCGCGTGCCGATCTGGCGCATCAGGTACATCCCCATGGCGTAGCCGCCGAGCGCGAAGAAGGCGCTGTGGCCGAGGCTGAGGATGCCGCAATAGCCCCAGACCAGATCGAGCGCGACGGCGAGAATGGCGAAGCACAGGTATTTGCCGAGCAGGGCGACGACATATGTTGGCAGGTGGAACGGCGCGCCTTCCGGGATGGCAAGATGCAGCACCGGCACCAGGACGAGGCCTGCCAGCAACAATCCGACGAAGATGCGGGAGGCCGCGGCGTTGACCGAAAAGGGTTGCGAACCCAGGGCTTTCAGGATCATGCTTCCACCGCCCGCCCTTTGAGCGCAAACAAGCCGCGCGGGCGTTTTTGTACGAACAGGATGAGCGCCACCAGGATAAAGATTTTACCCAGCACCGCGCCGGCAAAGGGCTCCAGCAACTTATTGGCGATGCCGAGAGCGAAGGCCGAAACCAACGTACCCCAGAGATTGCCGACGCCACCGAACACGACGACCATGAAGCTGTCGATGATGTAGCTTTGGCCGAGATTTGGGGAGACATTGTCGATCTGGCTGAGCGCGACGCCCGCGATGCCGGCGATGCCCGACCCGAGCGCGAACGTCATCGCATCGATCCAGTTGGTGCGGATGCCCATCGACGCGGCCATGCGGCGGTTCTGCGTCACCGCACGCATCTGCAAGCCCAGCGGCGTCAGCTTCAACATCGCCAGCAGTGCCACGAAGACCAGCAGTGTGAAGATGATGATCCACATGCGGCCGTAGGTGATCGACAGCCCGAAGATCTCGAAGGCGCCCGACATGAACGACGGCGCACCGACTTCTTTGTTCGAGGAACCGAAAATCGTGCGCACCGCTTGCTGCAGGATCAAGCTCACACCCCAGGTGGCGAGCAGCGTGTCGAGGGGGCGACCATAGAGGAAGCGAATGATGCCGCGTTCGATGGCGATGCCGACCAACGCGGACACGAGAAACGCCAGCGGAATAGCGACGGCCAGCGACCAGCCAAAGTGAGCGGGCGCGTAGCCACGGAAAACTTCCTGCACCACGTATGTCGTGTAGGCACCGAGCATCACCATCTCGCCGTGCGCCATGTTGATGACCCCCATCACGCCGAAGGTGATCGCCAATCCGATGGCAGCCAGCAACAACACCGAGCCCAAAGACAGCCCGTAATAGACGTTCTGCACAACGCCGGTAATTTTGAGCTTGCGTTCGACGGCGGTGATGGCCAAAGCAGCGGCTTGCTTGACATCGCCTGATGCCGCATTGGCGGCAACGCCTTGCAGCAGTGCCATGGCATCCTGATCGCCGCGCTCAGCCAGCGTCGCAACGGCCGCCACCTGCTGGGCGCGATCGGCATCCGGCGATGCCAACAGCACAGACGCGCGCGCACTCGCAAACACGCGTTTGACATTGGGAAGTTTCTCGGCCGCCATCGCCGCTTCCAGCGCTGGCAAGGACGCGGCATCACGCGACTTAAAAACGGACTCGGCAGCCGATAGCCGCTTGGCCGGGTCAGGCGACAGCAACGTCAGCGTTCCGATCGCCGCGGCGATGGTGCCGCGCAGGCGATTGTTGACGCGAACGATCTGCGCATCGGCAGGCGGCGCCGGAATAAGTTGACCGCTCCGCGCATCGAAAGTCTTCGCTGCCGCGTCCTGGTACGACACGGATTTGGCGGTGGTCGAGAATAACAACCGGCGTTCGGCCATGGCGTCCAACATTGCTGCAGCCTGCGGCGCGCCAGAGGTAACGATATCGGCGACGGCCGCATCGGTATCGGGGTAACTGTCGGCGAGCAGTTTTTCAATCGCCGCATCAAGACGGTCTTGCGCCATCGCCTGACGTACGGTGAGCGGCATGATCACAAGCGCGAACACGACGAACAGCAAGGCGATAGGGGATCGCGGACGTGGTCGCATGAAAACTCGCTGAAAGACCATGGCGAAGGGCGCACTCGAGAACATAGCCTGCCGGTGGTACTTACCGCAGGCACTTTTACCAACTTGCATTGACATCAACCGGCGCGAAAACTTGTAGGTTGGGTCAAGCGTTTCAGCGCGACCCAACAGCAATTGATGAGGCTGCCGCGTTGGGTCGCGGCCAAAAGGGCCTTGACCCAACCTACAGGCTTCGGTCCTCAGAGCGCCATGAGGCAGCCTTATTGAAGCTTGGTATTAGTCGAAGGCACGTAACAAGACGATGCGGCGCATTCCAAGGGAATGGCGCCGCATCGCTTGGTCCAACAATTCAAGTCAAATCCGGCGCGTCGGGATCAGCCGCCGCACTTGCCGGTTTTAGTGTTGAAGTTGCCGCATTTCTTGTCAACCCAATCGGCCACCAGATCCTTCGAGCCTTCGAGGTAAGGCGACCAAGCGGCACCGTCGACGAGGCCCGGAGTTTTCCAAACGGTGTCGAGTTGGCCATCGGCGCGGATTTCACCGATCAGCACAGGCTTGGAGATGTGATGGTTGGCAAGCATCTTGGAGACGCCACCCGTCAAGTTCGGTGCTTCGATGCCCGGGAGAGCCGCGATGACCTTGTCGACATCGGTCGATCCGACCTTCTCGACTGCCTTCACCCACATAGCGAAACCGATTACGTGCGCTTCCATGGGATCGTTGAAGGTGCGCTTCGGGTTCTTGGTGAACGCTTGCCACTTGGCAATGTACTCGGAGTTCAGCGGGCTCTTGACGCTCATGAAGTAATTCCAGGCGGCCAAATGACCAACCAGGTTCTTCGTGTCGACGCCAGCCAGCTCTTCCTCACCGACCGAGAACGCGACGACCGGGATATCGGTAGCCTTCACGCCGGCGTTGGAGAGTTCCTTGTAGAACGGCACGTTCGCGTCGCCGTTGATGGTCGAGACGACGGCAGTCTTCTTGCCGGTCGCGCCGAACTTCTTGATGTCGGCCACGATCGTCTGCCAGTCGGAGTGACCGAACGGCGTGTAGTTGATCATGATGTCTTCTTTGGCGACGCCCTTAGCCAGCAGGTACGCCTCAAGAATCTTGTTGGTCGTGCGCGGATAGACGTAGTCGGTGCCGGCGAGAACCCAGCGTTTGACCGAACCGCCGTCCTTGCTCATCAGATAGTCGACAGCCGGAATGGCCTGCTGGTTGGGAGCAGCACCGGTATAAAACACGTTGCGCTCTGACTCTTCACCTTCGTATTGCACGGGGTAGAAAAGGATAGAGTTCAGTTCCTTGAAAACCGGCAGCACCGACTTGCGCGAGACCGAGGTCCAGCAACCGAACACAGCCGAGACCTTTTGCTGCGAAATCAACTCGCGAGCTTTTTCAGCGAACAGCGGCCAGTTCGACGCGGGATCGACAACGACGGCTTCCAACTTCTTGCCGAGCAGACCGCCCTTTTTGTTCTGTTCATCGATCAACATCAGCATGACGTCTTTTAACGTCGTTTCGCTGATCGCCATCGTTCCCGAGAGTGAGTGCAAAACACCGACCTTGATGGTCTCTTGTGCCTGAGCGCCCCGGCCCACAATCATCGGTGCCATGACCAATGCTGCAGCACCCGCAACAAGCGAGCGTTTCGTCAACAACATGCAGTTATCTCCTCACGGTTAATTTACGCGAGAAGAGCTCTGCAATAGCTGTGCCAGCCGGGGAACTTTTTGTTCTGAAACGTAACGTTTTGTTTACAAGTGGGAATTTCTGTAATGCTGGTTTACCAGAACGGCCACAATGCATAAAAAAGTGCGTCGAGAGAGTAAAAAAAAGGCAGCTGCCATTTTGGTTGCCCAAAAATCAGACTATTTTCCGGAGCTTTAGTCGTCGCGATAGACTTTTTCTCGCCGCTCATGACGTTCTTGCGCCTCCAGCGACAGGGTCGCGATGGGGCGCGCGTCAAGGCGGCGCAAACTAATTGGCTCACCGGTCTCTTCGCAATACCCGTAGGTTCCGTCGTCAATACGAGCAATGGCCGCGTCGATCTTACCGACCAATTTGCGCTGCCGGTCGCGCGTGCGCAACTCCAACGCGCGATCAGTTTCGGATGTGGCACGATCGGCAAGATCGGAGTGTTGGCTGGTATCTTCGTGAAGGGTCTGCAACGTCTCACGGTTTTGCTTGATGATGTCGTCCTTGAGCAGTGAAAGCTTGGTCCGAAAATACACGCGTTGCCGCGCATTCATGAACGGTTCTTTGTCGGATGGCCGGTAGTCGGCTGGCAGCTCGATGGTGGCGTGATCCGAATTATACGTCTTGCCCATGGCTTTGCCAGTCTTCAAAGGAGGCGAGGCTGCGGCAAGGCTCGCGTGGCCGTTCCGCTGTCCGGTTGTAACGGGGAATAGCAAAGCTTTGGGTGTCGCGGAAAGTTTTGGCGGTTGCATGGCAGAAGGCGCGGACACCGCTGCGTTTGCCTTCGATTTCGGCACGGGGGGCGAAGCGGCCGGGGATACTGGCGTGATTTTTGCCGGTGAGACGGTGGCCAAAGCAGGTTTGCTGGTTTTTCTTGCTGCAGCTCTCGCGCGCTTCGCGGCTTTCTGCAGCGCTTTATGTTGCTCGGTCTTGGCTACTACGCGCCGCTTCCCGGCTGTCTGTTTGACGGGGGCGTCGGGCACTTTCAACGTCTTGATCTGCTGGCCGACTTTCTTCAGCGGTGTTTTTGATTTTTTTTCGGATGCACGAAGGGTAACTATTGCGGCAATCGGTGTGGGGGAAGTCTTGCTGCGCGCGGTCTTTGTCAAAGCAGATCGCTTGGGCCCGCTCGGGGTGTCGCCTCCCGACCGCGGCTTTGCGATTTTTAAGCGGTGGTGCTGCGTCGACTTCACCATGGCTATTCCCCGTGTGCTCAGCCACAATTCTGCACAATTTTGTGGTCTTTCGAGCGAACGCGGCACTATTTAAGTGACTGAGACTCCAAGTCAAGTCTGATGGCGCACAGAGCCAATCAATATGCGGTTAACCTTGCTTGGCAGCCCCACCTTTTACGGTGCGACGCAGCAATAATGGCGTCGGTTGGGGATTAAAATGCACAGAGCTTGGTGCTGCACTGCACCAAGCTCTGACATGTCAACATTAGGTAAATCGGTCGAACAGGGTGTTAAGCGAAGCTATTCCTTCGACCTAGCGCTAAGTCCAGGCGAGTCAGGAGAAGGCGGCACACCAAAATTCGACCAGAACTCGATCGTTGCCGAGTTAACCATCGACAACATTTTCCAGGGCATGACGGCCGCCGTTGCATCCGCAGGAGCGAATTTTGCCGGACCGACAACCTCAGTTTTTGCCGTTTCCATGGTATCCCCGATCACCTCAAGGCTATAATCGGCCATGCGCGTCGCCAATTCCAGGGCGTTGACGTTTGCCGCTGCCATCGCCGCCGTCACTGCGAACGCCGGCTCCTCACCACCGATCCAATCGCCGTTGTCGACAACATCGGCCATATTGTTCCCCGTAAGGGCTGCAATCGGCTTGCGCTGCGCTACCGGCAAGTCCTTGGTGCGCGGATCGGAGCGCCGTAAGAAAGCGCCCATACGCGGTGCAATTTCGGAGCGGAAGCGCGAACCATTGAAAACACCGTAGTGGCCGACTTTCGGACACTCGAAATGTTCCTTCTTGGTGGCCGGGATATTGGCGCACAGATCGAGCGCGGCGCTGCACTGCCCTTTGCCGGTAATGTCGTCGTTCTCGCCTTCGATCGTCATCAGTGCAACGTTGCGGATAGCGCCGAGATCGACCTTACGGTTACGGTGGCGCATTGCACCGCGCGGGAGCCGATGTTCGACGAACACCGAGGCAATTGTCTCCAGGTAGAATTCCGCCGTCAGATCCATCACGGCCAGATACTCATCGTAAAATTCACGGTGCTTTTCGACGCCGTCACCATCGCCATGGACAAGGTGCAGAAACAGGTCCTTGTGCGCATTCATATGCCGGTCGAGGTTCATCGTCATGAACCCGGTTAACTGTAGAAAGCCCGGATAAACTGAGCGTCCATAGCCTTGCGACGGCCACGGCACGGTCGAGATGACATTGCTGCGGAACCACTCGGTTCCCTTCTCCTGTGCCAAACGATTGACGGCCGTTGGACTGCGGCGCGTATCGATCGGCCCGCCTGCAATAATCATCGAATGCGGCACGCAGGGATCGCCAGCTGCTTCCATGTCGGCTATGGCCGCAAGTACGGGCACCGCAGGCTGGCAGACAGCAAACACGTGCACATCTCCCTCGAAATGCCGGAAGATATCAGCGACTGTATCGACGTAGTCATCGAGATCGAACGAACCGGCGGACTGTGGCACGTCGCGCGCATTCTGCCAGTCGGTAATATATACGTCGTGGTCGGGCAGAAATGTTTCTACTGTCCCGCGCAACAATGTCGCGTAGTGTCCGGACATCGGCGCGACGAGCAGCAGCCGAGGATGATCTAGCTCAACGCCGGACGCTGGCTGCGCGCGCTTGAAGCGGATCAATTTACAGAATGGACGTTGCCAAACGACTTCCTCGTTGACCGCGAGTTTCTCGCCATCGACGATCGTGCTGGTGATGCCGAAGACAGGCTTGTCGTAGCGTCTGGTGGTGCGCTCGAAGACTTCGCACGCCGCAGCTGCACTACGCCCAACCGAGGTGTGCGTGAGCGGATTGAATGGATTTTTGAAGAACATCCGGTAGCTGTCGGCGGCGGCGCGAGCTGGTTTAACGGCGGCATGGCCTGCTTGATACCAATGATAGAGCAAAGGTCGGCTCCTTGTGACCACCAGCACGACGGCTGGGTTAATTCTCGCTGCGAACCGTGACGCGCTGTTTGGCCCGCCTTGGTTTACCCCCGGATTCCTGGAATTCAGGAAAAGCAAGAGGTCACTGTTTCGACGCCTTCAACTTCCTCAGCTTAGCACCCAGCAAAATATAGGGTGATGCTGCACTGATTCGGCTGACATCTGAAGAGTTTAACGTCCGTTGGAGCGGCCTTGTTCCAGCCGCTCTTTGATCTTGACCTTGCGTTTTCTCCGAAGCTGAACTGGTTGTTTCGCATCGAGAATGTAGGGCGCGCTGTCTTTGTCCACAGATATTCTGTGAACTTAGACTACACACCAAATTGCGCCGTAGGCTGTTACCTGGATGACACTATCAGAAAATAGTGTAGCGATTTTGCGCTTCGATACAGTCGCTTCGGAATTGGATTTTCGCGTTTATGGTTACCAACCAGCTACGTTTGAACGGCTGCACCGATTGATGTTGTGCGATTGCGAACAAGAGTCAAGTAATTTATGTTGCGATGCAGCACAGACTGGTCGCTCAATCACAAATTCGAGGCGCGAGGCTGTGTGCTCGCACGTTCCGTCGCGTTCTCCACATATCTTTAGTGGCAAAAGAGTGACGCTGGGACATTATCGCGCGCCGACTTGGTCGGCTGATTTGTACAGAAAATTCTACTTTAGGTGGTTTTTAACATTCAAGGTTTTGAACATTTATAATATGAAGTGCGGGTATTCGCGAAACAAAGTCCTTGGATATGCAATTTTAAGTTGTTTTAAATCGTTAAACAAATGTTCTCTGAAATCCACAGCTCGGCAGAAAAAGTTATGCGAGGGGATTGTGGAAAGCTCGCCATCTCGATTTGGTAGCGGTCAGCGGATGCCATGTCGATTTTAGCATGTGAAGCTGACCGGGGCGTTGAGTTTTTCCCATATGGATGAGGAGTATTTGAAATGAAGGTCTTGGTAAGGGCTGCGGCTTGTGCAGCATTCATTGGCGCTTGTGGCGTCCTTCCAGCGGCTGCCGACGACAACTTGGGTCGCCCCGCGATTGCGGCAGGTAATTGGAGCGGCCTCTACGTGGGCCTGCAGGGGGGAATCGGCTCAGGCCGTGGATCGTTCACACATTTGTCCGACTCTGCCGCTGTCGGGCCATTCCAGCCGGTCGGCCAGGGTGGCTCGATAAACTCGCTGCAAGGCGGGTTCGCTGGCGGCCAGCTCGGCTTCCAGCAACAGTCAGGCCGCATCGTCTATGGCATTGAGGCGGGCGTCGTGAGCGCGAATATCGCAAAAACCGCGCAAAATCCCTTCTTCCCGGGGCTTCCCCTCGACGATCGCTTCAAGATCGGTTCCGTGGCAACGCTGGTCGGCCGATTGGGCTACGGCGGTGACAAGTGGCTCGCCTACGTGAAGGCCGGTTATGCAGGTGGCTCGACCAACTACACCGGCAGGTGCCTGCAGGGCGCCGGTTGCGGTCCGGCCGATTTTTCGCTCGATATCAGCAACTGGAACAATGGCGTGACGGTTGGCGGCGGCATCGATTTCAAACTGGCGAGTAACTGGACGCTGGGCGCCGACTACAGTTTCGTGCACCTCAACACCACGTCGGGCAGTTCCATTTATCACGGTACAGGGCTTCCACCACCTACCATCACCGCGGTCTACAACACCAAGGCCGATGCGCACCTGTTCGGCCTGCGTCTGAACTATATGTTCGGCAGCGAACCGGCACCGGTCTCGCTGAAGTAACGACGGCGCTCTACTAGAGCGCGATCCGCAAAATGAATGTGGCCTCGGACAGTCTCTGTCCGGGGCCTTTTTCTTGGGGTTTCCACCTCGCGTCCCACTCGCCTCGGCAAGTGGAGCCTGATAGAACGCTGCCATCCCGTTATGCCGTGCCTTTTAGGATACCAAATCCCCATGCAGAAATTCACCAAGCTCACTGCCGTTGCGGCGCCGATGCCGATGATCAACGTCGATACTGACGCGATCATCCCCAAACAGTTCCTCAAGACGATCAAACGGACTGGATTGGGCAAACATCTGTTCTCGGAACTACGCTACGACGAGGCGGGCAAAGAGAAGCCGGAATTCGTGCTCAACAAACCGGCCTATCGCAAGGCGGAAATTCTGGTGGCCGGCGACAACTTCGGCTGTGGCTCAAGTCGTGAGCACGCACCGTGGGCATTGCTCGATTTCGGCATCCGCTGCGTGATCTCGACCGATTTCGCCGATATTTTTTATAACAACTGCTTCCAGAATGGCATCCTGCCGATCAAGGTGTCGCCGGAAGAGTTGGAAAAACTGATGGATGACGCCAATCGCGGCTCCAATGCCACGCTTTCAGTCGATCTCGAAGCGCAGGAAATTCGCGGCCCCGATGGCGGCGTCATCAAGTTTGAGATGGATGCCTATCGCAAGCATTGTCTAGTAAACGGCCTCGACAACATCGGCATCACCATGACCAAGGGCCAAGCGATCGACAGCTACGAAGCCAAGTCGAAAAGCGAAAAACCCTGGCTGTGAGCACTATCCCTTCCGCGCTGCGTTTGATGCTTTTCAGCTGCGGCTGGCTGTTGGCAACGGCGCTTCTGCCGCGCGCGACCGCCGCCGAGCAGGTCAATATTCCGGCAGGCGAACTGACGTTGACCGCGGAATGGCTGAAGCCTGCCGGCGCAGGGCCATATCCCGTCGTCGTCGCGCTGCACGGGTGTGGCGGGCTTTATAACCGCACGGGCGACCGCCTCGGTGCGCGGCATCAGGACTGGGTAGACCGTCTGGTCGCAGCCGGCTACGCCGTGTTGCTGCCTGACAGCTTCAAGGCGCGCGGCGTGATGCAGATCTGTACGATGCACGATCGGCCCGTGACACCCAAGGTTCGCGCCGACGACACCCGCAGCGCGCTGGCCTGGATCGCGCTGCAGCCATATGTCGACGCAAAACGAGTGGCCATGCTGGGCTGGAGTCATGGCGCGATGACGCTGTTATGGACCTTGCGGCCCGGCTTTCTCGACGGCGGCGTCAAGCCGGTGCAAGCGTTTGCGTTCTATCCCGGCTGCCGCGAGATTGCCAAGCTGTTAGATTGGAAACCATCAGTTCCGCTGACGATGCTAGTCGGCGCCGCCGACGACTGGACAAATCCAGGCCCCTGCCGCGAGTTAGCGAAATCCACCGGCGTCCGCTTCATCGAATACCCCGGCGCCTATCATGGTTTCGACGATCCCGGCGGCACGGTCCGTGTCCGCAAGGGACTGAGTGCCGTCAAAGGCGGCGAAGCTCATGTCGGTACGGATCCTGCCGCCCGGGCCGCAGCTATCGCCGAAGTTATGGGTACGTTACAACGACAACATTGAGCCCAGTTGGGTTCACGTTTTTTAATTTCGATTTCGCAGGGAATGTTGGGTCAAACGTTCCCGCACGACCCAACATCTCCTGGCTCAAGTTTGGATTTACGCGCCTTCGTGCTGGTGGGTTTCCCAGAAGGTTTTGGCATCGAACGCGTAGGAGGGGGCAGTGGCTGCTGTGACGATGGTCAGGGCGATGACGGCTGCGATGATCTTGCTCATGATAAGTCTCCAGTGTTTTAGACAAGGGCGGAAGCTTTTGCTTTTTTGACCGCACATGGATCAGTCTCTTGTGAGTGATCGACTGTTTCCATAGGGGGTAGATAGGGGCTTCCCTTGTATGCATCAAATGCAAATGTTACATGTTAAAAATGCACCTGACGCATACACGAACATCCGATCTCAACCTCCTGCCCGCGTTGGCGGTCCTGTTGGAGGAACGCAGCATCTCGAAAGCGGCGGCGCGTTACAACTTAAGCCAACCGGCCATGAGCCGGCTGCTCCAGCGCCTACGCGATACCTTTAACGATGAATTGTTGATCCGGACGACAAGCGGCTACGAACTGACGGCGCGGGCCCGCCACCTGGAAGTAGAATTGCGGCTTCTGCTGCCTAAGGTCGATCGTTTGCTACGCGGCAACGGCTTCGATCCGACCACCGCTACTGACGTCTTTCGCATTTGTGCCACCAGTACTGCTGCCACTCTTGTACTGTCGCGACTACCGCGGCGGCTGCTCGCCGCAGCGCCGAACACTGTGCTCGACGTAGTCGCCTGGGACAATAAAGCGTTCGACGATATAGCGCACGGTAAACTCGATGCCTTGTTGACGTTCGGCCGGGTTCCCCCGCCACTGTTGTCACAAGAACTGCTGGATGATCAAATTACCTGTGTGATGTGCGACGCGCATCCGCTCGGCAAACGTGCACTGACCAAGGAGATATACCTGGCGTATCCGCACGTGATATTGCCGTTCGACGATGTTTGGCAGTCTGCGATCGCGACGCCGTTGACCAACCAACTGAGGGTGCGCCGCGCTGGGCTGTACATGCCGTTCTACGGCGCTGCTGTGACCGCGATCGAGGGTACCGAACTGATCGTGACGATGCCGCGCAGAATCGCGGAGACCTTCAAAATGACCGCGCCGCTGCGCATTGAGCCCTTCCCATTCAGCGTCGATCCGATCCGCTATCTGATTGCTTGGCATCCGAGCAGTGATCAACAGCCGGCGCTGGTGTGGTTCCGCGCGCAAGTCGCCAAGGCGTTCAAGGAGATTGCAGCACAAACGGCGTCGGCGACAGCCATTCTGAGCTGAAGGCATTGTGCCGCGATGTCTTACGGATCCAGTTCGGTGTCCCAGTAGAGGTAATCCATCCAGCTTTCGTGGAGGTAGTTGGGAGGGAAAAGCCGGCCATTGCGGTGCAGTTCGAATACCGTCGGCCGATAAGGGTGCTGCGCCAACCGCATGCCCGATTGCGCGAGAGACTTGGAGCCCTTGGCCAGATTGCACGGCGAGCACGCCGCCACTACGTTATCCCATCGCGTTTCGCCACCGCGCGCGCGGGGTACGAGGTGGTCGAAAGTGAGCTCGTGCTTGCAACCGCAGTATTGGCAGACGAACCGATCGCGTAAAAAAACATTAAACCGCGTGAACGCGGGATAAAGTGCCGGTTTGACATAGGTCTTGAGGGACACCACGCTCGGCAATCGCATTTCGAAGCTGACGCTGCGGACCGCGCGGTCGTATTCGCTGACGATGTTGACGCGATCGAGAAACACGGCTTTCACCGTGTCCTGCCAGCTCCAGAGCGAGAGCGGATAGTAGCTCAGCGGTCGGAAATCGGCGTTCAACACCAATGCGGGGAAGTGTTCTGCTGTAGCGGCTCCAGTCACGTGTGTGCGTCCTCGGAAGGAAACCTACCCGTCCAAACGGTCTCGGCACGTCGCACTCGCGCTTCGAGAGGCATAATAGCTGTCAATGACAGCGCTGTGAAGCCCTGCCGGCGCCGCACGTGTGGATTGGAAATGCCGCCAAAGTGAAGGCGTTAGGGACAATCGCCGCGCAATGCTTCGTCGCCTGAGCAGCGTCGCGGCAGGCCTTGCGGAGGGCGCGGAATTGCGGCTTCTTTCGCTTCGGGCAGTGGATAGCCGCAACCTCTTCGCGGCATTAGCTTCGCTAATAAATCTTTTGGAGCAAGTTGGCATGAGCCAGGCGCAAGAATTTCATAATCTCGATGATGCCAACGACGGCCTGCTTCGCGAGTTGGGGCCTGGCCTCACGACGCGCATCTTTGCCGGTGAGCAGGCCATGTTGTCGGTGGTGACGATCGCGCCCGGCGCGCAGGGCACCCTGCATCACCATCCCGAGGAACAGTGGGGCGTGCTGCTCGAAGGTACGGCCATCCGTTTCCAGGGTGGTGAGCAGATTGCGGTGAAAAAAGGTGATTTCTGGCGCACGCCGGGTGGCATCCCCCACACCATGCGCGCCGGGTCGGATGGCTGCCGCGTGCTGGATATCTTCAGCCCGCCACGACCGGAGTACCGAAAGCCGGGCAAGGGCTTTGCAGCGGACCATCCGACATCTGAGTAGACAATTTGCTAACCAATCGCTGCCAAGCTGCCGCCCGTTGAACAGATAACGGTGGGCCATGACGTCCGACGCACTAAAGGCAGGCCGAAATTTGGTCGCCGACTCCATCGTCTGGTCGCGCTCGAGCGCCACGGTTCCGTTGCTGCTGCTCGTCGGGGGGTGTGTGAACGGCTTCACGGCGCGGGTCGGTGAAACGCTGTCGGACAACGGTTTTTCGTCTCTGTTTCTGGGGATCAGCCCGGTTTATCTGTTAACGATCGTTGTTGCCGTGCATCTGCTGCGCTCTGCCACGGCGGTCGCGCCGTCTTCGTACGGGTGGCCCGAAGTATTGACCCTGCTGGGACTGCTTGTCCCACCGAGCACAGTGGCTTGGCTAACGACAGGATCTTATGCTGCCTATCTCGCCCGAAAGTCGCGTGACGGCGCACGTGCGGGCGCTCTGCTAATCGTCGCGTTGGCGCTGACGGCAATTTGGTCAGATGCCGGCATCAAATGGCTGGCGATACCGGTAACGTCGCTGGAAGCCAAGCTGGTCGCGTCGCTCATCGGGTTGTTCCGCGACGATATTGTGCAGGTGGGCAATGTCGTCGGGCAGGCCAACGGCCATTCGCTGATTATTTTGACCGCGTGCGCGTCGTTGGATGGCTTACCGCGCCTGCTGCTCGGAATTGCTTCCGTCGCATTGTTTCTTGGTCCGGTCGAGGCGCGACGTCTGGGTGTGGCGATGGCGATTGCCGCAACTCTCTACATTGCAACAAACTTAATCCGGCTGACATTCATGACGTGGTCTGCCGATTGGTACGCAATCGTTCACAGCCCGACCGGCGCCAATATCTTCGATCTGTTTGGTACCGCCCTGGTGCTGATGTTCGGTAGCTCAGTTGCCGCGAGACACAGGTCATGAGCCAGGCCCGTGCGCACGCCAGCACTGTCACGCTGTCGTTGATCACTGCATCGCTCGCCTGCGGCGTGGCCCTCAAGGGATGGCGGGTGATTGCCAAAGAACGACCGCCGGAAACTTTCGTGGTGGCGCGCGTACAAGCCTTCATGGGCGATTATGGGTGGCAACCTCTGCCGATCATTTCCTATGATCAATATACGCCGATTACGACTTTACCTTTCAAGAAAAACGGTTGTCCGCATTCCGTCACCGTTTCGCTGATCGGCGAGACGATTGAAATGCTGGACTATGTGAGATTGATAGCAAAAGGCGACGTGGCATTCATTCAAGATGGCCAGCACCGCTCCGCACCTGATCCGATAGCGCGACAGGTTCTACGCGGAATCAGCGGCATGAAGCGACTCTTCGGAATAGAGTCGGGGTCGGCAATGCCGGTCCTGGCCGTCTCCCCGGTACCGAAAGAGGCGTTATGCTCGCCGCCTGCTGCGGAAGAATGGTCCAAGCTGACCAATTGAAATTAGTTCGACAAGAACCCGTTCGACCATACAAGAAAATTTCCAGAATGAATAATGCGAGCTTTAAAAGCTTTTTATATATTGTTCGCTATAAAATGCGATTAAGCCGGGGTCGACGGCGTCGTTGGAGCCAAACTATGCGTATTTCAAACTTTCTTGCGGCCTTGGCTGTGGCTCTGATTTGCCTTGTCAACACGGCGCCCGCGTTCGCCGAAAAAGAAGGCCGCGGTGGTCCATTACCACTTTTGGGATTAAGCGCGCTGGGGCAGCTGGGTTCTGCCGCAGGTGGTGCATTTCTCATCTGGCGCCGGCGCAAAAAAGCCAACTCAATCAGTCAAAATAAATAGTCCGCGACGGCATTCTGCCATCGCGGCCCATCGCCAGTATCGTATCGCGTCACTTGATCAATCCGGATCGATGCGAACGCCACGACGGCCGATCGATATGCTGGGGCCGTCCCGATCACGATCGCGGTAACGTTCGCGGTAGAACTCGCGATCTTCGCGCTCACGATAGATGCGCCGTTCGCACGGTATCCGATCGCCATCGCTATCACGGCATACGCGGGCTGTTTCAATGCGTATGCTTTGAGCGTTTGCGGCAATCGGCAATAAGGTCGCAAGCACGATTGCGCCGAGTAGCGGCGCGATTGCTCTCAGTCTCATCTGGGGCCTCCTGGTCCTTCTACCTATCTGCTGACAACTGCGACCGTCTCGGTTTTGTTCCGCTTCGGCTGGTGGCACGATCATTCGTTCGCCATTAGGCGCGGTGACAATATGCGCACTTCGCGAAAGCCTGCCGCCAGATCATCCCAGAACGGCCCAGCGAGCAACTCGGGGTAAACTTCGTGGCCGATCATTTCAGCCCGCGAAAACCAGCGTGCATCGGTAATCACTTCGCGGTCTGAAGAAGGCGAATCCGCTTTCAGCTTCGGGGAAGTCGGGTGGCGTGCAAAAAACCAATGCTTGATGTGCTGGCCCGACTTGATGCCGGTCAATTGCTCGATGGCGATGAGCCGCGCAGGTTCGACTGCGAGACCGGCTTCCTCCATCGCTTCGCGGGACGCGGCGGCGCAAATGTCCTCGCCGTCCTCTACGCCGCCGCCGGGTGCGACCCAGAAATCGTAGACGCCCGGCTTCCTGTGCCGCACGAGCGCCACGCGGTCCTGAGGGTCGAGTACGATGATGCCGGCGGAGACACGGATGGGCATGGCCTACTCCAAATCCAGCGAACGTATGCGGCGTACGAATGGAGAGTAGACCGGCGCATCGGCGGTGATATGGCCGTCGGTACCCCAGTGAGCCATGGTGTTGAACGGGATCGTGGGAGAATTGGCAAGATCGGCCAGGCGCGCCGACCAATCGACTTCGATCTGCTTGAGGCGCGCGCCGACGGTTGCCTCATCCGAATAGCGCAGACCTGCCTCGACGCCGTAAGCGACGAAGGGTTGGAGAACGCCGTAGCCAACATAGGCGAGCGAAAAATTCACCGGCCACAGCAGCAAGTCGATATCGCCGCTGCGACCGTTGTGCGCATAGGTGGCCGCACTCGTGCCGACGGTCACCGATAGCATCGCGCGCTTGCCGACGTAGCGGCCGTTTTCGAAGCGCTGCTTGGACGTGTAGACATCGCCGTAAATGAAGACGCGATCGATCCAGCCTTTCAGCATTGCCGGCGGCAGATGCCACCACATGGGATACTGCAGGATCAGCAGGTCTGCTTGATCCAGCCGCGCGATTTCGGCGGCGACGTCGGGCGGGACGGTGGCGTGCGCCGAAGCATGGCGCTGCTCGGCCTGCACGTCGAAGCGCGATGGATCGTTTTGCGCGGAGTAGTGGCTGGCGCGCTCCAGTGGATCGAAGTTCATGGCGTAGAGATCGGAAACGGTGACTTCCGCGCCCTGTCGTTCGAGCGCATGCTTGGCAACACTGGCGAGATGCGCGTTATAAGACTTCGGCTCGGGATGAGCGATGACGATGTGGGCGCGCATAATTTTCTTTATTCCATCCCCTCGCCCGCGGTAGCGGACATTTTCGGCGCGGATTTCGGATCGATCCGGTAGCCGGCGACGTCTTCGCGAAAGCGATTGGTGATGGGATAGCGTCTGTCGCGCCCGAAATTCCGCGCGGAGATCTTGACGCCGGGAGCGGCTTGCCGGCGCTTATATTCCGCAACATTCAGCAATCGCGCGATGCGCTCCACGACGGCCTGATCATGACCGCGCGCAACAATTTCGCCCAGCGGCATCTCGTCTTCGACGAGGCACTTCAGCATGTCGTCGAGCTCTTCATAGGGCGGCAGGCTGTCCTGGTCCGTCTGGTTTTCGCGCAATTCCGCCGTCGGCGCCTTGGTGATGATGCGCTCGGGGATGACGATGCCGCCAGGGCCCTTGCCGCCTTTGGGTACGTGGGCGTTGCGCCATCGGCAGAGCGCATAAACCTCCATCTTGTAGAGATCCTTGATGGGGTTGAACCCACCGTTCATGTCGCCGTAAATCGTGCAATAGCCGACGCTCATTTCGCTCTTGTTGCCGGTGGTGACCAGCATGGAACCGAACTTGTTGGAGATCGCCATCAGCGTAGCGCCGCGCACGCGGCTCTGGATGTTTTCCTCGGCGATGTCGCGCGGTTTGCCTGCGAACAGCGGGCCAGTCATGGCATAGAGCCCCTCGACAGCAGGGGCGATATCGATGCTGTCGTAGCGCGCGCCAAGTGCTGTGGCACAGTCGGCGGCATCCGTCAGGCTGTCGGATGAGGTATATTTGTAGGGCAGCATGACACAATGCACGTTGGCTGCACCCAACGCGTCGACGGCGATCGCCGCGCACAACGCGCTGTCGACGCCGCCGGACATGCCGAGGACGACGCCGGGGAAGCCGTTCTTGGTAACGTAGTCGCGCAATCCCAACACGCAGGCGTGGTAGGCTGCGGCATCGCGGTCGGGCAGCACGGCACGCGCACCGGGCGCGCATATCCAGCCATCGTCGCCGCGCGTCCAGGTGGAGAGGACGACGGCCTCCTCCCAGGCCGGCAATTGAATGGGGAGCGAACGGTCGGCATTGAGTACAAATGACGCGCCGTCGAAGACCAGTTCATCCTGGCCGCCGACCTGGTTGAGATAAATCAGCGGCAACCCGCTTTCGGTGACGCGGGCAACGGCCACGTTCATGCGCAGGTCCGGCTTCGGCCAGTCGAACGGCGAGCCGTTGGGTGAGATGAGAATTTCGGCGCCGCATTCGGCGAGGCATTCGACGACTTCGTCTTTCCAGATATCTTCGCAGATCGGCACGCCCAGCTTGACGCCGCGAAACAGCATCGGCCCCGGCAGAGGTCCGGCCGCGAACACGCGCTTTTCGTCGAACACGCCGTAATTGGGCAGGTCATTCTTGAAGCGGATGCCGACGATCTTGCCGGCGTCGGCGAGAACGACGGAATTGTAGACCTTGCGCTCGCCGTCGTCGTGTTCGGGCCAGACAGTGCCGAACAAAATGGCGGGGCCGCCGTCGAGCGTTTCCTTGGCGAAGGCTTCGGCGGCGCTGCGGCAGGCGTCCGTGAACGCCGGCTTCAACACCAGGTCTTCGGGCGGATAGCCGACCAGGAACAGTTCGGACATGACGACGAGATCGGCGCCGAGCCTTTGGGCCGCGCCACGCGCCTGGCGCATCTTGGCGACATTGCCGGCGATGTCGCCGACCGTCGGGTTGTACTGCGCAAGGGCGATTTTCAGTGTTTTGGCAGTCTGGTGGCTCATGGCGACTTATCCTTTGTGGCCAACCACTTTGGATACCGAGTCTCCGCTGTCAATGGTGCAGTTGGGACGGTGGATTCGACAACTACCAATCACCCAGCGTGGCGTTGACGAGGGCGAGAGCCGCCACGGCGGCGGTGTCGGCGCGCATGATGCGGGGGCCGAGGTTGACCGGGTGCGCGTAGGGCTTGGCAGAGATCGCTTGCCGTTCAACGTCGGAAAAGCCGCCTTCAGGTCCGATCAACACAGCGATGGGGCCACGAGGAATCGATTGCAGCGCGGTAAGCGGACTGGCCTGCGGCGCGCCTTCGTTGCAGAAAATCAGCGCGCGGTCGGCGGGCCAGGAGGAGAGCAGCGCTGCTAACTTGACGGGCTCGTTGACCTCGGCAAGGCTCAAGATGCCGCATTGTTCGGCGGCTTCAATGACGTTTGAGCGCATGCGATCGAGATTGATGCGTTCGGCCTGGGTGTGCTGGGTCAAAACTGGTACGAGGCGGCTAGCGCCCATTTCGACCGCTTTCTGCACCATGTAGTCGAGGCGGGAGCGTTTCAGGGGCGCGAACACATACCAGAGATCCGGACCGTGTTCCTGCGGTCGCGACTGTGCACCCACCTCAAGGGACGCGCCGCGTTTCCCTTGATAGCGGAGTGTCACCTGCCACTCGCCGTCGCGGCCATTGAAGGCGAGCAGTCCGCTGCCGTCGGCCATGCGCAGGACGGACCGCAGATAGCTCGCCTGTTCCGGACTGCACGCTACGCTGGCGCCTGCCACGAGAGGCGCTGTTAAGCAGAGGCGCTGCGACGTGAAATCGCGAATGGCCATGCTACGTGTATTCTCCAAGCCTATTGTCACCGCTCATTACAGCGGGTTGACGAAAATGTGCGTTTGCGCATCGTTGATAGTATGCTTGTCAGACGGCAAGTACAATTTTGGAGTTCTCCTCATGACGACTTCTGCAGCCCTAACGCCGCTGATGCAGACCACAAAACCAATTGCCGCCGGCACGCGTATCGGACACGTGCATCTGAAAGTTGCGGATCTCGAGCGGGCGCTGGCGTTTTACTGCGGCGTGCTCGGATTTGAACTGATGCAACGCTACGGCGACCAAGCGGCGTTCATCTCGGCCGGCGGTTATCATCATCACATCGGCCTCAATACCTGGGAAAGCAAGGGCGGCAAGCCACCGGCGCCTGGCACCACGGGCTTGTTCCACACGGCCCTTCTTTATCCAACCCGCGCAGCTCTGGCCGATGCGTTGCGCCGTGTGCAGGCGGCCAGCATCGCGCTCGATGGCGCCAGTGATCACGGCGTGTCGGAAGCGCTTTATCTCCGCGATCCCGATCAGAACGGTGTTGAGCTCTATTGGGACAAGCCGCGGGAAAGTTGGCCGGTCAATGCTGACGGTCACCTTTCGATGGTGACGGAACGGCTTGATCTCAAGGCGCTGGCGGCCGTTACGGAATGATGCACTTTTGTTGGTCGTTCTTCTCGATGGGAATACTGCTCCACGCTGGATCTCGTCCCTCTGGGATTGACATAAGTAGGTCGTCATCAGGCTCCCGATTTCCATCCGCGCCGCGTTCCCGGAATTTGGGCAGCGCTTCTTTGCGCTGGTCAAATATCCGGGATCTTTACCAGTCGAATTTTTGTGCAGTCAGTGATTGCGTGCATTCTGCTCGGTAAAGATCCCGGCTCTTCGCGCCCTCGATGCGTAGCATCGCTCCGCGATGTGTGGCGCTGCGGCCGGGAAAGCGGTTGTTGGCAGGATGATGAAAGATTGTGTGAAAGCGGTATGTATCGGCGTCCCGGGCAAGTTTTTCCCGCAAATAATTCTTCTTTAGTTTACCGTGCTTCGCTGAAGCCTTCGCGCGATCAGCGGGCCGGCCAAAGCGGTCGCGATCATCAGCGCGGCTACCAAGAGCAGCGGCTTCGAGCCGGAGGTCATGGCGCCGAGCGCGCTGCCGTCTGATTGGGTGAGGGCCGCATCCAACGGTTGGCGCATCAGCTGGCCGATGACGAGGCCGGTGACGAGGGGCGCCAGTTCCAACCCGAAAAAAGCTGCGATGGCTCCGAGCAGCGCCGTGACCAGCAGCATCAGCGTCGGCGCAGGTTCGGCCAGATCGAGCGTGAAACCTGACAGATAGAGCGCGGTTATCCCGAGCGCGGCAATGACGCCGGAGGAAAGGCGGATAGCGGTGGCTGGCTGCCATCGTGGCCACCAGGATGCCCTTGGTGCGTGGTCGGTGACGATGCGAGCGGCCATGGTGAGCAGTGCGGCAAGGACGGTTGCAACGACGAACGCCAACACCAACTTCGGGCGCTGGGTCATCAGCAGCGGGCCCATAGCGAGACCATTTTCACCGAGATCGAGGACAAAAGCGGAAACCCCACGCGTTGCCGGAATGCCGAGCAGAAGCGCCGGCAGAAAAGTCGCGGCCAGTTCCAATTCGCCCAGCGTGGTGGACCAGGTCTTGATGCGCTGGGGCAACGCCAGCGCGAGAATGGCGGGGCCGATAATCAAAAGGCCGAACAGCAAAGGAATGGGGCTCGTGTGCTCGGTGTCGAGGGGGGCGAGAGGGCTCAGTTGCACGATAATGCCGGCAACCGTCAGACCGATGGCAGCCGGCCAGCCGGCAGGGTGACTGATAGCGGCTAAGGCGATGGCCGCGGCGGCGCCGCATGCCAGCAGCGCAAGTCTATCTGCCGGGCCGATAGCCTGCACTAGAGCGGCGGTCGAAGCGCTGGCGAGCATGATGGCCAGTGCTGCGGCCAAGGCGATCAACGGTACATTGTGATGCCGCAGCATGGGATCGACGGCAGGGTGATGATGGGCAGTGGCTATCAGTGCTGCCGTCAGACAGGCCGCCAGCAAGATGAGGCCGGTGGCTGGATCAAGCGTCGTCGCCAGCGGCATCAGCAGGACAAGTGCTGCCGCGACGCTGACCCCGATGCGCTGAAACAGTGTGCCGAGCAGGGCGCCTGCCAAAGCGCCCGCCAGCAGTGCTGCGATATTGAGCGGCAGAGCGAGAGCCTGCAAGCCGGTCAGCACTTGGGAGCCGAGTGTGGTCATGTCGGGCGTGTGCACGGGCCCTCCAGGCCTTGTCAATGATTGCTGTGCAAAACCGCTCAGATCGCTAGCCCGGCAACGTACCCGCTGGACCAGGCCCACTGAAAGTTATAGCCACCCAGCCAACCGGTCACGTCAACCGCTTCGCCAATCGCGTAGAGCCCGGGCACGCGGCGCGCTGCCATAGTTTTCTGTGACAGTTCCGCAGTGTCGATGCCGCCGGTGGTGACTTCGGCTTTCGCATAGCCTTCGGTACCGTCCGGTGTAATCGGCCAATGCTGCAGGTGGTGGGCGGCGGCGGCGAGTGTGCGATCGGGGATGTTGGCGAGTTCGGTCGCCGGCAGATGGGCTGCAGCAAGAGCTTGCGCCAGCCGCGCCGGCAACAGGTCGGCAAGCATGGTCTGCGGCAACACTTTCGGGCGAGCGCGTTTGCGAGCGGCGAACTCGGCTGAGGCATCGAGGCCGGGCAGCAGGTTCAGGGTAATGGCTTCGCGATGCTTCCAATACGATGAGATCTGCAGGATCGCCGGACCGGACAGGCCGCGATGCGTGAAGAGGATGTTTTCGCGAAAACTATGTGGGCCCAAGGAAACGATGGCCTCCAGTGCCACGCCAGCAAGCGGTGCGTCTTCGGTGACCAGCGCGGCAACCTTGAACGGCACCAGGCCCGGCATGGTTTCCACCACGCGCAAGCCGAACCGACGGGCGAGGTCGTAGCTGAAGCCGGTGGCGCCCATCTTCGGGATGGACAGGCCGCCGGTGGCGAGCACGAGAGCCGGAGCGGTATAGGTCCCGTGATGGGTGGTGACGTGGAATGCGTCAGAACGGGTGATTTCGGTGACGGCATGATCGAGCCGGATATCGACGTGGCCGGCAGTACACTCGGCCACCAGCATGGCCACAACGGCGCGCGCGGAGCCGTCGCAGAACAGTTGGCCCAGCGTTTTTTCGTGATAGGCGATGCCGTGCCGTTCGATCAGCGCGATGAAATCGGTCTGGCTATAGCGCGACAGTGCCGAGGTGCAGAAGTGCGGGTTCGACGAGATGAAGCGCTCGGGCCGCACGTCGAGATTGGTGAAATTGCAGCGGCCACCGCCGGAGATGAGGATTTTCGCGCCGACCTTGTCGGTGTGTTCGAGCAGCAGCACGCGGCGGCCGCGCTGACTGGCCGTCAACGCGCACATCAGGCCGGCGGCACCCGCACCGATCACGATGGCGTCGAAGTGTTCGGTGGAAACCGTCATGAGACGGCGATTTCGGCAACGCAGGCGGTGGCGATCAACCTGTCCTTGTCGGCGCGCGCGAGTTGCTTGATGCGATATTCTTCTTTGCTGGCGTCGGCGCGATTGGCAAACGCTGCCTGATAAACGAGACGGACGGGGCGGCGTGCCGAGGTGTAGCGCGCGCCGTTGGGCTTGTCGCCGTCGTGCTCGCTTAGGCGGCGCGCCACGTCCGTCGCGATGCCGGTGTAGAGCGTGCCGTCGGCGCAGGCGACGATGTAAACCCAATAGATCATGCGGCCTCCGATCCGGGCACTATCCGATCCGGTCGCAATCGGCAACTCACACGACCGCCTGGAAAATTCGATGACGTGGCCGGGGCGGTGCTGTAACCGTCAGGTTGGAAACGGCGAATCTTGGCCTATTGGCTGCGTGAGAGCTTTCTCGATCGAACTAACTCGGATGCTATCGATGACTTTCCCCGACATTTCAGCCGAATTGCGCGAGCGGATGCCCGATCTCAAGGGACGCTTGATCGCCAACGCGGCGATGGCCGACATCACCTGGTTTCGTGCCGGCGGGCCGGCGCAGATCCTGTTCACGCCACAGGACGAGGCCGATCTCGCCTATTTCCTGAAACAGGCGCCGGCCGATTTGCCGGTGTTCGTCATCGGCCTCGGCTCCAACCTGCTGGTGCGTGACGGCGGCGTGCGCGGCGTGGTGATCCGGCTTGGCCGCGGCTTCGGGGAAACGGTGGCGGAGCCTGGCCATCGTATCCGCACGGGCACGGTGGTGCCGGATGCGAAAGTGGCGCGCGCGGCAGCGGATGCCGGCATTGCCGGCTTGGCTTTTTATCGCGGGATTCCCGGGTCGATCGGCGGTGCATTACGCATGAACGCAGGCGCGCACGGTCGTGAAACCAAGGATTGCCTGATCGGCGCCCGCGCAGTTGATCGGGCTGGCAATATCCACGTGCTGTCGCTGGCGGACATGAAATTCACCTATCGTCATTGCGGCATTCCCGCTGACTGGATTTTTACCGAAGCGACCTATCAAGGCACGCCGGGCGAAACCGCCGAAATCCTCAAGCAGATGCAGGAGGTCGCCGATTATCGGGAGGCCAACCAGCCGATCAAGGAGCGGACGGGAGGCAGCACGTTCAAGAACCCGCCGGGGCATAGTTCGTGGAAACTTATCGATACTGCGGGATGCCGCGGGCTGAGGATCGGCGGGGCGAAAGTATCGGAGATGCATTGCAATTTTCTCATCAATGATCAGGGTGCCAGCGGCGCTGATATCGAGCGCCTGGGCGAGATGGTGCGCGCACGCGTAAAGGCGCATTCAGGTATCATGCTGGAATGGGAGATCATCCGGCTGGGCGAGCC
This sequence comes from Hyphomicrobiaceae bacterium, assembly GCA_025351355.1. Taxonomy (GTDB): domain Bacteria; phylum Pseudomonadota; class Alphaproteobacteria; order Rhizobiales; family Hyphomicrobiaceae; genus JABFRJ01. The sequence continues at coordinate 36,160 of JANXWC010000064.1, forward strand.
GTTGCCGGGCGCCTCGTCCGGCGAAGCGCTGGCAGGGTGATCGATCAGGCGGCAGTCTGTTGACAGGTTCAGTCTGATCCGGCATCGGGCGCGAACGATGACCTGAGGAGATCACATGCAGTTGGGAATGATCGGTCTCGGCCGAATGGGCGGCAATATCGTGCGCCGGTTGCAACGGGCGGGCCACACGTGCGTCGTGTTCGATCGCGATCCGGCGCCAGGACAAGCATTGACTGCGGAAGGCGCAGTGACAGTGCCATCGCTCGCCGACATGGTCCGGGCATTGGCGGCACCCCGAACAATCTGGGTCATGCTGCCGGCGGGGGCGGCGACCGAGCAGGCGATCGCAGAACTGAAAGGTTTGTTGAGCGCCGGCGACATCGTTATCGACGGCGGCAATACCAACTGGAAGGACGATATCCGACGCGCCGCCGAACTCAAGTCGGTGGGCCTTAGCTACGTCGATGTCGGCACATCCGGCGGCGTGTGGGGATTGGAGCGGGGCTACTGCCTGATGATCGGCGGTGATGCGGCGGTAGTCCAGCATCTCGATCCGATTTTCAAAGCGCTGGCGCCTGGCAAGGGCGATCTTCTGCCGACCGCGCAGCGGGAGACCCGCGATCCCCGCGTCGAGCAGGGCTACCTGCATGCCGGCGCCAATGGCGCAGGGCATTTCGTCAAGATGATCCACAACGGCATCGAATACGGCATGATGCAAGCGATTGCAGAAGGCTTCGACATCCTCAAAAATGCCAATTCTCCGCGACTGCCGGAAGAGTTGCGGCTCGATCTGGAAACGGCTGACATTGCCGAAGTGTGGCGACGCGGCAGTGTGATCACTTCATGGTTGCTGGACCTGACGTCGTCGGCGCTGGCGGCAGATGGCGATCTGGCCGGCTTCTCCGGCCATGTCGATGACAGCGGCGAGGGACGGTGGACGGTGGAGGCTGCGATTGCGGAAGCGGTGCCGGCGGAAGTTCTGACGAGCGCGCTCTACACCCGCTTCAGATCGCGGCAGGATCATACGTTCGCCGAAAAGGTGCTCTCAGCCATGCGTCACGGTTTCGGCGGCCACGTCGAGCCTGTGAAGCCCGCGAGCGCCAAGCCATGATGGTCCCGATCGTCAGGAAAATTGCCGTTCGCCCAACGATGCTGGTGCTGATGGGCGTGTCGGGCGTCGGCAAAACAACAATCGGCAAACGCCTTGGCCGTACGCTGGGTTGGACATTTCGTGATGCCGACGAATTTCATCCGGCCGACAATATCGCGAAAATGAGCGCGGGAATTCCGCTGACGGACAACGACCGCTGGCCGTGGTTGGAGAGCATCGGCCACTGGTTGGATCTGCAGCGGCTGCACGGCGGCAAGGCGATTGTATCGTGTTCGGCGCTACGGCGCATCTATCGCGACAAGCTGCTGCATGGCCGCGGTGACGTAAAGTTGGTGTTCCTCAAGGGCTCGAAGGCGCTGATTGCTGACCGATTGCAACGGCGTTGCGATCACTTCATGCCGCCGGCATTGCTGGACAGCCAATTCAAGACGCTGGAAGAGCCGACGCGCGATGAGCGTGCCATCGTGGTCAACGTGTCGATGCCGCCCAATCGCGTCGTTGCCGACATCGTTCGCTATGTAGCGCCCCGCCAGCACAAGCCGTTGCCCAAACTGTTCATCAAGCCTAGATCACGCACGCCACAGTAGGCCCGCGAACGCGTTTCAGCCGGCGCCGGGAATGTTGCGGTCGAAGCCGACGTGAACTTCGAATTCACCAGGGCGCGCGCCCTCGGGAATTGTAAACGTGACTTCACGGACAGCGGAGAAGTAACCGATTGGCTTGTCGAGGGCGACGGGCACGTCGATGCGGACGGCATCCTGGGCGACGCGCTCGCGCTTGGCGTCGGTGACGAACACTGTCAGCGGTAGTTGGACGTTGCCAGTTTTGCCGCGTGGGCCGAGCAGGATCTTGCCGGAGAACCCGTACTTGATGGTGACGCGATTGCCTTCCTGCCGGCATTCGCGCGCCGTCTTGGTGATCTCACCGCGATGCAGAACCGCAAGTCCGTCGCCGGTGCGGCCGGCTTCGTAGATGGTGACCTGGCCGTCACGCGTCCAAACGGTGAAGCGCGGGCACCCACCGGCCAGATCGGCGGCAGCTGCGGTGGCATCGGGCTGATCGGCTTTAGCAGCGGTCAGCAGGCTTTCGTTGGAGACGCCGGTTGAATCCGTCTTGATGTTGCTGGATGAGCCAAACAGCGAACCGCCGATGCCCGAGGTGAGCGAAGACATGCCACAGCCGCCAAGCGCGCAGGCCAGCGTTACGACTTGCACAACTACGAAAGCAGGCGAGCGGCGCCACCGCCATCGCGGCGACAACGTGCGCTGGCTATCCCCCAAACGTCGATCGAATTCAGCCACTGGTTTTTCCCAAACACTTTTCCGGACTTTGCAGACCGGTTTGCCGACTTGGTGGAGCGCTCAGACTTTGTTGATGTCTGTTCGACGCGATCACTGATTCGGCTTGCCCCACTCGTCTCATATCATTCTTGAATCGCTTAGGCCAAGTTGTCGTTCAGAAGCAGGTTATGATGTTGTTAGGCAGGCAATGACCCGGCAAAACCCATAGCAGTCAGGCGGGAGTTCGCCAGTTCCGGCTTTTTTGCGCACCATTACCTGCTATGATCTTGCCGTCACTAACTTGTCGTCCGACTTACAACTCAACTTCTGACTCAGTAGTCGCCCCTATATTCGCCCGTGTATCTGCCGCAATCGAGACCCCACGCGATGCCACATTCCAGTGCACCGGCTCTTCACGAACCGTCGACGACACGGCCACGCCTGCACATCCTGCTGGCAGCACCACGTGGTTTCTGTGCCGGGGTCGATCGTGCGATCAAGATCGTCGATCTGGCCCTGCAGAAGTACGGTGCGCCGGTGTATGTGCGGCATGAGATCGTTCATAACAAACACGTTGTTGACGAACTTAAGGCAAAGGGCGCCATATTTGTGGAGGAACTCGACGAAATACCTCCGGGTGACCGTCCTGTGATCTTTTCGGCACATGGCGTACCGAAGTCGGTACCGGCGGATGCCACCCGGCGCCAAATGTTCTTTCTAGATGCCACCTGCCCGCTGGTGTCTAAAGTCCACGTTGAGGCCGAGCGGCAGCACGCCGAGGGGCGACACATCCTCCTGATCGGGCACGCTGGTCATCCGGAAGTGATCGGCACCATGGGCCAACTGCCGGACGGCGCGGTAACGCTCGTCGAAACTGTCGCCGACGTTGCGGGGTTAAGCCCGGCCGACCCGGGGCGGCTGGCGTTCGTGACGCAGACGACGTTATCGGTGGACGACACAGCGGCCGTCGTTGCTGCGCTGCAACAGCGGTTCCCGGGGATCATCGGGCCCCATAAGGAAGACATCTGCTACGCCACCACAAATCGCCAGGAATCGGTGAAGGCGATCGTGGCGCGTGCTGAACGCATGATCGTAGTGGGGGCGCCTAACAGTTCCAATTCGCTGCGGCTGGTCGAAGTTGCAACGCGCGCCGGCTGTCTCGGCGTGCTGGTGCAGCGGGCCAGCGATATCGAATGGTCGGTTTTCGACGGTGTTGCGACAATCGGCGTCACGGCCGGGGCCTCCGCGCCGGAAGAATTGGTGCAAGAAGTGATCGCCGCGTTCCGGCAGCGATTCGAGGTCACGGTCGAAGATGTCGTGACGCGGGTCGAGCGGGTCGCATTCAATGTCCCGCGCGAGTTGCGTACAGCTGCCGCTTCCAACGCTGGCACATGAGCCCGACCTGATGGCCGTCTACACAGAAGTCGCCGACGACGAGCTGGCAGCATTCATTGAGGGGTATGGCCTCGGGGAAGTGCTGTCCTGCAAGGGCATCGCAGAAGGTGTCGAAAACACCAACTACATGGTGGATACCGAGCGTGGCCGCTTTTTTCTGACGTTATTTGAAAAGCGTACAGCACCGGAAGACCTGCCGTTCTTTCTGGGGTTGATGGAGCATCTCGCGGCACGGGGGATCAACTGCCCGTTGCCGGTCCATGCGGGAGACGGACGGGTGCTGCATACGCTGGCCGGTCGGCCGGCTGTGTTGATCACTTTTCTTGAGGGGGTGTGGCATCGCAGACCGCAGGTGGTCCATTGCCATGCGGTCGGACGCGCTCTGGCCGGGATGCATCTAGCGGTACAGGATTTCAAATTGACCCGCAGGAATGGCCTTGGGCTGTCTGACTGGCGCCCGTTATTCGACCGGTTTGCCGGGGCGGCCGATCAGATCGCACCCGGGCTCCGAGCGACGATCGACGACGAACTAAACGTGTTGGAGAAATCCTGGCCGAGAGAATTGCCGGGGGGCGTCATTCACGCAGACCTGTTTGCCGACAACGTCTTGTTTGTCGGCGACCGGCTTTCGGGGCTGATCGATTTTTATTTCGCCTGCAATGATGCGCTGGCCTACGACGTGGCCATTTGCATCAATGCCTGGGCCTTCGATGCGCAGCACCGGTTCGATCCGGAAAGGTGCTCGGCGCTGCTGGAAGGTTATCGGGGGGTGCGACAGCTGTCGGACGAAGAAACCACCGCGCTGCCCCTACTGGCACGAGGTAGCGCCGTGCGTTTTCTGCTGACACGCGCCTTCGACTGGATCAACACGCCGGCCGGCGCGATGGTGCAGCGCAAAGACCCTGCTGAGTATTTGGCCAAGTTGCGCTTTCATCAGACAGTGGTCGATGCCAGCACTTATGGGGCGTAAGGTTGAGAAGATGCCGGAAAAGGAACTGCCGCCGCCGCGCCCCGAGGTGATCGTATTCACGGATGGCGCATGTTCAGGCAATCCCGGGCCGGGCGGCTGGGGTGCCATTCTCGTAGCGGGGCCGCATCGCAAGGAATTGGCGGGCGGCGAAGCGCTGACGACCAACAACCGCATGGAGCTGCTGGCCGCGATTTCGGCGCTGGAGGCATTGAAGCAGCCGAGCAAGGTCGTGCTGACCACCGACAGCAATTATGTGAAGGATGGGATCAGCAAATGGATCCACGGCTGGAAACGCAACGGTTGGAAAACGGCGGCCAAGCAGCCGGTCAAAAATGCCGAGTTGTGGCAGAGGCTTGATATTGCCCAGCACAAACACAAGGTAGAGTGGAAGTGGATCAAAGGCCACGCCGGGCATGCGGAAAATGAGCGCGCGGACGAACTGGCGCGAGAGGGCATGGCCCCGTTCAAGAAAAATCTGAGGTAGTCGTCCCACCGCGGGAACGGTCGACCGGGTACAGCAATTCAGCTTTGCATGGCAGCTGTGCCACAGGAGGATAAAAAGTTGTGCGTCGCCGCAAAAATCTGTCAAAGCATCGGATCTGCCGTAAATTTGGCTGAATTCAACGAATTGATTAATTGGGGCCATGCTTTGTTAAAGATGTCTAACCTGCTTGGTTAACGCCAGGACAGGGCTATCGAACCTGTGCGGGCGAGCGTATAAGCGCGCGCCATTGGCGTGCTGCAGACGAACCGATTCACCTCATCCGAACGAACCAAGCGAGGTGCCAGTATATGGCACAACTTTACGCGCCCGCGTCGACGCCAGCCGATAGCAGCGGCGCTCACACTCAAGGACACCTCGGCGCGTTAGTGCTGGGGTGCGTCGGCGTCGTCTACGGCGACATTGGCACGAGTCCACTTTATGCGATCAAGCAGGCGGCTACCGCGGTTCAGGCGGAAGGCAACGGCGGAGCAACGGGCATCATCGGTATGCTGTCGATGATCTTCTGGTGCCTGGTGCTGATCGTCACCGTTAAATACGTTTTTATCTTGCTCCGAGCGGACAACAAGGGCGAAGGCGGGACCTTCGCGTTGATGTCTTTGGCCCAATCAGTAGCACCGGCAAGTGGTCGACTTTTCCTGGCTCTGGGCGTGGCGGGCGCTGCCTTCTTTTACGGTGACGCCGTCATCACTCCGGCGATGTCGGTACTGTCCGCAGTGGAAGGCCTGGATCTGGTCGCACCTCAGCTGAAGACGTGGGTGCTGCCGATTTCTGTCGTCATCCTCGTCGGATTGTTCTGGGCGCAGTCGCACGGTACCGATCGCATGGCGAAATACTTTGGACCGGTCATGGTGCTGTGGTTCATCGTTCTGCTCGTTGGCGGGCTGGCCCATATAGGCGACGATTTGCGTGTGCTGCAGGCGGTCAACCCGCTGCTGGGCGTGCGTTATGTATTGGCGCACGGGTTGGGCGGCCTGGAGGTGATGGGGCTTGTGTTCCTGGCGGTGACGGGCGCGGAAGCGCTTTACGCCGACCTTGGACACTTCGGCCGCAGACCTATTCAACTGGCTTGGATTATCCTCGTGTTTCCGGCGTTGCTCGCGAATTATTTCGGCCAAGCGGCGATGCTGCTGGCGGACCCGTCGACCATCGATAATCCATTCTACAAACTGTATCCGAGCTGGGCGCTGGTGCCGATGTTGATCCTGGCGACGGTCGCGACGATCATTGCCAGCCAAGCGGTTATTACCGGTGCATATTCGGTCACTCGGTCGGCGGTGCAGCTTGGGTTGCTCCCGCGCATGGAAATCATGCACACGTCTGCAACGGTGGCCGGTCAGATTTATCTGCCGCGCGTCAATTCGCTGTTGCTGATCGGCGTACTCGTTGTGACGTTGCTATTCCGCAATTCAGATAGCCTCGGCGCGGCCTATGGCGTTTCGGTCACCGCAACGATGGTGATTTCGACGATCCTGGCCTCGTTCGTCATCTGGCGCTGCTGGAATTGGCCGCTGTGGAAGGTGATCGCCGTCATGCTGCCGCTGTTGCTGGTGGAGCAGGCGTTCTTCATCGCCAACATGTTGAAGGTATTCCAAGGCGGCTGGCTGCCGCTGCTGATCGCCTTCGTGATCTGCTTCATCATGCTGACGTGGGTGCGCGGCAGCAAGGCACTCAATAAAGTAACGCGAACCAACGAAGCCGATTTGAGCTGGCTCATTCGCAAGCTGGAGTCCAAACCGCCGCACAAAGTGCCCGGCACGGCGGTATTTCTCACTGGCGATCCGCTGCATGCGCCGACATCGCTCATGCACAACTTGAAGCACAACCGCGTCCTGCATGAACGCAACATTATTCTGAGCATCAAGACGGTGGACACGCCGCGTGTGCAGCGGCACGAGCGGGTCAGCGTCGAGCGCATCTCAGACGGCTTCATCCGGGTCATCGCGCGCTACGGGTTCATGGAAACGCCGAGCGTGCCGAAGATCCTCGAGCACTGCCGGCGCAAGGATTTGAATATCGAATTGAATCAGGCGTCGTTCTTTTTGTCGCGGCGCTCGTTGAAGCCGACGGAGAAATCGGATCTTTCCGGACCGCAGGAACGGCTGTTCATCGCGCTGGCGGCGACGGCGGCAGACGCCACGGAGTATTTCCGCATTCCGGCTGATCGGGTCGTGGAAGTCGGCACGCAGGTGCTGGTGTAAAACATTATGCGTGCGTCGTCCGGCGATACCAGACAGTCATGATTTCCATGGCGATCGTGGCCACGACGGCGATAACAGTGAGCCCCGCTAACGCCGTTTGCATGCCCAATTGCTCAACGGCGATGGCAAAGGCCGCAGGCGCGGTGGCATTGGTAATCAGCACCGGCACCGCCAACTTGCCCAGGATCTCGCCGTAGCCGACCGGCCCGAACAGCGTCAGCGGCACGGCGCCGCGGACGATCGTCGTCAGACCGTTGGCCGCGCCAAACAATAGAATGAAAAGGACCGCGGGGATCAGGCCCGGGCCGCCCAACATCAATGCCAGAAACGACAGCGGCATCAGCACGATTGTGAGGCGTCCGAGCTGGATGGCATGGAGGTTGCGGCCGAATACGAGGTCGACCAAGCGGGCCAGTGTTTGCGCGACCCCCTTGGCGGAGGCCAGCAACACGGCGATTCGGGGATCCAGCGCCTGACTTGCGAGCACCGGCACGAGATGAGCGGCCATGGCGCCAGTGAGGAAGGCGGTGGTTGCCATCACAACGCTGAACAAAGCCATCGCCCAAAGCCGTTGGCGACCGACCAGATAAGTGGTGGCGGGCGCCTCAACACTCGCCGACGCAGCAGCAGTGGTAGCAGTCGACGGCGCATGCTCCTGGACAGTCGTCGTCCGCCGCTTCAGCCCGAACCAGTGCAGCGGCAGACACACCAGCAGATTGAGCAAGGCGAACACAATCAATGTGATTCGCCAACCGTAAGTGAATTCCAACGCCGCGCCGAGCGGCCACAGCAGCGTCGACGCCACTCCGCCGAAGAGGGTTACCAGCGATATGGCGCGTCGCCCGCGCGTCGGCGCGATCTGCACAAGCGCTGCGAAGGCGGCGTCGTAGAGGGTCAACCGCATCGCTATGCCGATGAGTACCCATGCGGCCAGATAGGCAGTCGGGGAACGGACGTGGGCGAGTGTCAACAGGCCGAGGGCTGCAAGCAGCGAGCCGAGCGACATCACCTCGCGGCCGCCGCGTCGGTCGAGCCAGCGCCCGGCAGGCATGGATACTGCGCCGGACGTCAGCAAACCCATCGTCAGGCCGCCGTAGACGACGGACTGGCTCCAGCCGGTATCGTTGGCGATGGGCCTTCCCAGCACGCCCAATGCATAAAGCGTGGTGCCCCAGGCTATGATCTGGGTAATGCCGAGCGCGAAGATGGCTTGATTGACCGGATCGGCGAAGATCGCGAGCACGCGCGTTGAGAGCGGCGCTGAAGTGCTGGCTGGCGCATGCGTTTCGGTGGACATTCCAGATCCCGGTGTGGCCGCTCGCGCACGACGCCGTGTCACGCCGAAACGCTGTTAAGGAAAACCAAAGAGCGTGATCCTGCAACGGCATCTGTAAATGCAAAAGTGTGTCGCTTTAGTCACGTGAGATCACCAACTGTGCCTTTTCGGGCAAGCGGCCTTTACGTCCCCCGTTTAATTCGGCCATGTGGAGGCCGGGCGGTGCGTACTATTCACCCCCGGGCGCTCGATCGAGTGCAATAGAGGTTCCGGACCTGGACGCTGAGCTATGTCAGGTCTTTGTAAAAAAACGGGGAGACGTGCATGTTTGGGGGATTGAAAAAATCGGGGAGCCGTCTGGCACTCGTCGCTGCGGCAACCGTGTTGTCGACCGGCGCCTACGCGGCCGATCTTGGTGGCGATTGCTGCGCCGATCTCGAGGAGCGCGTCGCTGAACTCGAAGCGACCACGGCACGCAAGGGCACGCGCAAAACTTCGCTGGAAATCTGGGGTCAGGTCAACAAGGTCATTGTCGCCTGGAACGACAGCATTAATAAAAATACAGCGCTCGGCGTGGACAATGTGGCGCAATCGTCGCGCTTTGGCTTCCGCGGCAACGCCAAGGTCAATTCTGATCTGAAGGCCGGCTACTCCATCGTGGTGGAATGGGCCACCGGTGGCCGTTCGACCAACATCAGCCAGTTCCGCGACAAGCAGGCTGCCAGCGCCACGCTCAACACCGTTGCGAACCCGCCGAACGGCTTCGGCGCCAACGACGCCGCCATCACCATGCGCGAAGCCGTGTGGTACCTTGATAGCAAGTCACTGGGCAAATTGAGCGTCGGTCGTACCGACAATAACGGCCCGACTGCTTTGATCGATGTCGGTGGTATTGCGCTGACGGTAGCATCCAAGTCGATGTCGTACCTGGCTGGTGGCCTGCTGTTCCGCACCAACGCTGCGCAGGTCAATCCGGCTGCTGCTGGAACCGGCAATTTTACCCGGTACTCGCTGTCTAACTCCGCCGATGCCGGCAACGACTTGAGCCCGCGCGTCAACGGCGTGTTCTACGAAACACCCGTGCTTGCCGGCTTCACATTTGCCGCCAGCTACGGCGGGTCGATCAAGGATGACGGTATCTGCGCCAACCCGACCTGTACTGCGTTAGAAGGTTACGGCCCGATCTGGGGCGTTCTCTTGAAATATGCCGGTGAATTCAATGGTTTGAAGATTGCGGCCAGCGTCGGTCATGAAGATGAGTCCGACTCGGTCCAGGGCGGCATGCCCGCAACCAACGGAACGTCGATCCGGCCACACACGGTCAACAACGGTGTCGCGCTGTCGATGATCCACACATCGAGCGGTCTGTTCGCACAGGGACAGTACAACGAGTTCACCCGCGGGCACGACTTGTTCTCAACCGCTGGCGGCGCTTCGGTGTACAACGGCACGACTATCCCGACCAAAGATACCGCACGTCAGTTGCAGATCCAGGCTGGTATCGCCAAGAACTGGTTTGGAATTGGCAGAACGTCGCTGTACGGCGAGTGGGCCCGCAACACGAATGGGTTCAACACGCATGGTCTGACGGGTAATAACGGCGATGCGCTCGTAAGCGGTGTTGCCGGCGGCAATCCATATGTCGGCGATAACACCACGCTGAAAATGTGGGGCCTTGGCGTCAACCAGGCGATCGATGCTGCTGCTATGGACGTGTTTGCTGGTTATCGCAACTTCAGCATGACGTCGGACAACTGCACCACGGCTGGCGGTTGCAAGGACATCGGCATCTTCGTCGCCGGCTCGCGGATCAAGTTCTGATCTACCAAGTTCTGATGACAAGAACTTGCACGTGAGACTGAGATTGTGAGGCCCCTTAACCGGGGCCTCTTTTTTTAAGCCAATGGGGATCGAAGGGGCGTCGGGCGCTGGGTGAGGCGCCGGGGACAGCCACTAACCCGCAGCATCTACATTGGCGATGTGACAGTGACTTGGTCGCTGTCCATCTGCAATCCAGCTGCGAATTCACCATCAGCGAGAAAATCTATTGCTCTGCAATCAATGATTGCGCAATATCAATCTACTCCTGACCGGAGCAGTCGTGATGCGCGAGGCCAGCGCAGCGACGGCATCCGAGAGGCCAAGGCCGCGGGCTCCTGCAGGGATCGCGAGGCACGGCGTCTGAGACAGGGGCGCGGATGGAAACCATCTGGAGAACGCATCGCTCGACCCGAGACGATGACAAGCTGAAGCGCGGTATTAGGTAGCAACGGCACCAACACGAAAATAGCCGATTGCAGTCAATTTGGCTAGTGTCTTGGCATGGCAGGATCCTACCACCGCACTCGCGCTGACAATTACGAGCACTCGATCTTTGCGTTGCTCGCGAAACGGCAAGATCTACTCACGGAAGCCAAACGATTACGCGAGAGAACAGATGAGATCGGAAGCGACGTTGAGGCTTTGGATCGAACACTCAAGATGTTGGGCTACGAAGGCAACCTCGGATTGATGAAGCCCAGGCGGTTGCGTCATGCCGTGTTCTACAGAAGCGAACTTCTCAAAGCCGTATTAGACCTCATGCGTGAGGCCAAGCGCCCGATGACAGGGCGAGAAATCGCAACCGCTGTAGCCGAGATGCAAGGCAACAATTCAGGCGACAAACGCTACCTTGCCGATCTGACAAAGAGAGTTGGCAAAGCGATTAAGCCACTGCGAGACGCGGGAACCGTTGCATCAGCGGCCGATCAGCACGGCAATACGCTGTGGCGCTTGGTCCAACGCGGCTATTGAGATGAGGGACGGTACCTCTAGCCCCTCATGCGGCCAGAGGCACCTTAAAATGAGAGATGCGTTCAACTTCCGGAACATACGCTGCAAAAGAATCTCTCTGAACCTTTGGGTTTGGGACCATGATGTTACGAAATATGCGACCGAGAAAAGGTGACTCTAAAGCGCTCGCCAAGCAGGCGCAGGCCATTGCTGATATTACTTGGTCGCGAACCTCTTTCGGTTGTCTCTTGAACTCACTAAGGAATGCTAGAGCAGACGCTGTCGGATGGTTTGATTGCCTTTTAAGCTTTCCCGTTAACGCAGACAGAACCAGCCTCCGAACAAGAGTTGGTTTGCCAAACATTGCTCCTAGCGAGGCAACAAAATTCACCACTTCCATGGACTCGGCACTCTTGATTGCTGCGCCTGACGACACGGAAAAACTGTCTGACAGTTCGGAAATTGAGCGATAGCGATCTTCCCGCTTCCGCAGCGACTGCGGAAGCCTGACGATAGCGGCGCATAGAACAACAGTGACGATTGAGGCTAATACCCATTCAAACAGCATGACGGATCTCCTTCATCGTCTGGTGTTTCTCTTGTCTGAACTACTAGGTAGGCGATTTGGTTGTTTTGTGTCGGGCACTTTCCGAATTATTTTATTTTCGAACTCGTGTTGCTTGTGAGCAAGCTTTTGGGTGGTTTCTTTTTTTACCTTCCACGCAGCAGCCATCGCCGGGATGATACTAGGTAAATAAACCACAAAAGTAACTAGCACGATGCAGATCGCCAATGGCCATGGGCCAAATTCCGAAAGCGCCCAGACTGCCCTTTCCCAAATTTCACCATTGACGGCACTTGCCATTGCAACCTTCCTTGTGATCCCAGAACACAAGGATCACGTATCTCGGTTGCATGTCTACCGATTTGCCCATGTTGGTGTGGACAAAGACTATCCCAACACATCTTTTCTAGATTGACATATAGACTGATTTAGTGCAACGGCAATAGCAGACTCACGAATTGTTGGTTATTATGCAGTAAATACAAATAGTTGTTGTATTTTTATTCCAAGTATAGCCGCAGCGGACTGCGCTGTTCAATTGTTTCGCTGCCAGTACCCCTTCCAGGCCCGGCTGACTGGATGCGCCAACGCCAGCCCGAGCGCACGGTGGCAAAGCTGGCCGTTGTCTTCGCGGCGATGATCCTCACACCATGCAGCGTGGGTCGCGTACTGGTGAAGGTGCTGCGGGCTGACGTGATGGTGTTGACCTTCCACCATCTTACGAAGGCGAGATAAAAAGCTCTCGGCTTGGTTCGTGCACGCGCCGTTCTTGGAATAGGCTTCCGAGTGGTTGATGCGCATGGTGCGAAACTTGGCGTGCAGCGCGTCCCAATGGCTGGCTTCGTCTGCGTGAACGGTGGCGCTGGCTGCCACAACGGCCTTCACGAACGCCACGCCATCCGCTTCGGTTTTGGTCACTGTGGTGATGGTGCGGCCCTTGCGCTGGCGAGCAATGACAACCACGCGGCGCTTGCCGGATTGGTTCTGAGCAAGGCGACGATCGACGCGATTATGCTTGTGATTGGCCGGCTTCACGTAACCGCCGACGTATGCGCCATCGACTTCAACGGTGCCTTCCAGGGTCGCGCCTGCGATCTCTGCCGCCATCGCTTCGCGGAGTTTGTGGCACATCACGAACGCCGTTTTGTGCTGGCAGTCGATATCGCGAGCGAGTTGGAGAGCCGACACGCCTTTGACGCCGTTCACAACAATGCAGATCGCCGCCAGCAAATCAACATACGCCATCTTGCGGCTGGCAAAGATGGTGCCCGAGGTGGGGCTGAATTGATGATAGCAGCCCGCATTCTTGCACTTGAACTTGCGGCGGGTGGTGATCTTGTACGCGTCGAGGCATCCGCACTTGGGGCAGACCGGCTCGCCGTCCGTCTCTTGCCAGCGCACAGTGCAAAAAGTCTTGAAGGCGGCTTCCTCACCAGCCGCAAAGATACTCCGGAGCGACAAGCTCCGTGCCTTTGCGGTGAGTAGGAAGTGTTGCGCCATGAAGTCTAAGGTCACCTAAATTGGTTGACCTAAGCTGTAATAGCCTATTATGGGTTATGTCAACCAAAAAGGTTGACTGCGGCCAAATAATTTGTAATTGCATGGCGATGAGCCCTGAACAGATTCGAGCAGCGCGAAATTGGTTGGCATGGACTCAGGCCGAGCTTGCCGATAGGGCGAAGGTCGGGCTGTCCACCATCAAAGACTACGAGAGCGGGAAGCGAACGCCGATAGCGAACAATTTGGAGGCAATTACCCGCGCACTAGAGGCGGCCGGCATGATGTTTCCAGCCGCCTCCGTTAGTGGTCCGATACCAGCGCCGCCTAAGCAGCAGCCTCCAATTCAGGAGCAACAGGCTTCGCGTTCGGGTAACGCCGACGGTTGACGACGTGCGAGACCTAGCCAACGTTAATGCGCAGCATGATTGCAGCCTCCGTTTGCGAGAGGCCAGCGACTTTCACCAAGTAGAGCGCGTGACACGCCTAGGCAAAGCTCATGGGGTGCTTCTTGTTATCGCGGCGACGTGGAGTGGTTGGAATAGCCATATGGGCCTCCAATGGAGCTAAAATGGTGGCTCCAGCACTTGAAATCGACGCAGAACAGTGCAATAAAAAGGGTGGTGACCCTGCACTGTTTGCGCCGCCTCTTGCTGGAGCCGGTTCAATTTTGCGGTCCTTGTTCGGCCTCACGCCTGATCCGCGTGGGGCCGAACTTCTTTCCAGGGTCGGAGCCGCGTGCTCCCCGGAAAGCCGTCAGGGTAATGTCATACCCAATTCCTCTCATTGAAACCGCACGCGGAACAAAGGCGGCCCGAGCTTAATACTCACGCTCAGATAGCGCCGTCAACTATGTTTATACGAAAAAAGAATAAAAAGGAGCAAGTCCACTTGATTTGTATTTGGTTAAATGTCATCTGTGTTGGGTAACTTCAACTAAAATGGTCGGCATTGGGCTCATAACGGATGGCGGATACTGCACTTGAAGCCGCGCTTCGTAAGCGAAAGGAGTTGCAAGATCGCATTCGAGCCGATCTTGACGAGGTCGGTCGCCTTGAGAAATGGATACAATTGACGCGCGAACTTCTGTCTGGTGTGAGTGACGCTGCATCAGGAGGAACAGTAGGCGAAACGTTTGGCCGGGCCGGGTCTGGGATGGCTCAAGAAGTGTTTGAGTCATTCCTGGTGACCGTTTTGCGCGAGGTTGGGCGGCCACTACAGAGTGGCGAGGTTGTTGATGAATTTCGGTCGCGTGGTCATCCGATTGGCGGAACGAACGAAACCAAGCAGGCGTGGAACCGCCTATGGGAAGCGAAGACAAATAACGTTGTCGTTCATCTTCCTCCTTACGGCTACTGGCTATCCAACGAGCCGATACCAGAAAACGTCGACATGACGGAGCCTAAGCGAAAGCGGCATGCCTTTAGGTCGTTGTCTACCAAACGAGGGCGCGTCTCAACGATAACGCCTGAAATGGTCGCCAAAGCGCGAGTGATGATACTTGGTGGGGAGCGGATCAGCGTCGTGGCGAAACGGTTTGGCGAGGTCTCATCACAAAATCTGAGATATCATTTCCGCAATGACCAAGAGGTGCTAGCGGCCTTAAGCAAACTCAAAACTGGACGCCCCCCGAAAGAGGAGGAATGACGCGCCTCAAGCAGTATTTTTTCTTGGTGCCGTTGCTACCTAATACCGCTGAAGCGGCTGTAAGCGCCGACGACCAAGGCGGGTGTAAACCCCGACGAACACGGCCGGTGTAAACCCGGACGAGTAGGGTGGTGCAAACCCCACCCGATGGCGCCATTCGCGCTCCGCTCTCAGACGCCGTGGCGGCTGGCGCGTTTTTCCCCATCGCGCGGCGTTAACCAATTTACCAACATGCACCTTGTACTTTCTTCCTCCCCCTCGATGGGGGAGGGCGACGCGCCATGAGTTAAATCGCGCAGCGCCGGTCGGGCAACATTCGCAGGCGCGGACTAACTCATTCTAGGCGCGTCGGGTGGGGGTGTAGCGCGACAATTTCGGTGAGAACGCGCATTGCCGCGCGACATGGGGGTGTCGGCTGCGGAGCGTTTGGTCGAGGCACCCCCACCCGGAACGCCTAAGCGATAGCTCGGCCATGAGCCCGACGCGAACACCGAGATGCCGATCTATCGCCAAGGCGTTCCGCCCTCCCCCATCGAGGGGGAGGAAGAAAGGAAGCAGCATAAACGGGTGGTTCAGCGGGTGGGCTGGCCGGTGGCGCGCCAGCGGGAAGCGATCGCTTTCGGCCGCATTCCCCTTTTTTGCCTCCCCCCGTCGAGTCGGAGACACGCCTCCGGTAAGATGGGGGAACAAGAAAGAAAAGCGGGAGTCTTCGTGCACGGCGTCAGCGCTTTCTGGCGCGCGATCACCTGCCATGGACACGGAAAAGGGCCACCCTTTCGAGTGGCCCTGGATGCATAGACTTGGTCGAACGGTTTTCAATTCTTCGCGTAGGTGAGGATCTTGAAGGTGTTCGGGAAGAACGTGTTGGCGTACCAGGGCGACACGCTGGTCGTGATCTTCTTGGCGGCGTCGGCGGTGCCTTCGGCGGTCACGGCATAGATCTTCTTAGTTTTCGGATCCATCGCCATCGAGCGGACACCGGCATGAGTGCCCAGCATCTCAACCGGCTTATAGGTGTTGGCGTCGACCTGCTCGAAGATGTTCATGATGGCGTTGACGCCGTTGGACAGGAACACGCGCTTCAAGTCCGCATCATAAATCACGCCGTCGTTGCCGCCGCCGACTTCGCTGGTGTAGATGACCTTGCCGTCAGTGGCATCCATCACGGCGAATGCGGGCTTGTTGTCCTTGTTGCCGCGGCAGCCGAGCATGATCCGATTGTTGGCGATATCGAGTGCGACCGAATTGGTCTGGCCGCAACCCGGCGTCGCCCATTCAGCTGTCACAGCCATGGTCTTGGTGTCGATTTTGTAGACCTTCTCGGTATCGCGGCCGGCCAGGTAGAAGTTGCCTTTGCCATCAGCCTCGGCATGCTCAGGCTTCTTGGTCGCGACCTTGATGACGCCAACTTTCTCGAGCGACGGCGCCTGCAGCACGATCAATTCGGTGCCATCCTTGCCGGAGGCCATGTTGACGATGATGCGTTTGGTAGCTGGATCGTAGTGGCTGGTATCGAGCTCTTCACCGAGCTTGATCGGCGCCTTGGCTTCCAGTGTCGACAACTTGAACGGTGTGATCGTGCCGTCTTCGTTGTTGGAAATGCCGAGGTCGAACTCAGCCAGCAACAAGGCACCGTTCGACGACTGTGACGTCGTATTATCGATTGTTTTCAGCAGTTTCTTGGCGGCGATGTCAAAAACCTGCAGGCCTTCTTTGCGATGACCGATGTACAGCCGGCCGGCGGCTGCATCGAGTGAAAGATAGTCCCAGGCCGAGCCTTTGCCGTCGATCGTCGTGGAATCGACGAGATGCCAGCCGTCAAACGCCGACACTGCGGCGACCGACAGAGCCAAGCCAGCGACGACTGCGGTCGCCCGCATTGTTTGCTTCCTCATGCATTTCCCCTAAATTTTTTTCCAGATTGGTATGTTTGAGCATTCTATCCAGTCTGCCGCAGATAGCTAGGGGACTCAATTTAAGGGATTTCCTGGTTAGACAACGAAACGGAATTGCCAGCGCCGCGGCGTGGCTATACCAACCGCCTATGAGCACCGATCGGCCCCGTCGTCCCCATGCGCCGCCGCAGAAACGCTACGGTAAGCCGTCTGCGGGGGGCGAGCCGCGTGCGCCGCGCGAGAGGCGACCACCGCCGCCCTGGGAAGGCGGCGACGGCGACGCCGACGGTGTTGTGTTGCTGTATGGCATTCATCCGGTGGAGGCGGCGCTGGCCAATCCTGCACGCGTGATCGCCAAGCTGTATCTGACGGAGAATGCCGAAAACCGCATGCAGGCGGCGCTGGCGGCGCGCGGGGTGACGGCCGAGCGTGTGCATCCGCGTGATCTCGACAAGCGGCTCGGCGAAGACACCGTGCATCAGGGCGTGCTGCTGGAAACGGAACCGTTGCCGGAATTGCCGATGAACGCACTGGCGCGTACGGCGAAGGGGCGGCCGCTGATCGTGCTCGATCAGGTGACCGATCCGCACAACGTCGGCGCCATCCTGCGTTCGGCGGCAGTATTCGGCGCCGCGGGTGTGGTGATGACGCGGCGTAATTCGCCGCCGCTGGCCGGCACGCTGGCAAAATCTGCATCAGGCGCGCTGGAGCATATTCCGGTGGCGCGGGTGCAGAATTTGGCGCGCAGCCTGGAAGATCTGAAAGCGGCGGGCTGCACGGTAATCGGGCTCGATGGCGAAGGTAGTGAGACGCTCGATGAGATCGATTGGCCGGAGCAACCGGTGTTCGTGCTCGGCGCGGAAGGCAAGGGATTGCGTCAGTTGACGCGGGAAACCTGCACGCGCATCTGCCGCATTGCGACGGATGGCAAGATCGACAGTCTGAATGTATCCAACGCGGCAGCTGTGGCGCTGCATCTCGCGCACATCCAGCGGCGCAAGTCGCAGCCCATCTGAATCACCGTCAGACAAACGAGAGTGAGCATGCACAGCATCGTTGTAACGGGCGGCAGCGGCAAAGCCGGAACCGCTGCTATCCGCGAACTGCTGGCGCACGGCTACAAAGTCATGAATGTCGACATCGTGCCGCCGCGCGAACAGCACTGTCACTTCATAAAGGCGGACCTGTGCGACATGGGGCAGGCTGTCGATGTCATTCGGCGAGCGGCAGGTACGATGGATCGGCGACGCTCACCGTTGGGGCAGCCAGACGCCATCATCCACATGGCCGGCATTCCCGCGCCGGGCTTGGCGCCCGACAACGTCACGTTCCAGAACAACTTGATGAGCACGTATAATATCTTCAGTGCAGCAACGCTGTTTGGCCTAAAGCGGGTGGTGTGGGCGTCGAGCGAGACGGTGTACGGATTGCCATTCACGCGCAGCATTCCGGTTGCCGCGCCGCTGACCGAAGAACATCCGCCGAAGCCGGAGAGTTCTTATGCGTTGGCCAAATCAATGTGTGAGCAGATGGCCATGGAGATGCATCGCTGGAACCCCGGCACCAAATTCATCGGTCTGCGCATTTCGAATATTCTCGAAGCGCAGGATTATCAGGCCATTCCTGCGTATGCCGCCGATCCCGCACTGAGAAGCTGGAACATGTGGAGCTGGGTCGACAGCCGTGATGTCGGGCAGGCGTGCCGGCTGTGCCTAGAGGCGGATGTCGGCGGTGGCGCCGAAATATTTACGATCGCTGCGGCCGATACGATCATGCCGCAAACTAATCGCGAATTGCTGGCGAAGGTGTTTCCGGGCGTGCCGGTGGCGGCCGACCTCGGCGATTTCGATACGCTGCTGTCGATCGCGAAGGCGCGACGCGTGCTCGGCTACAAGCCGCAACATACGTGGCGGAAGTAGCAGTGCGCTATGGGCACCGAGGTCGTAGGTTTGGTCAAGGCCGCTTGGCCGCGACCCAACGCGGCAACCTCACCGGTCGCTGTTGGGTCGCGCTGAAGCGCTTGACCCAACCTACAAGTTTTCGCATCGGTCGATGTCAATGAAGGTTGGTTAGTAATACATCAGCACGGCGACGGAGACGATGCCGAGGGCTGCCCAGGCGCACTGGTTCGCAAAACGCAACCGCCATGCCCGAAACATGACGGGTAGGCGGTGCCAGGGGATGCCACGCAACCAGCCGAAGATAAGGCCGAGAATCATGCCGCCGGCGGCCGCGACGATGCCGTTGGCGATGCCGCCGGCGCCGGGAATGGCGGCTTTTTCCATGGCGAGAAACGACAGCGCGGCCACAGCGACGACGGCACCGGCCTGCAACAAAAATTTCAAGAATCGCCACATGGCCGGTGGTCCGAATATCGTCGCGAATTGTTGGACGCAAACTTACCGATGTTCATAAAATTAGCGGCGGACGATCAATAATTCGTTAATAAAGCAGCATCAGCGCGACCCGACGCCGAACTGCAATTGGGCGAGGCGGGCATAGAGCTGGCCCCGGGCGACGAGATCGGCGTGCGTGCCTTCCTCGACGATACGACCGTGATCCATCACGAGGATACGGTCGGCCTTCAGGACAGTGGCGAGCCGGTGGGCGATGACCAAAGTCGTACGGTTGGCCATCACGCCTTCGAGGGCGCGCTGAACGGCTGCTTCACTTTCGGCATCGAGCGCGCTGGTAGCTTCGTCGAGCAGCAGGATCGGCGCGTTGCGCAAAATAGCACGCGCAATGGCGATGCGTTGGCGCTGGCCACCCGATAGCATCACGCCACGCTCGCCGACGAGGGTCTGGTAGCCTTGCGGCAACGCGCGAATGAACGCGTCGGCTTCGGCGGCCTTGGCGGCGGCCTCGATGGATGACTGGCCGGCGCCGGGCGCGCCATAGGCGATGTTGTCGGCCACCGTTTCGGCAAACAGCGCGATCTCCTGCGGCACCATGGCGATGCGCCGACGCACGTCTGTGGGGTCGGCCAGGGTGATGTCGACGCCGTCGAACAGGACGCGGCCACCCTGCGGATCGTAAAAGCGCAGCAGCAGCTGGAACAGCGTGCTTTTGCCGGCGCCGGACGGGCCGACAATGGCCACGGTTTCGCCGGGCTTGATGGTGGCGGTGACACCGGTCAGCGCCGACGTTTCGGGGCGCGCGGGATAGCGGAAGTAAACATCCTCGAAGCGCACGGTGCCGAGTGAAGGGGTCGGGAGTGCAACGGGCTGCGGCGGCGCCTTGATGCTTGGCGTCAGCGCGAGCAGTTCAGCAAGCCGTCCTGCGGCGCCTGCGGCCTGGCTCACCTCGCCCCAGACTTCGGCCAGTTCCGCCAGCGCGCCCCCGGCGAATAAAGCATAGAGGACGAACTGGCCGAGCGTCCCGCCGGACAACTCGCCGGCGACCACCCGGCTGGCGCCGAACCAGAGCACGCCAACGATGCTGGCGACGATCAGCAGGATCGTTGCGGCGGTTAACACCGCGCGCGATTTGAGCCGGCCGCGAGCGGCTTGAAAAGCCGCTTCACTTGCAGCGGCGAAACGCCTTCCGACAAAGCTCTCGTTGGTGGAGGCCTGCAGCGTGCGGATGGCCGCAAGATTTTCGGCGGCGTAGGCAGAGGCCTCGGCAAAACTATCCTGGGCGACCCGCGATTTGCTTTGCACCGAGCGACCGGCCGCCATCAGCGGCAGCACGATCGCCGGGATGGCCAAGGCTACCATCGCCGTCAGGCTCGGGCTGGTGACGATCATCATGCCGACGGCGCCGATCAGCATGATGGTATTGCGGGCGGCCTGGCTCATGGTCGAGCCGGAGGCGGCTTTCAGCTGCGTCGTATCGGCGGTGAGGCGGCTCATGATCTCGCCGGAGCGGGTCGTTTCGTAAAACGATGGGCCCAAGGTCACGAGGTGGCGGAAGAGGTCGGCGCGCAGGTCGGCGACCACCCGCTCACCCAGCCAATTGACGCTGTAAAAGCGGGCAGAACTGGCCAGCGCCAGCAGCGATCCGAGCCCGATCAGCATGATGAACGAACTATTGATGACGGCGCCGTCGCGGCCGGAAAAACCTTGGTCGATCATGCGTCGGACAGCGACAGGGGTTGCCAGCATCGCCAGCGCGGACGCCACCATCGCCAGCGCGGCAACAGTCAGCATTGCGCGCTGCCGGAGGATGTACGGCCTCAGGGTCAGCAGGGCAGTCAGCGGCGGTCGCTTGTTGGGGCCCGGAGATGCTGCGGCGGCCGTCGCCGCCGGCAATTCGCCGGTTGCTTTGACCAAGCGTGCAGCAACGCCTTTGTCGAGCGCCGGCAGCGCGTCGGCAACGTTTGCAAGTTTGGGTCGGCGGTCGGCCAAGGGAATATCCATGCTGAAAGCGTTTGACCATGCGGTCCACTGACCGCCAAGGCAACTGAGGCATACGGTCTCCGTACCTGCTGCTAACACGACGAAGCAGTGGTTAACGGGGACCGACGCATTTTAATGGATACTCTACCAATTCTCCGGCTTGTTGTTGAAGGTCCAGAGCGGGAGGCGTAAAAACAATGCGAACCCCGATAGGCGTGTCCGCTAACATGACCCACCCTGCCGATCTTCGACTCTATCGCTGGCTTGCCGCAAGTCCTGATATAGCGGGACTGCACGGACATTTGGTGCCGGAAAATCCATACGGCGTGCTGTTGTGTCTGGGCGCGCACCCGCTTGGTTTGTGGAGCCTGAAGGGCAGCCAGTATGTGTTTCGGGACCTGGCGAACTATGAGCCGTGCCGCACGTCGGTAGATTTGAACAGCGTCCATCAGCAAACTGTCGAGATGCTGACGCGGTGCCGTCATGGCTGGGCCGAACATTTCGGTAAAGAACAGGAGTGCAACACGGTCGCCTGACGGCATCGGGTTCGCGCCTTATTGACTCCAGCTCGCAGATACCCACATCTCCCGACAACCGATACGCTCCCGAGGAGATCGATATGAGCGAGCAAGCTGTCCACGACTGGATCCGCAAGACCGTAGCGTCGAACGATGTCGTGGTGTTCATGAAGGGCACCAAGAATTTCCCGCAATGCGGTTTCTCGGGCCAAGTCGCCCAAATTCTCGGCCATGTCGGCGTCGACTACAAAGACGTGAACGTGTTGGAAGACATGGGTATTCGCGAGGGCATCAAAAGCTTCTCAGATTGGCCGACCATTCCACAGCTCTACGTCAAAGGCGAGTTCGTCGGTGGTTGTGACATCATCCGCGAGATGTTCCAGCAGGGCGAACTCACCCAGTTACTGGATGAGAAGCATGTCCCTTACGACAAGTCGAAGTTGACCGCGTAACGCCGGCACGCGCGCGGATTTTTTCTATGATTTTTTGCGCCGGCCTTTAACGCAAGCTTCGGTCGGCCGAAGCTTGCGTTTTTTGTATTCGATGATTGTAGCAAGGGATTATCGATGAAAATCTCTGACGTTCGCGAACAGGCGTTCGCCATGCCGTTGACAAATCCGTCGTTTCCGCGCGGGCCCTACAGGTTCGTCAACCGCGAATATCTGATCATCACCTATCGCACCGATCCGGATGCGCTGCGGGCGGTCGTGCCGGAGCCGCTCACGTTCACCGACCCGATCGTCAAATACGAATTCATTCGGATGCCGGATAGCACCGGCTTTGGCGACTATACCGAATCGGGCCAAGTCATTCCCGTCATGTTCCAGGGCAAGGCCGGCGGGTACGTCCATTCGATGTACTTGAACGACGAGGGGCCCATCGCCGGCGGCCGGGAAATCTGGGGGTTCCCGAAAAAGCTCGGTGAGCCCTGCTTGCGCACCGAGAAAGACACGCTTGTTGGCTCACTTGACTACGGTTCGGTGCGGGTGGCGACGGGCACGATGGGGTATAAGCACAAGTCGCTCGATCCGGTGGCGATCAAAGCGTCGCTTGAAACACCCAGCTTCCTGTTGAAAATCATCCCGCACGTCGACTGCACCCCGCGGATCTGTGAGCTGGTGCGCTACAAACTCGAGGACATCACGGTGAAGGGCGCCTGGTCGGGGCCGGCGGGGCTGGAGCTTGGCGATCACGCTTTGGCGCCGGTGGCTGAGTTGCCGGTGCGCGAGGTGCTATCAGCGGTGCACATAGTGGCGGATTTGACACTTGGCCTGGGTGAAGTGGTGTACGATTATCTAAAGTCGTAACGACGCGACAGATCCTTTACGCGCGCGCCGTCATAATCACGGACCATCCGCGGTAATATTGTTAATTAAGTGCCAGTTCGTTGCACCGCCGCAGTGCGTTGGTCCGCGTATTCTGGTAAGAGGCTTCAGATAGTTCACGTGGCGATTGCCTCGTCCAGTTTCGCCCAGGGCGGCCATTTTGAGGTTTCGGCATCCGCGCTTCCCACATTCAGGAATCCCCGTCGGTGATCAAATTCAAGGGCAAATCGATCTGTTGCGTTTTTTCGGCGGTTGCGTCGGTGTGGTCGTTTGTTGCGCCCGCAACCGCGCAGCAGGCGCGCCCCCTGATCGATGAGGTCCGCCTCGGCATTCTGGCCCACGACGTGCCGGGGCTGTGGAGTGGCTGGCGCATCGAGAATTCGCGGCCGGATTTCAACGCCGAGCTGATCTTTTCGCCGTCTGTGCGTTTTCTCGGCGGCACGGTGCGACCGGTAATCGGCGGCAGCTACAACAGCGGCGGCGGCACCAGCAAGGCATATGCGGATGCGCGCTGGGAATCCAATACCGGGTTGGGCGTGTTCTTTGGGCTGGGCCTGGGTGCGGCCTTGCACAACGGCTATCGCGATCCGGTCTCGCTTGACCACAAGGCGCTGGGCAGCCGCGTGCTGTTTCATATCCCGGCAGAAATCGGCTATCGCTTCGAGGGCGGGCACTCGTTGTCGGTCTATTTCGAACACACATCGAACGGCTATACGCAGAAATCCAACGAAGGCCTCGACGATCTCGGCATCCGCTACGGCTTCAAGTTTTGAGGCAATGCGATCAGCGGGCGAGAGATGGCATCCATCGTCAGAGATTTGCATGACGGCTGCGCACCTCGGGCGGACTTGCTCGAACTGAACAACGCCAGTGCGCGCGAAACGTCCTTGCTGTCTTCGGAGAAATTCGAGCAGATGATCGCGACCGCCAGCGTGGCCACTTTTGTGCAACCAGCTGCCGGGTTGCTGCTCGCCTTTCAGCACAACGACGCCTACGACGGCGTGCACTTTTTGTGGTTTCGTCAGCGCTACGCGCGCTTTTTGTACATCGATCGCATTGTCGTGGGTGCGGCGCATCGTAACGACGGTGTCGGGCGTTTGCTCTATGCGGACCTGTTCGCGCGGGCGGCGTCACTCGGGAATGACGTGGTCGTGTGCGAGGTCAATGTCGAACCGCCGAACCCGCTGTCGGACCGATTTCACGCAGCCCATGATTTTGTGGAAGTCGGCCGAGCGACCTTGGATAGCGGCGCCAAGACCGTCCGATATCTGCTGAAGCAACTGTAGCGCCAGGCGTGCTCGGCGGGCGCTATTGCCTTAGCGCGCGGGAAGCCGTCGTTAATTTTCCCGCGCCATCGAATGTCGACAGCATTTTAGATATTGAGAACATCACCGAGATGCGATGCGATCTCGGCATCCGGCGTTTTGGTAAGATCCTTGGCAACCTCGCCGGTGATCGCGCCTTTTACATGCGCCGAGTAATTTTGGCGTAAGTCTCCGAGCGTGACCGGTGTTGCGACGACGATCAATTTGTCGAAGGCGCCTGCAGCGAGTTCGCGCTGCAGCACGTCGTTCAGCCGGTGTGCGAATTGCGTCTTTAGATCGCGATGCGGATCGGTATGGGGTTCGATCGCAGAACGACCGGGGCCGACCGAGCTATAGCTGCGGCCAGCATTGTCGGTGACGAGGTCGTGCGTGGCTGAATGGTCGGCGTCGTAGGTGTGACCAGCGACTTCGGTCAAGTGTTGGCCGGGGCCGTGATACTGCAGGATGCGCGCGCGCGCACCGTCGGCGATGAGGATCCAGGTCTTCGGATGTAGTTTCATAGTTCGTCCTTTCATGGACTGGATTGCCTCTGGCAACGTGTGAGCGGGTTTCCGAAAAGCAGCACAATAAACAAGAAGCGAAAATCGTTCCGCTACAACCAGAGCCGAAACGGCCGGAGCAGACCGGCAAGCGGCATTTCATCCCGATGCAGCAGTTAAACGCTTTCGGCGACCATTTCGACGAAACTGTGCCGAAGTGATTTCCATGGCATTGTTCAGCATCAAATATATGGCGCTTCAGTGAGGTCGGCACAATCATTGCCGCCAGTGGCCTCCACGAGCGGCTCTCATTGTTCAAGGCGCTTTCGATCTCACAGTGCCTGCGCTACAAGGCGGGCTTATTTGGCGGGAAGCAATCGGCTTCGCGCAAAACCTCAGGCGCCCGCCGCCTGCCGTGTGAGATCCCATGTCCGACAAACCTGCCGTCAATAAGCCGAACCGCCCCGACGCCCGCCTGCCCAAAGGCTTCCGCGATGTCAGCGGCGCCGAGATCCGCGCGCAATCGCGCATGCTGGCAACGCTGGCCAAGGTGTTTGAAACCTACGGCTACGAGCCGCTGGAAACGTCGGCCATCGAATTCACCGACGCGCTGGGCAAGTTCCTGCCCGATGCGGATCGGCCCAATGCCGGCGTGTTCTCGTTCCAGGACGAGGATGAGGCCTGGATGAGCCTGCGCTACGACATGACCGCGCCGCTCGCCCGCTTCTACGCCGAGAACGCGCAGAAGCTGCCGAAGCCCTATCGCCGCTACGCCATGGGTCCCGTCTGGCGTAACGAAAAGCCGGGGCCGGGCCGCTTTCGTCAGTTCATGCAGTGCGACGCCGACACCGTCGGCACCGACAACATCGCGGCTGACGCCGAAGCCTGCATGCTGATGGCGGACGCCATCGAAGCGCTGGGGATTCCGCGTGGGCAGTATGTTGTCAAAATCAGCAATCGCAAAGTACTTGACGGTGTGATGGAAGTCGTCGGGCTTAGTGGTGCCGAAAGCGAAGATCGCAAGCTGATAGTGATGCGTGCAATTGACAAGCTTGATCGACTTGGATTTGAAGGAGTTCGGCTGCTGCTTGGCAACGGGCGACGTGACGAGTCGGGAGACTTTACAAAGGGTGCCGGATTATCAAACGAACAAATGGCGCAAATTTTGGTCCTCTTTGAAGTGCCAAGTTTTGCGGACGAGGCTCTAGCAGTCCAACGCGTCCCGAACAAAGCACATGGTGCAGAGCTTGCCGACGTTCGTGTTTACGAGAACCGCAGGGTTGATGGAATCATCGGTGGAATATCGAGCAGAGTACTAAAATCCGCTCGGGGTTTAGACGGCCTGTCTGAATTGAGACAAATTTGGTCTCAGGTAAAGGCCGCAGGGTACGACGACGGCAGGATTCGGATAGACCCCTCCGTGGTCCGTGGGCTCGACTATTACACCGGCCCCGTGTTCGAGGCGGAACTGACGTTCGAGGTCAAGAACGACGATGGCCAGACGGTGCGCTTCGGCTCGGTCGGCGGCGGTGGGCGCTATGACGATCTGGTCGCCCGCTTCACCGGCGAGCGCGTGCCGGCCACGGGCTTCTCGATCGGTGTCTCACGCCTGCTGGCGGCGCTGACCGCCCTCGATAAGCAAGCCATCAAGGCCACCGGCCCCGTCGTCGTCCTCGTCATGGACAAGGACCGCGTCGATAGCTACCAGAAGCTCACCCAAACCCTGCGGCAGGCCGGCATTCCAGCCGAGATGTACCTCGGCACCTCCGGCATGAAACCGCAGATGAAATACGCCGACCGCCGCGGCGCGCCGTGCGTGATCATCCAGGGCTCCAACGAGCGCGAAAAAGGTGAAATCCAGATCAAGGATCTGATCGAAGGCGCCAAGGCCTCAGCCGGGATCGCCGACAACAAGGCGTGGAAAGAAGCCCGCCCCGCCCAAGTCACCGTGCCGGAAGCCGACATGGTGGCCGAAGTGCGGAAAATCCTGGCCCGGCACGGGTAGCGCGCCCGTCGCAGCGGCACATCGCCTGGGTATAACTGGTTCGGCGACGTGCAACGAGGCTGGGTCCTCATTCCGTCACATTGAAACGGCTGTTAAGACAGTGGCGCATGTGGCGTTGTCGCACGATTGCGCTTTCGCGACCAACGTTCAGAACTGACCGACACGACGCACACGACCGACAGGCGGGGACATGAATCCGGCGGAGATTGTTAAGACGCAAGTGACGATGGGCAACCCCGGCGGGTTCTCGTTCCTGGAAATGTTCCTGACCGCCCACCCGGTCGTCAAGGTGGTGATGTTCGGCCTGTTGCTCGCCTCCGTCTGGTCGTGGGCGATCATCGTGGAAAAGGTGTTCGCGTTTCGCCGTGCGCGGCGCGAGGCCGACAAGTTCGAGCAACTGTTCTGGTCAGGCCAATCGCTCGACGAACTTTATGCCGGGCTCAACCGAGGCCGCACGTTTTCGATGGCCAGCCTGTTCGTCGCCGCCATGCGCGAATGGAAGCGCTCGGTGGAAGGCAATATCCGCGCCCTCGGCGGCATCCAGATGCGCGTTGAAAAGGTGATGGACGTCACCATCAGCCGCGAGATGGAACAACTCGATCGCCGCCTGCTGTTTCTCGCAACGGTGGGATCGACGGCGCCGTTCGTCGGCCTGTTCGGCACGGTGTGGGGCATCATGTCGTCGTTCACGGCGATTGCCGCATCGAAGAATACCTCGCTGGCGGCTGTCGCGCCGGGTATTTCGGAAGCGCTGTTCGCGACCGCGCTGGGACTGCTGGCAGCCATTCCGGCGGTTATTTTCTACAACAAGTTTTCGGCGGATAGTTCGCGTCTCGGGCAGCGCCTCGAAGCCTTCGCCGACGAATTCGCGGCCATCGTGTCGCGCCAGATCGACGTTCGGACTTGAACTGGAGCGCGATCGGATAAAGCTTGCCCCGGACGTCGATCCGGGGTGTGACGCGGTTTTCCGATAAGAAGCGCGACCAAGGAGAATAGCACATGGGCGCAAGCATCAAGACGGGCGGTGGCGGCGGCGGGCGGCGCGGGCGGCGGCGGAGCAAACACGCGCCCATGTCGGAGATCAACGTCACACCTTTCGTCGACGTGATGCTGGTGCTGCTGATCATTTTCATGGTGACGGCACCGATGATGGCCACCGGCATTCCGCTGGACCTGCCGAGTGCGGCGGCCAAGCAACTCGATACGCCAAAAAAAGAGCCGCTGCTTATTTCCATCAGCAAGGACGGCAAAATCTATCTTGGCAGCCAGGACAAGGATCCGATCGCACTCGCCGATCTAAAAAAGAAAATGGAAGCCATCGGCGAGCAGCGCGGCGGCAAGGATGATCCGGTGCAGATCAATGGCGACAAGCTGGCCGAATACGGGATCATTTCCAAAGTGATCGCCGAGGTGAGCGCCGCCGGGTTCAAGAAGATGGCGCTGCGCACTGACCCCACAGTCGGGGGCTGAGGGTGCCCAAATGAACAAGTGCCGCAGCCGTGCAATCGGAAATATCGGAATTCAAATGATGCAGACTTTACAATCGTTGCACTTGTTCTTTTGGGAGCCCTGACACGCCGTGCACTACGGCCTCATCGTCTCGCTGATTTTGCACTTGGGGCTGCTGGGCTGGACCTTGCTGTCCATCGAGCGGACGCCGCCGCTTGCCGAATCCAAGCCCGAGCCGGTAGAGATCAGCATTCTCGATCCCGACGACATCGTGCGCCTGAAGAAGGGCGAGCGCGACAGCAAGAACCTCGAGGCCGAAGGCCGCGAAGGCGTCGCCAAGGAACCGCCGAAGAAAGATCCGCCGAAGCCGGTGCCGCCGCCGACGCCGGTGGCTGCAGCGCCGCCGCCACCTGCGCCTGCACCAGAGCCGCCCGCCGTTGAGCCGCCCAAACCCGAACCGCCGAAGCCGGATCCGATTGCCGAAAAACTGGCGAGCGCCGTCGAGCCGAAACCGGCGCCGACGCCGGATGACCAGAAGCTGCTCGACGAGAAGCTGGCGGAAGCCGATCTGGCGGCCAGCGCGGAGGCCAAAGCCGTCGCAGATGCAAAATTGAAAAGCGAGGCGGAGGCCAAAGCCAAGGCGGAGGCCGAGCGCAAGAAGAAACTCGCCGAAGAGGAGCGTAAGAAAAAGGAACTGGAACGCAAGCGGCTTGCCGATCTGAAAGCCAAGTCGGATGCGAAGAAGGCGGCCGATGCCAAGGCCGCGCAGTCCCTCGACAGCATCGTCAATGCTGCGCTGGCGAAGGCGCCAGATCAGTCGGCGCCACCGAAGGCGCTGCTGGACAAGGCGTTGCCGAAACCGGCGCAGGCGGCCGGCACCAAGTCCGACACACCGACCGCGCTCAAGGGACCGGCGGCCGGCGCGCGGGAAGGGACCGACAACAAGCTGACCGCCGACAAGCTGTCGATGATCGCCCGGCTGATGCGAGAAAAAGTAAATACCTGCTGGAAGCCCAACACCGGCATGGAAGGGGCGAGTAAGCTCATTGTCAAAGCGACGATCGAGTTGTCACGCGATGGACGCCTGGCCAAGAAGCCGGTCATCATAAACAGCGGATCCGATCCGCGCTTTCTGGATGCCGCCGACGCCGCGACACGCGCCTTGATCGATTGCCAACCCTACGACATGTTGCCGCCCGAACTTTATGTCGGCGGGTGGGATCTTTTGAATTTCACGTTCGACCCCAGCAAGATGTTCTGATGGCCGACCGAGTGGTTGGACATAGCGCCTACGCACTTTGCGCATGGCATCCGGTCGGCGGTGACATATCCAACTTCCTACGACTGCGTTACAAGTCTCGTTCCATTGAGGAAACAATTGGTTCTTTCAACGAGATGGAGTTGACAATGTCTGACATTGATAAGCCCGTCGAAAAATCCGCGCTGAATTCAGTCTGCGCATCCCGCCGTTCGATGCTGCTGGGCGGGGCAGCACTGAGCCTCGGCGCCGGCCTGCCAGATTTCGCCCACGCACGCATGCCGATGGCGGCAACCAACACGCCGTATTTCTATCGCTTCCCGATCGGCAAATTCCAGGCAACCATCGTCTCGGATGGTCCGCTGGCGCTGGGCGAACCGTCGGGCGCATTCAAGGGCCTCAGCAAGGACGAAATCCAAAAGTCGCTGTCGGACAACTTCCTGGCAACGGACAATATCGTGCTCGAGCAGAACGTGCTGGTACTCAATACCGGCCCGCGTCTCGTTCTTTTCGACACCGGTATGGGCACGGCAAAAGATTTCGGCACCACGACCGGGCGGCTGTTGCGTTCGCTGGCCCAGGCCGGCATCGAACCGTCGCGCATCGACGATGTGATTTTCACGCACGCGCATATCGATCACATCGGCGGCGTCGTCGGCCCGCGCGGACAACGGCTGTTTCCCAACGCCACCCTACACATCGCCAAGTCGGACTATGATTTCTGGACCGACGAAAGCAAGCTGACCGGCGATCTCAAGGCGTTCGTCAAGCACGCGCGTTTCAACCTGTTGCCGTACAAGAACCGCATCAAGTTCGTAGAGGATGGCAAAGACGTCGTGCCGGGCGTTCAGGCGATGGCCGCGCCGGGGCATACCGTCGGGCACACGATCTACGTCATCAAGAGCGAGAACGCGTCCTTCGTCTTCATCGGCGATACCACCCATCATCAGGTACTGTTGACGGAGAAGCCGCGCACCGAATTCGCCTACGACACTGATCCGAAGCAGGCGGTGCAGTCGCGTCTGAAAGTGTTCGATATGCTGGCCAAGGACAAGTTGCAATTCGTGGCGTATCATTTCCCCTGGCCTGGCGTCGGACACTTGGCGAAGCAGGGCGATGGGTTCCGCTTCTATGCCGAGCCGATGACTATCGTGCCGATCCCGGCAAAGAAAGCCTGAGGCCGTTCATTGAGTTTGGGCGCGGGTTTTGAAGCCAAACCTGCGCCCTGTTCGCTCGAAAAATGCTCCAGCCGATTGACGAGCTGATTTGAATTCGCATAGCGTGCGCTGCAGAGAAATTGGCTTACGCCACGAGACTTTTTTTATCCAGCGGTCCCGGTCCGCGATCATTTCAAATCAGCGCAACGATCGCGGCCAGCGTATCGGCTTCGGCCGCCGGCTTGTCCCAACGGATGCGATGGATGCGCGGAAAGCGCATGGCCACACCTGATTTGTGGCGTGCCGATTTCTGTACGGCATCGAAAGCCACTTCCAGCACCAGTTCGGGCTTCACCGCGCGCACCGGACCGAACGTCTCGACTGTGTTCTGCCTGATAAAGCCATCGAGCTGCTTGAGTTCGGCGTCGGTAAACCCCGAGTAGGCCTTGCCGACCGGTACCAGTTCGCGTTGATTATCGGCGCCTTCACGCCACACCCCGAAGGTGTAGTCCGAATACAGCGACGACCGCTTGCCCGACCCGCGCTGGGCATACATCAACACGCAGTCAAGCGTCAGTGCCGTTCGCTTCCATTTGAACCAGTGTCCTTTCGGTCGGCCAGCAAGATAGGGGCTGGCGCGACGCTTCAACATCAGACCCTCGATGCCGGCCGCCCGCGCGTCGATGTGCAAAGCAGTCAAGGCATCGAAATGCGAGAACAGTATCAGCTGGCTCAAGTCTGTGTGTCGCGGCGCCGCGGTGGCGTGCCATCCTTCAAGCCGTTGCCGTCTCTGCTCGAATGACAGCGTGCGCAGGTCTTCGCCGTCGACGAACAACAGATCGTAGAGTCGGACGTGCGCCGGATAGTCGGTCATCAATTTCGGTGCGACGACCTTGCGGTTGAGCCGCTGCTGCAGATCGTTGAAGGGTTGTACGTTGCCATCGCGCAGCACCAGGAGTTCGCCGTCGGCGGTGACGTTGCGACCGGAAAAAGCCCCTGCAATTTCCGGGAATGTCGCGGAGATGTCCTCACCTGTGCGAGAGAACAGGCGGACGCCCTGAGGCGTGGCGGCCACCTGCACGCGGATGCCGTCCCATTTCCATTCGGCCGCGAAATCGCCTGCAGCAAGACCGGGCCAGTCTTGCTCCTCGATGGGCGTCGCCAGCATTAGTGGGCGAAACACGGGCACGCCTTCGGTCGCCGGCCTTTCATTATGGCCCTCCAGCCAGCGGAAAAGATCGACGTACGGCGGCTTTAATGCGTGCCAGACTTCCTCGATCTCACCGACGTCGCGGCCGCCCAGTTGGGCCAATGCCGTCTTCGCCATGCGCTGCGAAACGCCGACGCGTAGCGCGCCGCCGATGAACTTGAGCAGCGCCCAACGTTCCGTGCCGTCGGACGCGTCGAGCAATTTTGCGAGGGTTGGTTCCAAGGCACGCGGGTTGACGGTCTGCAAGGACTGAACGATCTCGGAGAGTGACGGCGGTCGGCCAGATCCGCCATTTTCAGGCCATAGCAGTGCGACGGTTTCTGCGGTGTCGCCGACATAATCACGCGATAGCTTGTAGAGGACGGGGTCGACCCTTTGCGCCATCAGGTTCGATAGCACGCGGCGAAAGGGAACCTGAAGCGGCACGCCATCGGTCAACGCGGCCAATGCCCAGCCGCGATCGGGGTCGGGGGTGGCGCGAAAATAGTCGAGCATGAGCGCAAGCTTGTCGCCTCGCCCGGCATGGGTCGACAAGGCATCAAGCAGTCGTGCAAAGTGATGCATGCCACCTCACGCGCCTACTCCGCATCTTCGTCACGACCAATCAGCGACAAGGCTCTTGCGCGACGGCCCATCTGGCTCAGTTGATAGACCAAAGCGTCATCACGCCCGTGGGTCACCCATACATCGGCGGCATCCGTCGCGACGATGGTGTCAATCAATTCCGGCCAATCGGCGTGGTCAGAAATGACCAGCGGCAATTCGACTCCCCGCTGGCGGGCACGGCCACGCACGCGCATCCAACCGGACGCGAAGCCACACACCGCCTCGCCGAACCGGCGCGACCAGCGATCGCCTAAAGCGGAGGGTGGGCACAGCACCAAGGCACCCTGCAGTTCAGTGGCTGCGGCTTCACTTACCGGTCTGATATCGCCGAGTTCAATGCCTAGGTCCTGATAGAGGCGAGTTAGGCCGACATGGGCGCCATGCAGGTAGATCGGCTTGTCGTAGCCGGTCTCGCGCACCAGCTTGATAACGCGTTGGCACTTGCCAAGCCCATAAGCGCCGATCAGGTGCGTTCGGCCAGCGTCCCGCGTCATCGATTGTAATAACTTCGCAACCTCACTGCCGACGGGACCGTGGCGAAACACAGGCAGCGCAAACGTGGCCTCGGTAATGAATACGTCGCACGGTACGACTTCGAACGGTTGGCAGGTGGGATCAGCGGCACGCTTGTAATCTCCGGAAGCTACGATCCGCGTGCCACCCCACTCCAACACAATTTGTGCCGAACCCAGAATATGGCCTGCCGGCACATAGCGCACCACGACGCCGTTGATCTCAATCAGCTCGCCGTAGCGGATGGTTTGGAACAAGCCGGCACATGCTTCGCCGTAGCGGACCTTCATAATGGCGATGGTTTCGGCGGTGGCCAACACATGGCCGTGGCCAGCGCGAGCATGGTCGCTGTGCCCATGCGTAATCAACGCCCGATCAGCACCTTGCAGAGGATCGATATGAAAATTTCCCGGCGCGCAAAACAGGCCTTGTGTGGTCGGATAAACCCATGTCTCCGCCAACGGCACCCGCTGCTGCTCCCTTCGCGTCTCAACGCTGATATTTTGGCACTAATCTATGCACATCGCGATAATCATCACAGCAAAAACACGCGGCGCCAGACGGGGGGAGTCTGGCGCCGCTGAATGCGGATGGACCAATGAGGGGGAACTGGTTCCAACCGACAGTTTCAATCGGGGGGGGGTGATTGAAACTGTCAGCATAACTGGAAGCCCGATAATCCGTTCCACACTGTCCGCAGTTTTTTAGCCAAGCGCGCCTTCCAAACCGAATTGAACAGTGCTTAATAACTGGCGATTAACAAACATAAGTAGGCGAGGGTCGTTGTCAGAAGCGCCGCGACGCGGGTGTTGTGCGCCAGCGCCGGAACGACGGCACCCCGCCGTACAAGAGAGTAGACTTGCGAGCTGTCTGGGTGGAGAATTGGAGTGTGCAGGCCGGCACCAAGGCCCTATTCTTGACTATTCAGGCCCGCCCCGTCCGAAGACGCTCGAAGGCGCGGTAGACGGTGGTGTTTCGCGCACCGGTCTGCACGGAAGGACGTTGGTACGCGACCGTGGCGATCGTGCGGCAATTAGAGCTGGTGCTTTTGAACTTTCATGAAGTGCCATCACCACTTCGATTTCAATGCATTGACACGACAAACCAGAACCGAGCGCTACCAGGCCAGCGGCATTCCCGAATACGAATAATACTGTCCCGTCTCGTGCAGCCCGAGCCGGTCGATTACATCGCGCATGCCCTGCACGCTCTGCTCCACTGTCAGCGGCGCCTTCTCGCTGCCGCCGCGCGTCCGGACGCCACCGGGATGCAGCATCGTTACGATGATGCCGCGCTTAAACAGGTCGATCGCCAGGCTGCGGGCCATGGCATTCAAGCCCGCCTTGCTCGCCCGATAGACATAATGCCCACCCGAGATATTCGCAGCGATAGAACCCATCCGGCTGGTGATCATCACGATCTTGCGCTGCTCGCTCGCCGCCACGTTGTCGACGAACGTCTCCACTAACCGAAGTGGTCCCAGCGTGTTGGTATCCAGGATGCGCCGCCCGAAATCGAAATCGAGACTGCCCAGTACCATCGGATCGTGCGCGATTGCCGCATTGGACACCAGCAGGTCTATCGGTAAATCGCCGATCACTGCCTTCACTTTTTTGAACTGCGCGATTTCCGTCACGTCGAGCTGAAAATCTGTTAGCCGCGGTGCTTCCGGGAGCTTGTTCGCAACGTCGCGATACGTCGCCAGCACCTCCCAGCCATCCGCCAGGCACGTCGTTGCGAATCCGCGCCCGATACCCTCATCGCAACCGGTGATCAGTATCCTCGGCATTTTGACCCTACCCGGTATTAAGGCGCCGCAGCGCTGCAGCGCTTGCCGTTTGTCACTACTGTGCAATACTGCGTTGGCACGCGCTTCACTTGCAAGCAATAAGCTGTTTATCACC
Source organism: Hyphomicrobiaceae bacterium (assembly GCA_025351355.1). Classification (GTDB taxonomy): domain Bacteria; phylum Pseudomonadota; class Alphaproteobacteria; order Rhizobiales; family Hyphomicrobiaceae; genus JABFRJ01. The sequence continues at coordinate 71,357 of JANXWC010000064.1, forward strand.
AGCGACATGCGCGAACGGGGAAACGACAGGATCGGCATGGCGACGCTGGAGCTGAGACGCCTCGAAAAGTCCTATGGCAGCACCGCGGTCGTTCGCGGTGTCGACCTTTCGGTTGCCGACAACGAATTTGTGGTCCTCGTCGGACCTTCCGGCTGCGGGAAAAGCACCATTCTCCGCATGATTGCCGGGCTTGAGGAAATTTCATCCGGCGAAATCCGCATCGACGACCTCGTTGTCAACGAACGCGCCCCGAAAGATCGCGACATCGCCATGGTATTCCAGGATTACGCGCTCTATCCGCACATGACCGTGGCCGACAACATGGCGTTTTCGCTGACCTACCGCGGTGTCGCCAGGCCCGAGATAGCCCGCCGCCTTGCCGAGGCCGCCAAGGTTCTCGACATCGACCAGCTGTTGCACCGCTATCCGCGCCAGTTGTCCGGTGGCCAGCGCCAGCGCGTCGCCATGGGCCGCGCCATTGTCCGCGATCCCAAGTTGTTCCTGTTCGACGAGCCTCTGTCCAATCTCGACGCCAAGCTGCGCGTCGCCATGCGCACCGAGATCAAGCGGCTGCGCGAGCGCGTGCGTACCACCACCATCTACGTCACCCACGACCAGGTCGAGGCGATGACCTTGGCCGACCGCATCGTCATCCTCAATGGCGGTCTCATCGAACAGATCGGTACGCCGGAAGACGTCTACGAGCGCCCGGCTACGGCGTTCGTCGCGAGTTTCATCGGCGCACCACCGATGAACCTGTTGCCTTGCAGGGTCACCGCAAATGGCGGCGCCGCAGTCGTTTCCGTCGCCGGCAACCAAGTCCCGCTACCTGCGTCGTCGTCATTGGACCTGCAGCGTGCCACCTCGGTCGGCATCCGGCCCGAACATTTCAGCTGGGCTGCCGAGTCGGCACTCGCACAGATCGAGTCTCGCGCGGGTGTGGTCGAATTGCTCGGCTCCGACACACTGGTCGCCTTCACCCTCGGCGGCCACGACGTGCAGGCCCGCCTGCCACCGCGGCATGTCCGCAAGTCCGGCGATATCGTCCGGCTGACCATCGCGCCCGAGAACATCCACCTCTTTGACGCGGAGAGTCGTCGCATTGATATCTGATCCTCTATCCATCGTACACGAACAATGCCGGCTAGAAGAGTCAATCACGATCGTGCGCGAATTTATAGACCGCTGAGGAAACCACCATGGAGCCACCACTCAGATTCGCACTCGCCGGTTACGGAGCGTTCGGACGCTTCCACGCCCGCTCTATCGCAAAGGCCCCCGGTGCAACCCTCGCAGCTATCGCCACCCCCAGCGACGCCAACGCCGCAGCTGCTGCCGCGGACTTTCCCGCCGCCATAATTCATCGCGAGTGGCAGGCGCTGATTGCTGATCCCGCCATCGACGCCATTGCCATCGCCGCTCCCAATCACCTGCACGCGGACATCGCAGTCGCGGCGCTTGATGCCGGCAAGCATGTCCTCGTAGAGAAGCCCATGGCCACCACTGCCGCTGATTGTGATCGCGTCGTCGCCGCCGCCGCGCGCTCCAAAGCCGTTCTTACCGTCGGCCTCCAATGCCGCCTGTCGCCGCAATGGGGACGCATCAAATCGCTGATCGAGGAAGGCGTCGTCGGCAAACCGCAGCACGTGCACGTCTCGCTGTTCCGTCATCCCTATCGGCAAGGCGCGTCAGGCTGGCGTTACGACCGCGCTCGCGTCGGTTCGTGGATCCTCGAGGAGCCCGTGCATTTCTTCGATCTCGCGCTTTGGTATCTGCGTGATGCCGGCCGACCGGTCACCGTGCACGCGGTCGGCGCCGGCGACACCGGCATGGAGCCGGTCATCTCCGTGCTGATGCGCTTTCCCAACGGCTCGACCGCCGCCGTGAACCAGGTTCTTTCCGGCTTCGGTCATTTGCAGACGGTCGAGGTATCAGGGACAGCCGGTGCAATCCGCGCCACGTGGAGCGCCGACACCGCCCGCAGCACCTCGCCCAGTGTTGATTTGAAACTCAAGCGGACCAGCTCCGACGACGTCGAGAACATACCCGTTGATCGCTCCGGCGAGGTGTTCGAACTGGAAGCCCAGGCGGCGGCCGCCGTAAAAGGCTTCCGCTCTGGCCGTCCGCTCGTTTCGGCGGAGGATGGACGTGCTGCGGTTCTCGTCTGCCTCGCCGCCGAAGAATCCGCCAGCAATGCCGGTCGCGCGGTAGTGGTGGCATGAGGCAAATCACTGCTGGATTTCGTTCAATTTGCAAAGGATGTCCGCAATCAAGCGGTCACCGATAGTCGAGGAGGAAACACCATGATGGATCGCCGCAAAATCCTGAAATCCGGTGCGGTCGTCGCCGCCGCGGCAGCCCTGCCCATGCCCGCCATCGCCCAGTCACCAAAAAAGATCACGTTCCTCACCTGGAATATCATCGATACCGCCGACATCATCAACGGTTGGATCGCTCGTTTTACCAAGGACCGCCCGGGTGTCGAGGTCGAGTGGCAGGACAAGAAGGGTCCTGAACTTCCGACGTTCTATCAGACTCAGCTTGCGGCCGGCACCCCGCCCGACATCATCAACACGCAGGGCGCGCTCGGCCTCGAGTACGCAGGACAAGGCGCGCTCCTCGACATCACGTCGCGCCTCAAGGCAGATGCCGGATACGGCAACGGCTTCAACCAGAACTATCTCGGCAACTGGGTGTACGAAGGCGCCAACTACATGGTGCCCTTCTATCTCACGAAGACGGTCCTATTCTGGAATAAAACCATGTTTCAGAAGGCCGGCCTGTCAGGCCCGCCCCAGTCGTTCGACGACATCATCGCCTACGCCGAGAAAATGAAGTCAGCCGACAGCACCGGCTTCCTCACGCTCAACTTCGATTGGCTCTATTGGCCGCTCTACGCCATGAACGGCGTCGATCTTTTGTCGACGGACTTGAAAACGACCGCCTTTAACACGCCGAAAGCCATCGAGGTCACCGAGCGGCTCGCCAAGGCCACGGAGTCCGGAGCTATCAATAAGATCTCCTGGACTGGCCGCTGGGTGGAGCCGAATGGCGCGTTCGCCGCTGGCAACGTCGGCATGCTGCATGCTCACGCACCCGCCTACTTCTACGTCAAGGGTCAGGGAAAATGGGTGACGCCCGAAACGCTCGGGGCGACCCACGTTCCCGGTTCTTTTGCCACGCCAAACTCGCATGGCCTAGGCATTTCCAAGGGCTCAAAAAATCCTGATCTCGCTTGGGATTTCCTGAAGTTCATCACCAACGAAGCCCAGATCGGAGAGTTTGCCAGACTGCGCAAACTGGTCACCGGCAACACCGCCTTCGATACCAAGCACTTTGCCGAACTCGACAAGTCCGACCCCTTCGTCGCCGCGTTGCTGCGCACACAGCTTGAACACACCGACAAGATGGTCGGCAACTGGCGACTGGGTAACGACAGCCGCGTCAAGGAAGCCTTCTGGCCGGAATTGCAAAACGTCATGCTCGGCCGCAAGGATGCCAAGACCGCTCTCGCCGACGCCGACAAAAAAGTGCAACGCGAGTTGAAGCGCGCATAATTGCATTCGAGCGATGTTGCACCATTTGCCTTCTCCCCGTCCGCGGGGAGCGGCGCACGAATGATGAGATGCTGTCCGTGAACACGCGAACCCGCAGTTTCACTCCATGGTACCAGCGCAAACGTACGCGCGACATTGCATTGGTCGCGTGTTTTCTGCTGCCCTCTCTGGCGATCTTCTTTCTCTATCGTATCCTGCCGCTGCTGTGGAATCTCGTCCTCTCCTTCGAATACTGGTCGCCGCTGAAACCGGCCAAATTCGCCGGCCTTGATCAGTACCGCGAGATATTTCTCGAAGACGACGTTTTCTGGCAGTCGCTCACTAATTCACTGGCTTTCGTCGCTGCGGCACCATTCGCCATCGCCCTGGCCCTCGGTATCGCTCTGCTCGTCAACAGCGACCTCAAGGGCGCCTCCGTTTACCGCGCTATCGTCTTTATCTCATACCCGCTGATGTCCGTCGCCGTCGGCATCATCTGGAAGTGGCTTTACGATGAGCGCGGCGGCATCATCAACTACGCGCTCCGCTCCGCCGGCCTCGTCACCAAGCCGATACCGTTCCTGCAGAGCTTCGACTATGCCTTGCCTTCCGTCATCGTAGCCGAGGTTTGGCAGGTCATCGGTTTCTACATGATCATTTTACTCACGGGACTGCAGTCCGTCCCCCCGCACCTCTACGAAGCTGCTAGCGTCGACGGTGTTCCGCGCTGGGCACAGTTCTGGCGCATCACCCTGCCGTTGCTGCGGTCGTCGCTGTTTCTCTGTGCCGTCATCGGCATCCTCAATTCCTTTACCAGCTTCGATCTCATCTACGTCATGACCGGCGGCGGCCCCGGTCACGCCACCGAACTGCTCGTCACGCACATCTACAAGACCGGCTTTGGGCAGACGCGTTTCGACTACGCCGCCGCCCTCACCGTCGTACAGTTCATCCTGCTGCTCGCATTGACCTGGCTCGCCAACCGCGCCGCCGGCGGCAATGCCGGCGCTCACGATACGGGGCGTGCCTGATCATGCGCACCAAGCCATTGTCCATTGTGCTGCGGCATGGCGCTCTCGTGATTGTTTGCTTCATCATGCTGGTGCCGTTTTACTGGGTCATCAAAACCTCGATCACCAACGAGAACATCTACGCCTACCCGCCGCGGCTGCTCCCTGAAGCGCCGCATCTCTTCAACTACGTCGACGTCTGGTATTTCATTCCATTCGCGCGCTATCTGCTCAATAGTGTCATCGTCTCCGCCATAGCGGTCGCCGGAAACGTCGTGTTCAACGCCATGGCTGCCTATGCTTTGACCAAGCATTTCGTCGGCAAGCAGTCTGTCATGCTTCTGTTCCTCTCGTGTATGCTGGTGCCGTTCCAGGCCACTATCATCCCCGCCTACCTGATTACCGCCAAGCTCGGACTGCTCAACACCTACCTCGGTCTTGCGCTTCCGCTCATGTCGACCATCGTCTGCATTTTCATCTACAAGGCCGCCTTCGAGGCCGTTCCCCAGTCGCTCATAGATGCTGCTCGCGTGGATGGCCTCAAGGAGCGCCAGGTCATCCTGCGAATACTGATGCCGCTGTCGAAACCGGCTGTCGCCACCAACGTCATCCTCGCCTTCATCTGGTCGTGGAACGCCTTCCTTTGGCCGTTGATCATCACGCGTGAACCGATCATGCAAACCCTGCCGCTCGGCCTCGCCCGCTTCCTTTCCTATCTCGAGGACACCACCGGCGCGCTCTACGCCTTCGCCGTCATGGTTTTGGCGCCGTCCATCTTCGTGTTTCTCATGGCGCAAAAAGAGTTCATCCGCGGCCTCACTTCGGGAGCGACCAAGGGATGATGTTGCCGGCCTGGATCAGAAACCGCTGGGTGATTGTCCCAGCCATCCTCGCGATCTCGATCGTTCTATGGAATAGCTACGTCACCGCTCACAACGGCGGGCTGGTGGAGGGCAGTGTCATCGACGCCGCTGGGCGCCCGGTACCCGGCGCAACTGTCACGCTGTTCGAACGCTCGTTCGTCGCCTACACGTCCAAGGACACGACGAAGGCCGACGATGCCGGTCTTTTCCGCTTCACCAACAATCAGAATCACGCGCTCCAACTGGAGGCGGCATCCCCAATACTCGGCAAGTCCGACCGCCACTCCATCCGGCTCTGGTTCCGTGCGCAGAACTTCCGCCTCGTCGAACCCCTGCGCCTCGCGGGCCGCTAGCCATGTGTAGGCAGCCGGCCAGGACCGCCATCCTGCATGTCGACGATATCGTCGGCGCGCGATGTCCACCGCCAGCCGCACCTCCGGCCCCAGATGCGATCGCTCAACGCCATGTAGGCTTGGCGCCACTCATCGACAATGCTTACAGATCTGCTCGTTGTTGGGTTGGCTCATTGCCTATCGAACCCCGAGAGCTGCACGTGCCCTTTCAAGGGCCGATGTCGCTTCACGCAGTGCGAAGACGATGCGGTTCCGTGCTCTGATGGCGTCGACGGCTGCGAATTTTTCTTCGTCGGAACCGGACGCCGTTGCGGCAAGATCGCGAAGCGGCTGCAAAGCAGTCCAGTTGGGGACCGGCAGTGCCGGCTCATGTGCGAAGCGATCGCCCGTGCTGTAGTCGACGGGAACGAGCGCGCGGGAGGTAGCCATCAACGCGGCGTTGGCGACATCGACTGCTTGCTTCGATGCAGTGCCGCGGAACGCGCCGATCGAACGGGCGATCGAATGTGCTGATTTCGCTATCCCGATCAGGGAGTCGATCTCGAACCGGCCTTTCAGGCGATCCTGGATCTCTGCGAATTCCCCACCGAGCGCTTCGAGCGTCGCGGCGTGATCGAGAGGAACGATCTCGTCCGCCGCGAGCCGCCAAAGAACCTGAGTGAGAACACGCGCATCGCGCACGAGATTGGCCTCGTCGACTTTGTCGATCAGATCCTCCGCCGTATGCCACCACCAGCCGAGAGCGTTGCGGGCGGGTCCGTCCTTGTGCGCCTGCTCGCTGATCGACCCGAACATGGAAGGTATACCGACGCCGACGAAGCTTTCGTCAGAATTGCGGGCTTTGCGCTTGCCTTTGTAGGTCTGGTTCGTATGCGCCTGCGCAGCTTCTCGCGCGAGATGCATCAGTTCCGTCATCGCGGCTGCATTTTCGAGTGAGGTTGCGCCGATCCCGCCGAGACTGTCGACGTTGACGTGCGCGACGCAGCGGCGATCGAGTTCGTCCCAATGGGTGTCGACATACCATGTCGAGCCGGAATAGCGCCCGTGGCTGTGGCCGGACCAGAAGCACACTCGAACACCGCGTTTCAATTCGCTGCGACGCTGAGCGACAATGCGTGCGGCCTCCAACATGCCGGCGTTGGCCGAGCCATTGTCCATCACGCCATAGTACCAAGTGTCGTAGTGGCCAGACATGAGCACGAAAGGCGTATTCGCACCGTCCTGGCCGTCGAGATCGCATTCGAGGAGTGGAGTTTTTCGCCAGCCCGTATCGACTTCGGCATGCAGCGCTACGACAGGAAACTTGCCGACCGCGAGCGCGTCGCGAATGGCGACGCCATCGGCGTTGGCGACGGTGCAGGCGACGGTCTTCGGGATATCGGTTCGCGTGCTGAGAGACGGGCTGCCCCAGATCGGTGAAATGCACATTTCGTGAATATGCTCGTGGTGGCTGATGTGCAGTTGTGCGCTGGCGCCTGCGTCTGATGCACGCTTGGCCGTTTCCGGCATAGCCATGCCTTCGATGAGGGCAATGCGGCCCCTCACATCGACTTTGGCGAAATCCTGCGCAGTGCCTGCACCGACGTAGACGGGCACACCGGAAAGCCCGCCCTGCGGTGTCGGACGCGAGAACGAATGCGTTATGCAGCCGATACTCGTGCCACCTACATGCACCTGCGCCTTGCCGGGAAGACTGATATAGGCGTCGTGGAGCAAGAGATTAGTGCGATAGCCGTACTCCCGCATGCGCCGCTCGAGGAACCCGAACGCATCGCGTTCCTCTGGCGTGCCGGATAGCTTCACCCATCGTGCCATTTCGCTTAGGTTGCTCATCATCTCGGTGCCGTCGACCATCGTTGCGGGCGACGTTTTCGACGTAGCTGACATGGTTCGGCTCCTTCAGGGAATGACTTCGACTCAATGATGATTGGAGGCGGACCATTGCTGCAGGTCGCGATCGGCCTCGCGCAACTGATAGGAGATCTGGTTGATCCGGCGCTTAAGTCCGACGACCGTGAATTTGAAGGCGTCACCGTCTGGATTGAGTGAAGGCAATCTGAGTGCCGGCGTTAGCGACGGCAATGCGCGCGAGCCGAGCGCGGGATCGTGCTCGAAAGGCGAGCACACTTGATAGAGAACCGGGTTGAGTTGGCGCGCGATGCGAAGGATGAGTTTGTTCGCAGCCTTCGTCGCCTCCGGGTCCTTCAGCTTGGCAACCTGAGCGTCGAGCTTTTCGAGCTTGCTCTGGAGCGCTTTGACCTCGGCGATCAGAGGCTTGAAAGACAGATAGTTTCCAGACGTTTCATCGAACTCCCGCAGGCTGTCGAGATAGTCCTGTGTGATCGCGGCGAGTTTGAAGGGAAGAACCTCCGCCGTTCCCAACTTCAGCAGGATCGTCGCGTAGAGCCGCGTATCCTGCACGAGAATTGTCGGGTCGAATTTGTCGACCGTTTCGTGTTCGGAGTGCCACCACCAAGCACCGCCAGAACCGCCGACGTTGGAGTCCCGGTTGGCGTCGTCCGGCGTCAGCATCGAATAGACAGACATAGACGACAGCCCGATGCCCCAGAACGATTGATCGGCTGCGCGCGACGGACGCGTCGAGGAAACGTACTTGTCGCCGCGTTTGCCGAGCGCGAGCTGCGCATCCGCACTCTTGAGCGTCGTCCATCCGGTGACCTCTGTGGTCGTTCTCTCGTTGAATTCCGAGACCTCAGCCATCTGGTGGCGTGGCACATAGACGGTGGCGCCTTTTACGCCGGGGCTGTCGATATTGAAATAGACGATGCCGTTGTCGTGAAGATCGTGCCAGTTGGTGTCGGCGTACCACGTCGAACCGGAATAGCGGCCGTGGCTGTGTCCTGGCCACCAGCAGAAGTGCAGGCCGTAGCGCAGTTTTCCGTCGAATTTCTTGAGCACGCGCGCGAGTTCAAGCACGCAAGCATCGCCAGTCACGTTATCAGTCGAGCCGTCGAACCAGGAGCAATAGTGTGCGCCGACCAGCGCGAACTCCGGCTCTTGCCCCTTGATCTCCGCCATCGGCAGGCGGACTTTTCGCCAACCCTCGAACGTATCGGCGACGAGCGTGGCGCGGACGCGACCGGAATTTAGGTGCCCGACGATCTTGTCGCCATCAGTCTTCGATATGGAGACGACATGCACACGCGGGATCTTTTCGACCTGATCGAATTCCGGCGTGCCCCAGACAGGCGTGATAATCATCTTGTGCCGCTGCTTGCCGGCCGACATGCAGATGAGGCCCTTGGCTCCCGCCTTGGCGGCTGCGAGAGCATTGTTGGGCGACGGCAGTTTGGTGATCATCACGATCTTGCCGCGCACATCCTTGCCCACGTAATCGGCGTCGTTGCCCTGACCGGCGAGGACGACGTCGTCGGTGACGCCGTCTGGTCCCGTCGACAACCCGAACGCTACGCCGACCGCCGGGATCTCTATCGCCTTGCCGCTGACATGAAATGTGAGGCGTGCGCTCCGCGGATAGGAAATATAGCTGTCGAACTCATGCACTGTCGGCGTGTAGCCGTATGACCTGAGCTGCGTGACGAGATAGTCGCACGCCTTTCGCTCTTCCTCGCTGCCCGAGATCTTTTCGCCGAGGCTACAGAGATGTGCGACTGTCGCTTCCAGGTGCTTGGTCGAAACACCCTCACGGGCGGGCTGTGTCGGGTCCTGCATGAAACTCGATCCTCTTAAACGCTAAGTGTTGAATGATCTGACCACGACTTTTCCGATGACACCAGCCTCGACAGCTTCGTGGGCTGCGGCGCAGTCGGCGAATTCAAAAATGATGGCCTTGGGGTGCAGCAGTGTCTTGCGACGCATCAATTCTGTCACGAGACGTGCGCCGTCCGCTCGACACTGTTCGGTCAAGATCATGCCCTGGACAAACCGGATTGTGATGTCGTTCGGTGCGAGCTTGTAATAGGGCAGAGCCGGCTCGCGAACGCGGCTCGACGAATAGGATGCGATGATCGCGTGCGGGGCGACGATCTCAACGTCGATCGGGAGATTGGCGCCCAAGTCGACTTCGATGATCCTATCGACGCCTTGCCCGTTGCTCAGCGCCCTCACTTGCGAGACGACATCCTCGCGCCGGTAATCCAAGACGTGGTCAGCGCCTAACTGCTTTGCGATTGCTGCTTTCTCCGGCGAACTCGCTGTCGCGATGACGCGAGCGCCGTTCCAACGGGCGAACTGGATTGCATAGCTGGCGACCGCGCCGGCGCCACCCTGGACTAGGACGGTGCGCCCTGTTACCGCCCCACCCGTAAAGACTGCCGCATAGGCGGTTAGCGCTGGAACACCGATCCCGGCGCCAATTTCGAACGATACGTCATCCGGTAGCGACACGGCATGCGCTGCAGCAACGACAGCAAATTCGGCTGCCGCTCCAAATCCGGCGAGGTGATCGGCTCTGAAGATCCACACCCGCTCCCCGACACGCATCGGACTGACGCTTTCGCCGACTTCGACAATCGTTCCAGCTCCATCGCTGTGCGGAATGATGCGGCGATGTGCCATTGCACGCTCGGTCCAACCGGAGCGGCTTTTGGTGTCGTGAGGATTGACGCCCGAAGCAGCGATTTCGACCAGCACTTCACCATGGCCGACAGCAGGGTGTTTGACCTCACCAAACTCAAGAACCTCGCGTGCGGGTCCCTGCTTTTCGTACCAGACCGCCCACATGCGAGCGTTACCTCCGCCCATCGGCGCTTCCGGTTTCGGTTGCGCCGCGCGCTATCCTTTACGGCAGCTGTTTAAAATGCAACCGGATTCTCATGTTGCATTTCTGCTAGTCGCTCTTCAGCCCACGCGCTCCCAGTCGACCGCAAACGCAATTGATTTACCTGTCGACGCTGCACAATCTTAAGGCGGGCTGGCGCGCCTTTTATGGCTTGTAGAACGTTTCGTTTTAGACTTATCATTGCGTGCCTAGACCCGTGACTGCGCCTCTTGCAGAGAAAGAGATGCGAATGAGATCCGAGAAAGTGGGGTCGAATCCAATCGTCGAGGACATCTCACTCGATGTGCCCTGGGCTCTCATCGAAAAGTTTTCGACACTGCCGCGCTGGAAAGCCAAGGACGTCAATCGCGCCGCCGACGTCATTGCGAAAATGCTCAAGGACTGCGGCGTTCCGGTCGACGTGCACGAACCGAGCCTCTATCTAAGTATTCCCTACAGCGCCGAAGTCAAAGCGGGCAGCAAGAAGTTTCGGGCGAAACCACCCGCTTACAGCCGTGACTGCCGGGAAGGGCTGACTGGTGAACTCGTTTACGTTCCGGCAGCGTATTCGAAATCGATCTCCACGCTATTCAACAAGAACCAGGACGATCAGCTGTCCTCGGCAGAACGGCTGCGCGGCAAGATCGTTGTGTCGGAAGGCTTTGCGTTTCCTGGCAAGATGCTTGAGTTCGAGCGCAAGGGCGCGATCGGTATCATCGCAGTCAATCCCGGCGTTGACATTCATTGGGGTATTTGCACTTCGATTTGGGGCACGCCCGATCTCGATGATCTTCCACGCAAGCCGAATATTCCGATTGTCGCAGTCAACAATGCCGACGGCGCACTGCTCATCGAGATGGCGGCGAAAGGCCAGAAGGTTACCGTCAAGACCGAGATGGAAGAAGGCTGGTTCACCCAGAAGGTGCCAGTGGTCACTATTCCGGGCCGGCAAGACCCCGAGAAGTTCGTGCTCGTGCATGGCCACTACGACAGTTGGGATGTCGGCGTCGGTGACAATGCGACGGGCGACGCCACCTTGCTCGAACTCGCGCGCGTATTCTGGAAGCATCGCATACGTCTGAAACGCACGATCAAGATTGCTTGGTGGCCCGGTCATTCGACGGGGCGCTATGCTGGGTCGACATGGTTTGCCGACCACTTCGGGGTCGATCTCGACGAGAACTGCGTCGCTCAGGTGAATTGCGACAGTCCGGGTTGCCGATGGGCGTCCACGTTCAACAATCTTTCGGTGATGTCCGAGACGGAGGCGTTTGTTTCCGGCACGATCAAGTCTGTGACCGGGATCGACTGCAAGGCTGAGCGCCCGCCGCGCGCTGGCGACTACGCCTTCAACAATATCGGCATCTCCAGCTTCTTCATGTTGTCATCGACCATGCCGGACGATCTGAGAGCATCGAAGGGCTACTACGCAGTTGGCGGTTGTGGCGGAAACATTGCCTGGCATACCGAGAACGACACGCTCGAAATCGCCGATCGCGAAAACCTTCTTCGCGACATGAGGGTCTATGGACAGGCGGTGCTCGGAGTGGCCAACGCCGAGATCTTGCCATTCGATTGGTCTGCGACCGCGGCGGAGTTTGCGACGACCATCTCGCGCTATCAGAAGGCAGCAGGTGCTACTTTCGATCTTTCCCCCGCAGCAGAGGCGCTCGGAAAATTCGACAAGGCGATCTCGAAATTCAATCGTGCCGCCAAATCAGGCCGCCTCGACGCAGACAAGGCGAATTTTGCGATTATGCGCCTCGCGCGCATTCTCATTCCGATCAACTTTGCGCGTGAAGCGCGCTTCCGCCACGACCCGGCGTTGCCGATACCGCAACTACCGATTTTGAGCGTTGCCGAAGACATCAAAGCGATGCCGAAATCCATGCAGGGCTTTGCGCGGACCCAACTTACCCGCGCGCAGAACCGCGTGGTCGCAGCATTGAGAGACGCAACGATGCTTATCGAGGCCGCCGACGCATGATAACTCATATCAACTCGAGTAAATCTGCGATGGTTCAGTAATGGCGGACGGACCTCAATTCGACGCCACCAAGATGCTCGAAGAGATTCGCAGCTGGGTCGAAATAGAAAGTCCGACCATGGATGCGGCTGCGGTCAACCGCATGGTCGATCACGTCGAGAATGCGTATCGCAGAACGTCCGCCCGCGTCGAACGCATAGGAGGGCGTGACGAGTATGGCGATCATCTGATCGCTCGCTCGTCCTGGGGGCGAGCCAATCGCGGCATCCTGGTTCTATCGCACCTCGATACTGTGCATCCAGTTGGGTTCATCGAGCGGCTGCCGTTCCGCGTCAATAACGGCATTGCGTACGGACCTGGCATCTACGACATGAAGGCGGGCGCGTTCCTCGCTCTGCACGCTTTCCGCGAGATGGATCGTTTGCAGCAGGGGGGCGCGCTCCCCGTCACGCATCTCTACGTTTCCGACGAGGAAGTCGGCAGTCCGACGTCGCGCGAGTTGATCGAGCAGGAAGCGCGAAACGCGCAGTATGTTCTGGTGACAGAGCCGGCGCGTGAGGGGGGCAGGATCGTTACCGCACGCAAGGGAACCGCGCGTTTTGACATCCACGTGAAGGGACAGCCCGCGCATTCGGGTTCGCGACACGAGGATGGCAGGAGTGCCGTGCGCGAATTGGCGCGTCTGATACTCGAGATCGAGGGATTCACCGACTACAATGCTGGCGTCACCACGAACGTCGGCGTCATCAGCGGCGGAACGCGCGCTAATGTCGTGCCCGAGGAGGCGTCTGCCGAGGTCGACATGCGCGTCGCATCACCGGCTCAGGCAGAGGAAATGGTCGCGAAGATCTTGGGCCTGAAATCGAAAACAGATGGTGTGACCGTCACAGTCACCGGCGGTCTCAACCGTCCGCCTTACGAGAAGGACGAGCGGATTGCATCTCTTTACAATCACGCGAAGTCTCTGGCGGCGGAAATCGGCTACGATCTTATCGATCTCAAGACGGGCGGCGGTTCTGACGGGAATTTCACTGCTGCTATAGCACCGACGCTGGATGGCCTCGGCGTGGACGGCAAAGGCGGTCATACGCACTACGAACAGATCTATGTGAACTCGCTGGTTCCGCGATCCAAGCTGTTTTTCAGACTGTTCCAGACGCTTCAATAGGAGCCCTATTCGGCAAGATCAGGCAGTTGACCACGTAGGCATTGGTCCAGGGAGAGTGGGTAAATGGCGATGACACGAATGAAGCTTGCTTTCTCTCGCAGGAGGCTCCTGCGAACGGGGCTGTCGATTGGGCTCATGTCGGGACTAGTCATCTCTGCCGCCGAGGCTCAACAAGGCGACCAGATCCGCAAGTTGGTGTTGATCACGGGCGCGCAGGCGGGCGATCCGCAGGAATTCCAGTCGGCGCAATTGATCGCGCAGGAATGGCGCAAGCTCGGCCTCGACGTGGAAGTGCGGGGCATGCCACGCCCGCAGGTGTCCGAACTTGTCTGGTCCAATCGCGACAAGTGGGATGTCACTATGTGGCGCATGGTCGGCCGCCCCGAGCGCTCCGATCCGGATGAACTCGTCTACAATCTGTTCCATTCCTCGACGCGCGAGAAGGGCTACAATTTTGTCGGCTATCAAAACCCCGAGTACGACAAGGTGGCCGAAGCGCAACGCGGAGAGATCGATCTGGCGAAGCGCAAGGTTCTCGTGGAGAAGGCGCAGGACCTGATCATGCAGGATCTGCCGTATTTCTTCCTGGTATATCCGAAGAACGTCATCGCGTTCAATTCCAACGTCTGGAAGAAGGACAGTATCGTCGAGCAATCCGGCATCGGCGTGCGTAATTTCTGGACGTTTATCGGCGCGACCCCGGCGGGCGCGACGAAGGACATGGTGTTGAATTCCGCCGACCCGCTGCTTTCCATCAACCCGCTCTACATCTCCGGCGCGGTGGACAGTTGGCTGACCGACCTTGTCTGGGACCGGTTGATGCGCGTTGGTCCGGACGGCCTCCCAAAACCGTGGTCGGCAGAGGAAGTGAAATACATCGACCCGACAACGGTAGAGATTAAACTGCGCGCGGGCCAGACTTGGCATGATGGTAAGCCAGTCACCATCGAAGATGTGATCTATTCCTTCGAGGCGCCGGCCGGCGACAAATCGCCGATGTATAAGCCGTTCGTGTCCAACATCGCCGGTATGGAGAAAATCGACGACAAGACGCTGCGGTTCAAGCTGAAGACGCCGAATGCGTCGTTCTTCACGTCGGTGCTGGCGAAGATCAATCTGATCCCCAAGCACGTCTGGGAACCGATCCTGAGCGGCGACACGCTGAAGGGCAAGAACGCCGAGAGCTATCAGGAAGCGCAGCCGATTGGCTCGGGACCGTTCAAGGTTGCTCGTTTCAAGCTGCAAGAGGAGACGGTGCTGGAGAAGAACGCCAGCCATTGGGCGGCGCCGAAGATGGATCGCTGGATCCTACGCATCGTCACCAACACCGAAGCGGCGGTGGGCATGCTGAAGCGCGGGGAGATCAACTATCTCTCCGATTACCGCGGCGATCCAAAGATCCTTGAGGAGATCGGCAAGACGCAACCTGAAATCACATTGGCCGCGACCGTCGAAATGGGCTTCCGCCATGTGGGACCCAACCTGCGCCGTCCGCCGTTCGACGACATCAATTTCCGCAAGGCGCTAATGTTGTCCATCAACCGCAATGTGCAGGTGCAGGCTGCGTACAATGGCTATGCGGTGCCGGCCAACAGTCAGGTGTCGTCGGCGTTGACTGCGTGGCACAAGAGCGAACAGTTCAAGCCGAGCATCGAGGAAGCCAAGAAGATCCTGGAGAAGGCGGGCTATCGGTTGGTCGGTGGCAAATTGCACTACCCGGACGGCAAGAAGGAAACGCTGCAATCTCTGAATTGAGCGGGCGCGCGCCAGTGGAAGCAACATCGCGGCAGGCACGTAAGCGCGACGAGGTTCAGTGTAACAAATGCTGAGTCTCCTTTCGCGTTTTCTGCAGATGCTGTTCGTGTTGTGGGTCGTGGCGACGATCCTGTTCTTTCTGTTCCGGTTGATGCCGGGCGACCCGACGGTCGCCTACATCGACACCAACTTCAATGAAGAGCAGGTGCGCCAGCTCAAGAAGTCGTTTGGACTCGATCAGCCGCTGCATGTCCAATATGTGCTCTATCTCGGCAATCTCGCCGTCGGCGAGTTCGGCAACAGCTTTCACCAGAAGCAACCGGTGCTGAAAATCCTGCTCAGTGTGTTGCCCAACACGATCATTCTCACGCTGAGCAGCCTGATCATCGCGTACGCGTTTGGTTCGTTGGCGGGTGCGTGGTTGGCTTGGCGCCGCGGGACGTGGATCGAGGGTGTCATGATCCCGCTCGTGCTGACGCTCCGGGCAGCGCCGGAGTTCTGGCTGGGCATGGTCCTGCTTTCCATATTCGGTTTCCAACTCGGGTGGTTTCCTTCGGGCGGCGCCAACAGCGCGGGAGCGTTATACACCAGCGAATGGCAACGTATTACATCGGCGGATTTCCTGCGGCACCTGGTGCTGCCCGCCGCGACGCTGGCGCTCTATCTGCAGGGTTTGCCGTTGCTGCTGATGCGCTCGAACATGCTCGATGTGATGAGTGAGGATTTTATCACGATGGCGCGAATGAAGGGGCTATCCACCCGCGCCATCGTGTTGCGTCATGCCGCTCGTAACGCGCTGCTGCCGGTGGCGACGGCATTCGCACTCGGCTTCGGTGCGTCGATCGGCGGCAACGTTGTCATCGAGACGGTCTTTAGTTGGCCAGGCCTTGGCCGATTGCTGGTCAGCGCTGTAGCAGCCAGTGACTATCCTATAGCGCAGGGCGCCTTCTTCATCATCTCGGTTGTTCTGGTGGTGATGAATTTCGTTGCCGACCTGCTGTATTCCGCTCTCGATCCTCGGGTGTCCCATGCGCGACGCGGTTGAACCTGTGCAGCGACAACGCACTCGCTTCGTCGCCGCGATCGCGCCCATACTTGCGCCGCTGCGTGATCCATTCGCGGCCACCGGTGTGACGATTTATATTGTCTTCGTGCTCATCGCGATATTCGCCTTAAGCCTGGTGTCGCACGATCCGCTGGAGATCCTGTTCAATGACGACGGCAGGCTGGTTGCCGGCGAAGGCCCAAGCCGCCAACATCTCCTAGGCACCACCACGCTCGGCCGGGATATTTTCTCGCAGCTTGTGATCGGCACGCGTGCCGCACTGTACGTCGGCTTGACCGCCGCCGTCGTCGTTGCACTGATCGGCACGGTCGTCGGTCTGGTGTCTGGATATTTTGGCGGCTGGCCCGATGCCGTGCTTATGCGGTTGGCCGACGTGGCGCTCGGCATACCGTTCCTGCCTTTCGTCATTCTGATGGCGGGCTTTCGTGGTCCGCGCACCAGCAATATCATTCTCGGCATCGCCTTGTTGCTGTGGCCCAACACCGCGCGCGTCATTCGCGCGCAAGTGCTGAGTGTCCGCGAGCGAGCTTTTGTCGAAGCGGCGCGGGTGACCGGCGCATCGACTTGGCGCATCTTGTTTGTGCATGTCGCGCCTAACATCCTGCCGCTGTCGTTTCTGTACGGTTCGATCGCGGTGGGCTGGGCGATCCTCACGGAAGCGTCGATCGCGTTCCTGGGCTTCGGACCGTCAAACCAAGTGTCGTGGGGTTCGATGTTGCAGGATGCCTATGCCAGTCAGGCATTGTCACGCGGCGACTATCATTGGTTTGTGCCGCCGGGACTCTGCATCGTGCTCGTTGTCGTGGCGGGCTTCTTCGTCAGCCGCGGTTACGAGACCATCCTGTTCCCCAAGTTGAAGGATTGACGCGGTGTCTATCCTTGCGCTCAACGGGCTGCGTATTGACTACGCGACGGCGATCGGCACGGTCAGCGCCGTCGATCGCGGGACGTTCGTGGTGCCGCGCAGCGAGATCGTCGGTCTGGTCGGTGAGTCCGGCTGCGGGAAGACCACGCTCGCCCGCGCCATTACCGGCGTGATGGCGCGCAACGCACACGTGATCGATGGCGAGATCATATTCGATGGACGCGATCTGGTTGCGGCAACGCCAGCGGAACGTCGCGATGTGCTGTGGCGACAGATTGCCTTCGTGCCGCAGAGCGCGATGAATGCCCTCGATCCCGTCTATCGGGTGAGCACTCAGATCCGCGAGGTGCTGATCGACCGTGGGCGCTACAGGCGCGCCAATGTGCCCGCCCGCATCGACGCGCTGTTCCGCATGGTCGGCCTGGACCCTGGGCGGCAGCACGACTATCCGCATCAGTTCTCAGGCGGGATGCGGCAACGGGTGAGTATCGCGCTGGCACTGGCACTCAATCCGAAGCTGCTGATTGCCGACGAACCGGTGACCGCGTTGGATGTGATTGTGCAGCGGCAGGTGCTCGATACGCTGCGCGATCTGCAGAAGCGGCTTGCTATATCGATCCTGCTGGTGACGCATGACATCAGCGTCGTCGCTTATGTCTGCAATCGCGTCGTGGTGATGTACGCGGGACAGGTGGTCGAGCAGGGCCCGGTGGCGGAGGTGCTGGAACAACCGTTTCATCCCTACACCATGGGGCTGACCAACGCCTTCCCCGATCTCGCGCGCGCACGCGATCAGTTGGTGCCTATTCCCGGCAGTCCCCCGGACTTGCGCAATCCGCCGCCCGGTTGCCGGTTTGCGCCGCGCTGTCCGTTTGCGATTGATCGCTGCCGCGCGGAGGATCCACAACTCATCGATGTCGGCAACGGCCATCAGGCATCCTGCTGGCGCAGCGACGCGGTCGTCGAGATGCGCAGCAAGGCAAAGGAGGCTGCGACATGGTCGCCCTCGTCGCTGTAGAAAATCTGGTGAAGCATTTTCCGGTGAAGCGCTCGTTGGCCGACGTTGTCGCCGGGCGTCATCCAGTTGTGCACGCCGTCGATAATGTGAGCTTCACACTCGACGAGAATGAAACCGTCGGCCTGCTCGGTGAATCCGGATGCGGCAAGACGAGTACCGGGCGGCTGCTGCTGAAGTTGGACCAACCGACATCTGGCCGCATCGAGATTGCTGGAAAGGATCTGGCGACGCTGGCGGGGGCCGATCTCAAGGCCTTCCGTCGCACCGCGCAACTCGTATTCCAGAATCCGTTTGACGCGCTCAATCCGCGTTTCAATATCCGCCGCGTGCTGGCGGAGCCGATGATCAATGCGGGTATCGATCGCCGCGAATATGCCGACCGTATCAATGCCGAGCTTGCCCGCGTGCGGATGCAGGGTGTCGGCGATTTGCTTGATAAATTTCCGCATCAACTCTCCGGCGGGCAGTTGCAACGCATCGTGCTGGCGCGCGCGCTGATCCTCGGGCCAAAATTCATCGTCGCCGATGAGCCTGTCTCGATGCTGGATGTCAGCGTGCGCGCCGGCGTGCTGAACCTGATGCGTGAAATTCAGGAGACCCTCGGTCTCACCGCCATCTACATTTCGCACGATCTGGCGCTGGTGCGCTACGTGGCTGCGCGCACGTTTGTGATGTATCTCGCGACCGTTGTCGAGGATGGTCCGACCGAACAGGTGATTTCGTCGCCGCAGCACCCCTACACAAAGGCGCTGTTAGCCGCCGTGCCCGTGCCGCACGTCAATCAGAACCGCGAACCGTTGCCGATCAAGGGCAACATGCCGAATGCGCGCAACCCGCCGTCCGGTTGCCGCTTCCACGATCGCTGTCCGATGGCGATTGCGCGATGTGCAGCGGAAGTACCGGCGCTGCGCGAAATCGAGCCCGGCCACCGGGCTGCGTGCCACCTTGCCTGACGAAGTTCGCGACCCCGGAGAAATGCAAATTATCATCCGGGCCGTCGTCATGGCTCCTGACCTGCTCCCCGGCATTCCATCCAGCTTATAGCTGAACCTCTCAGTGGAGATATCGACATGCGGAACAGCCGGTTCAGCGAAAGCGCAATCATCGGGAGATGAGCATCGACGGTTCGGTGAACATCAACTACCCGCCATGCGGATTGATCTGGTACATGAAATGTCCGGTTGCCAATCTCGGCGCCGCGGTGTGAGCACGACGAATTGATCTGAAATGGATCGCCCGGTTGTCAATTCGCCGTGTCGAATTTGAAGAGCCGCTGCGGCGAATCCCACAGAATTTTCCGGCGAACAGGAACCGACGGAAACAGCTTATCGACGAATGAGAGCAGCGGTCCGTAATCGAGCCGCTCCGTTGCGCGCAAAAACGGCCAATCAGAGCCCCACATGCACATATCTGGACTGAACGCATCGACGAGGGCGTGCACGTAGGGCCATGCGTCGTTGTAGGGGAATTCGGTTTTGGCGAATTTTGAGAGGCCGGAAATCTTGACGGCGGTGCGCCCATTGGCGGCCAGCGACAGCAATGCCGCAAATCCCGGTTGCGCCAACCCGGCCGCAACAAGCGGCCGGCCGCAATGATCGATGAGAATTTTACTGCGGCAGGCCTGTAGCAGTGGCAGGAGGTCGATGAGTTGGTCGCCTTCGACCTGGACTTGGAGGAATATGTCGAGTTCGGCGAGACGGTCAATCAATGCGTGGGTGTCGCGATAGTAAGATGTGCCGTGATAGGTCGCGTTGATGGCGACGCCGACAATGCCACGCTGTTTGAGATCCGCCAGCGTCTCCAAATCCACATCGTTGGGGACGACCGCAATGCCTTTAAAGCGTCCATTGCTGCGGCCGATCGCATCGAGCAAACAGCGGTTGTCGGGGCCGTAGCCGGAGTTGGGTCCGACGACCAGACAGTGCGCCACGCCATAAGCGTCGCAGACTGTATGCAATTGATGTTCGGTACCAACTTCTTGCGCCGAAGGGCGATACCTCGTGTCTGCCGCATACGGATAGCGCTGAGGATCGAGAATGTGATTGTGGCAATCGATCTTCATTTCATCAATAGCGCTCATCATTACCTCGGTCGCTCTGTCGGTGCGTCGCGTTGTGGTCGTCGGCGCACTCGACGCACGACTATGACAAGCCGGGCTGCGCGAGGCCATAGCGGCGCGAACTTCTATTGGTAACGCACGCGCCCCCGCGACGATCACTCGGCGCAGGGTCGCGGTTTGTTTGCTCAACTTCGTGCGATAATCGTTACTTCGGCAGCAGCACGTGATCGATGACGTGGATGACGCCGTTCGATTGCTTGACGTCCGCGATTGTCACTGTGGCCACGCCGCCATTCTCGTCCGTCAGCGTCAGCTTGCCGTCCGCCTTTTTAACGATGAGCGTTGCGCCGCTCAAAGTCTTCACCGGATGCGTGCCGTTTTCATCGTCGACCATCTTGCCGATGGCGTCGGACATGACGGCCTTCCCGACAACGTGGGACGTCAGAATCTTGACGAGTTTCGGTTTGTTTTCTGGCTTTAGCAGCGTTTCCACTGTTCCGGCAGGAAGCATCGCAAAGGCATCGTTCGTCGGTGCGAACACCATGAAGGGGCCGGGACCGGATAACGTTTCAACGAGGCCCGCAGCCTTCACAGCCGCGACGAGCGTCGTGTGATCCTTCGAGTTCACCGCATTTTCAATGATGTTCTTGGTCGGATACATGGCCGCTCCGCCGACCATGACGGTCGTCTCGGCTGACCACGCCGATGGCGCTGTGGCAGCGAGCGCAGCGGTCGATACGAATCCCAATACGGCAAGCATCTTGCAGATACGCGAATTTTGCAAACTCATATTTCTCTCCAGGATTAGTTGAGCTCTGTGGTGAGCTGGAGAATATACGGTGGGCAACGCGCGAAGTTTCAAAATATTAAACATGTCGATTTTGAATTTATTATATAGGCTTACTGATCCACACGTGCGCGGCAAACGTTACGTCATGCTCACGGCAAATTACGATATGTCGGTATATTCAGTGCAAACAGCTATTAATCGTTATGTAATAACGACCTTTTCTGTTCAGTTAAAAAAATCAGACACGCCGTTTATCCACTCTGATTATTTATGTTCGCCTGAGGTTTGCCGAAAAGGCATGTTGTCGAAAGCCAAGGCGGGAGCGGCAGCCGCCGCAAGAAGAGTGACCGTCAGCACGACGAAAACAAATTTACTCATTGGGTCTTCCTGCCGAGCAATGATTTTCGGGTAATCTCAATGAGCCCGGCGTTGCTCCCTGCATACTACGCGAACGGGTGATTTAAAGTTTCACCGGGGGCCTTGGCTAAGCCATCACCGTTCAGTGATGACTGGAGGCTGCATCTTTATTTCAAGTAGTTCAGCCGCCTTTAACGGCGCCAGCGGTCAGCCCGGCCACGATCTGCCGTTGCGCAAACACGGTCAGCACCAGCACCGGCAGGGTCACCAGCAGCGCTGCGGCCGCCAACGGCCCCCAACTCAGCTGGTCGAACGAGATCATATTGTAGACAGCGACCGGCAGCGTGCGTGTTTCCCGTCCGGCAAGCACGATACCGAAGACAAAGTTATTCCATGAAAAGATCACGGCGAGGATGAAGGCAACGGCGATCCCCGGCCGTGCGATCGGTAGCGCGACGTGGCGGAACACCTGCCAGCGCGTGGCGCCGTCGATGACGGCGGCTTGCTCGAGTTCGATCGGCGTCGTCTCGAAATATCCGATCATGATCCAGATGACGATGGGCACGGTGACGACCAGATGGATGATGATTTGCGGCCACAGCGTGCCGAGCAGGCCCAGCCACTGGAACAGCAGGAACAGCGGAATGAGATAGGACAGGCCGGGTGTGATGCGCGCGATAAGGATCACGCCGGCGGCTTTGTGGGCGCGCATGCGGGCGAGCCCGTAGCCGGCTGGCACGCCGACGAGCAGAGCGAACAGAGTGGCTGTCCCGGTGACGATCAGGCTGTTGTAGAAATAGGTCGTAAACCGGTTCGAGTTGAGCACGGCCGCGTAGTTGCCCCAGTTGACGCGCGGTGGAATGAAGGACGGCGGATAGGTGGCGTTATCGACTTCGAATTTCAGCGACAGGGAGATCATCCACAAGAAAAACAACACCGCCGGAGAGACGACCACAAAAATGGCAAAGGCCATGCCGACGGCATTGAGCAGGCGGCGCTTGGTCATCCGGCGCCTCCTGCCTCGTTCCAGTGGGTGCGCTGGCGGATCAGGACCAGCGAGCCGGCCAACGCGACGATGAGCGCGAAAAACACCACGACGATCGCCGAGGCATAACCGACATCGTAATAGACGAAGGCGACGCTGTATAAATAGAGGTTGATCGTTTCCGAGGCGGTGCCGGGACCACCCTGGGTGATGGCGAAGATGATGTCGAAACTTTTGACCGCGTCGATCATGCGGATCATGGCCGCGATGAAAATGAAAGGCGCGATCATCGGCGCCGAGATATAACGGAACACCTGCCAGTGCGTGGCGCCATCGATCTGTGCGCTTTCATACGGCTCGGCCGGGATCGCGGCGAGGCCGCCGAGCACGATCAGCATGACCAGTGGCGTCCATTGCCAAGTTTCAACTAGCACCAGCGACGGGATGACGGTGGCCGGGTGAAACACCCACAGCTGCGGCGAGATGCCAACCAGCGACAACAGGTAGTTGAGCACGCCGAGCTGGGGATGAAACATCATCGTCCAGACCAGAGCAATGGCCACCGGCGTCGCCATCATCGGCAGAATGAAAAGCCCGCGTATCAATCCGCGCAAGGGAAAGTGCGTGTTGAAGACGACGGCTGCCAGCGTCCCCAGGCCCACCGGCAACAACACCGACAAACCTGTGTAGAGCAACGTATTCCACACCGACTCGACAAAGCGCGTGTCGCGCGGAAGGCGCAGATAGTTGGCGAGGCCGACGAACGTCGGGGGCGCGCCGATCTTCCACTCGTGCAGGCTCATCCAGATTGTGAAGGCCCAAGGGAATACGATGACCGCCGACACCACGAACAGTGCCGGCGCAACGAAGGGCCAATAGGACGGCGGTCGCCAAGCCGGCACTTCAGGTATGGAAGTGCCCGCCTCCGCCAGCATCGATCCGGACGCGTCGGTTTCACTCACGCTTTTTCGCTGCGCTCCAGGATCGGACGGAACTGCTCGTGCGCCTTTTTCAATTCGGTTGCCGGATCGGCACCAGACAGCGTCGCAGTCAGCGCCGCGCCGACGAGGTCGCGGAATTCGGCGACTGGAATGATCACGGGCAGGCCGAGCTTGCTGATCTTGGCCGAGCCGATCACCGAATCCAGCCATTCCGAGGGCATTTTCACACCCTTGCGGACGGTCTCGTCGTTGAGTACGGAGGCGCGGAACGGCACACCGCCGCCGGACTGCAGCAAGCGTGCGCCCATCGTCTTCGACACGGCCCACTGACAGTAGAGGTAAGCCGCCTCTTTTTTCGTACTGCCCTGGGGGATACCGATGCCATCCCCGTAGGTTGCGGAATAAGAGCCTTTGGGGCCGGCGGGAACCACGGCATACCCGATCTTGCCTGCGACGCGCGAGGCGTTCGGGTCTTCCACGGGGGGCGCCCAACCCACGCCGTCGATCCACATCGCCGAGCGTCCCTGCGTCAGCGAGGCCATCGATTCCATCCAGTTGAAACCGGCGGTGCCTGGTGGCGCGGTCTTGGTGAGCAGCTTCTGATAGAGCTTGGTCGCCTCGATCGCCTCGGGGCCGTCTGTTTGGATGTTGCCCTTGGCGTCGAGGAATTCGCCGCCGTAGTTGAGGAAGAAGTTGGTCCACAGCGTCATATTGGCGTTGCGCAAACCGCGACCGACGAAGCCGTAAATGCCGTTGGCGGGATCGTTGAGTTTCTCGGCCGCCGCTACCATCTCGTCGAATGTCTTCGGCAGCGCGACGCCTTTCTTGGCGAACAACTCCTTGTTCCAATAGAGGATGAAGTAATCGACCGACCACGGCAGCGAATGCATTTCGCCCTTGTCGTTCTTGGCGAACTGCAATCCGCCAGCCGAGAAATCGTCGACCGTCAGATCGGGCGCAGTGAGCTTGGGATCTTTCATGAAGCCGGTGAGATCGGCGAGCCAGCCGGCTTTCTCGAACTGCCGCTTCTGCACGTGATAGCTGACATGAATGACATCGAAGCTGGGCTTGCCGGACGTGAGTTCGATGACCGCCTTCTGGCGTTGCTGCTGCTCGGGAATGACCTCAGAGCCGACCTTGATGCCGGTGAGCTCGGTAAATTCTGACGCATACTTTTGCAGCAAGTCGCCGCGCGGGCCCTTGATCAGGTTCACCTCAAGCGTCGTGCCGGCGTACTTCTTCCAATCGGGTTCGGCGGCGTAAGCCGGCAATCCGGAGGCACCGAGGGCACCCGCCGCTGCCGAGCCTGCCATGACGGCGCGTCTGGAGATGAGATTTTTCATGTGTTCCACCCTGCCTTGAAGTTTCTTTTGGGCGATACTAGTGCGCTTCCTCGATGAGTGTAAACGGAATTCAAGAGACGCGCGCGGCGGAGCCATGCATGCTTCCCCATTGACGCCGCCGGAGCCGCGTCGGAAGCTTTCGCCTTGCATCCCGCGTGAGGTATCCGGTCATGGACGTTTATCATTTCAAGAATTTCGAAATGCTCGACCCGGACGTCGGCGAGTTGCGCGGCGGGCACGAGATGATCGTCGAAGGCGCCAAAATCAAGGAAATCTCGGCCAAGCCGATCAAGGTAGGCAAGGCACAAGTCGTCGATTGCGGCAAGCGCACGTTGATGCCGGGCCTGATCGACAGCCACGTGCACGTCGTGTTGTCGGAAGTCGTCATCCGCAACATGGAAAGCATTCCGCTGACGTTGATGACGGCACGCGCCGCCGATCTCATGCGCAAGATGCTCGACCGCGGCTTCACCAGCGTGCGCGACACGGGCGGTGCCGACTGGGGCCTCAAGGAAGCAACGGACAATTGGCTGCTGCCGGGGCCGCGACTGTTCATCGCCGGCCGTGCCATCGGGCCGACGGGCGGCCACAGCGACGGTCGCCGCCGCACCGATCAGGGCGCGCGCTGTCATTGCTGCAACGCGCTGTCGTTCTCCATGGGCATCGCGGACGGCGTTTCGGAAGTGCGCCGCGCGGTCCGCGAGGAAATGCGCCAGGGCTGCGATCAGGTGAAGATCATGATGTCCGGCGGCGTCGCCTCGCCCTACGATCCGCTCGACAGTCTGCAATTCTCGGTCGAAGAAGTGGCCGCGGCAGTGGAGGAAGCGCATGCCTTCGGCCGTTACGTCTCAGCGCATGCCTATACGCCCGAAGCCATTACCCGCGCCGCGCATGCCGGCGTGCGCACCATCGAGCACGGCAACCTGATCGATGATGCTTCGGCGAAACTGATGGCGGAAAAAGGCATGTTCCTGGTCGCCAACCTCGTCACCTATTTCGAGATGAAGAAGCGTGCCGCCGAATACGGCATGAATTCCGACATGCTGGCGAAAAACGATCTGGTTATCGACGGCGCGCTGAAGTCGCTGGAGATCTGCAAGCGGCATGGCGTGCCGGTGGCCTATGGCACGGACCTGCTGGGTCAGTTGCAGGTGGCGCAATCCGAAGAGTTCACCATCCGCGCGCAGGTGCTCGCGCCCATCGATATCATTCGCTCGGCGACGACAATCGGCGCGCAGGTGGTGCGCATGGTGGATAAGCTCGGTTGCCTCAAGCCCGGCGCCTTCGCCGACCTGCTGCTCGTCGACGGCAATCCGCTCAAAAACCTCAAGCTGCTGCAGGAGGAAGGCAAACACCTGTCAATGATCATGAAGGGCGGCCGCTTCCACAAAAACCGGCTGCAGTGAGGGCGGCGGGCGAGGGTCGGCGCGCGGATGGCGTGCCGGATGCCTAGGAACGCGTCGTGGTGGCCATTTACCAACCGCTCGAAGGGTGCCCTAGCCAAGTCGTTAGTTAATCGCTGTAGGGAGCTGTTGGAAGGCTTCTTCGCGATTGAGCATGATGAGGTGTAATGCCAGCTGCCCTAGCAACTTATGAGTGAGAATTTCTGACCGCCGGTATACGTGCGGCGACAACGGTGGGTTGGTCGGGTTCCTACAACGGAGAGTCGTCACCTGATGCGGAGGGCAGTGGCGTCCCGGCTTTCGTTATTCAGTTGAAAACGGACAGATTTCAGCCAGCTATCGCTCCGCCCGCCCGGCGTACGACAATTGAATGTTAATTTTGCAGTGATATCGACGTGGCCGGCTCCACACAGTCGGCGGATCGTTCGATGCAGTCGCGATTTATTTTGAAAATATTTTTCGGGTTCGTATTAGCCGCTGTGTTGGCATTCGGGCCGCCATTGACGTTTCTGTCGATACCGGGAGCCGGGTTCTTTTTTCTGCTTCTGCCCCTCTGGAGCATCGGCGCAGTCATTCTGTTGTTTTTCGGGTTCTTGGTTTTCGGTCGGATTCCCTACGCGATTGGAGTGGCGTTGTTGGCATTCGCCGCGGCCGTATCGCCGATTGGGAAGCTCGGCAAGTCGGCCGTGGGCGTCGTCACTCAGGCTGTCGATACCAATAAGTTTATAATGCGTGAGTTGAATGAGAAATGCAGAGCCAATATCGACGCCCTGAAGACGGCATCCGCCAAGTACGACCTCATCGTCTTTGACGATATCGGTATGAATGGAGAGCAAAATTACGATATTACCGACACGGTTGCGGTGTTGACGGGAATGCGCGTGGTCCAAATCAGTCGCATGGGCCACGAGGGTCTTTTTTTTGCGGCTTGGGAGACGAGGGCCGAGAAGTCTAGTTCGTGTGCCGGGGGGCGCGACAGAACCGAAGTCCGAGTGTCGCCGCGAGGGTCACAAAGAAAGATTGCGCCGCTGGCCGTCGACATGTGCATAAGTCGGACTAAGATTGCGGACCCGTCGCAAGATCAGACGCCGGCCATCGTTTTCAAGCGTATACGAAGTGGTGCCATTGGTTGTGATGCCACGGAAGTTGTCGAACGCATGGGGAGCGGCGATGTCGACTTGGGTCGGGTGCATTACGACTCCTATCACCACCGCTTTTATCCCGATCTAACCCTGCCCGAGGGTGTACCGAAGGACAATTGGCTGCATGTGCTCCTCACCGAGGTTCTGCAGCAGGATTTCAGCGACGCTGCACTCAAGTCGCACGCCGCCAATGCGAATAAGTGAGGTCTGCAACAGCCGCTGGCGAAAAATGCAGCGGGGCTCCCTCTTCCGGTTCGCATTGTAGAGCGCGGACGGCGAGTTGGCGTCCGCGCGCCATTTGCCATGCCACCCGTCATCGCGCCCCCACCTTCCCCCGCCCATTTCCTGTGCTAGTCTCGCGCCGTCACCCAAACAGCGAGCGCGTCGCATGTCTCCATTGGCAACCTCCCCGCAACTCCTTTTCCGAAATTTCGACCTGCTCGAACCGGCGTTCGGCGAGGTGCGCGGCGACTATCAGTTGCTGGTCGAGGGCGACACGGTCCGGGAGCTGAGCGACAAGCCGATCAAGGCCGGCAAAGCCACCGTCATCGACTGCGGCGGGCGCACGTTGATGCCGGGCCTCATCGATAGCCACGTGCACGCCATCCACTCCGAGGTCAATGTGCGCTTCATGGAGGCGATGCCGCTGACCTTGATCGCGGCGCGGGCGGCGACGCGGCTCCGCGCCATGCTCGATCGCGGTTTCACCACGGTGCGCGATACGGGCGGCGCCGACTGGGGCATCAAGACGGCGATCGAAACCGGCCATATCGTCGGTCCCCGCCTCTACATCGCCGGGCAGTCCATCGGGCCGACGGGTGGTCATTCGGATTCACGCCGGCGCACCAATCGCGGCGGCGAATGCGTGTGCTGCAACGGCCTGCAGTTCAAGTCGGCGGTGGCCGATGGCGTCGACGAAGTCCGCAAATCCGCGCGCGAACAGATGCGGCAAGGCGCTGACCACGTCAAGATCATGATGTCCGGCGGCGTCGCCTCGCCTTACGATCCGCTCGACAGCCTCCAATTTTCCGACGGCGAAGTGAGCGCGGCGGTGGAAGAGGCCACCGCCTTCGGCCGTTACGTCTGCGCGCACGCCTATTCCGCCGAGGCGATCACGCGCGCCGCGCGACTGGGTGTGCGCACCATCGAGCACGGCAACCTGATCGACGACGCGTCGGCCAAGGCGATGGCAGCGAAGGGCATGTATCTGGTGGCCAACCTCGTCACCTACTACGCCATGAAGGATCGCGCGGCGCAGTGGGGCATGACCGGCGAGAGCCTGGCGAAGAACGAGATCGTGCTGGAGGGCGGCTTGAAGTCGCTGGAGATCTGCAAGCGTCACGGCGTTCCCGTCGCCTACGGCAGCGACCTGCTCGGCGAATTGCATTGGGACCAGTCGAAGGAGTTCGTCATCCGCCAGGAGGTCGTGTCACCCATTGAGATCATCCGCTCGGCAACCACGATCGGCGCGGAGGTGCTGCGGATGCCCGGCAAGGTCGGCACATTGCAGCCCGGTGCCTACGCCGACGCCATCCTGATCGATGGCAATCCGCTGAAAGATCTTGCGCTGCTCGGCGATCAAGGCAAACATCTCTCCTTGATCATGAAAGCCGGCGTGCTGCACAAGAACCGGTTGGGGTGATTTCGGATCACTGCGTTGACAGGCGGGTCACAAGTTTGCGCATCAACCCAAGTCTCCCACCAATGTCATCCTGGGCCTTGTGCCCAGGACCCAGCCATCCGCAGGCTCGAATGCGGAGTTATCGGGTGCTGGTTCAGACGACACGGGCCTACTCTTCCGAGCGGATGCGTGGCGACATGGGTCGTGGGCACAAGGCCCAGGATGACAATGTTGGGTGGATTGCGTCACACATTCATACTGGCGACGTCGGTCACTCGCGGGTGTTCCATTGACCACCGCGTCGGCCTGGACCTCATCGCGCCGCATGGGCCGATTGGCGCTCCGCGCGGCCGCCGGCATCTCACTTGCTTACATTCTGCTGCCGATGGTGTTCGTTGTCTGGCTGGCGTTTTTCGCGCAGGAAATTCCGTCGTTCCCGCCCGAGGGCTATTCGTTTCAATGGTTTCTCGCGGTGCCGGGTAACGATCGTTTCGTGCAAGGGTTCCTGCTCAGCCTGCAAGTCGCCATCGTTGCCGCGCTGATCGGTCTCGGCCTCGGTATTCCCGCGGCGTTGTGCCTGGTTCGTTCGCGTTTTAAAGGCCGCGAAGCCGTCAACAATCTGCTGCTGTTGCCGTTGATAGTGCCGGGAATCGTGTTGGGGATCGCGCTCTACGTGTTCCATGTCGAAACAGAAATTGCGACGGGCTGGCCCATCCTTGGTTCGCTCGGCGGATTGATTGCCGGCCACGTGTTGATCGCCATTCCGTGGACCGTGCGTCTGATCACTGCCAGTCTCACCAATATGGACCGTGCCGTGGAGGAAGCCGCCCAAAGTCTCGGCGCCAACCGCCTCACAACGTTTCGCCGCATCACCTTGCCGGCGATCTTGCCGGGCATCGTTGCCGCCGCGCTGTTCAGCTTCATCGCTTCGTTCGGCAATCTGGAAATGAGTTTGTTCCTCGTCGGCCCCGGCCGCACGACGCTGCCGATCGCCATCCTGCAATACCTGGAATGGAAGATCGATCCGACCATTGCGGCGGTATCCGTGCTGCAGATCCTGTTTATCGGCGCGGCCATGCTGGTCACCAACCGCTTCGTCAACATCGGCCGGGTGGTGTAACGATGGCGCGGCTGCAGTTGTCTAACATTACCAAGCGTTACGGCGACCTCAAAGCCGCCGACGATGTGTCGCTGGATGTCGTCGACGGTGAGTTTCTGGTGCTGCTCGGCCCGTCCGGCTGCGGCAAAACCACCACGTTGCGCATCGTCGCAGGCTTTATCGAACCGACCGCCGGCAGCGTCCGCCTCGGCGAGCGCGACATCACGACCTTGCCGCCCTGGAAACGCAACGCCGGCCTGGTGTTCCAGAGCTACGCGCTGTTCCCGCACATGACGGTAAGCGAGAACGTCGCCTTCGGCCTGGAGATGCGCAAGACGCCGAAAGCCGAAATTGTCCCGCAGGTCATCGAGGCCTTGCGCCTCGTGCGTCTCGATCATCTCGGTGACCGCCTGCCGCGTCAGCTGTCGGGTGGGCAGCAGCAGCGCGTGGCGCTGGCGCGGGCGCTGGCCATTCGGCCTGACGTGCTGTTGCTGGATGAACCGTTGTCCAATTTGGATGCCAAACTGCGCCAGGATGTGCGCGTCGAGATCCGCGAATTGCAACGCAAGTTGGGCCTGACCACCGTCATGGTCACGCATGATCAGGAGGAGGCGCTGACCATGGCCGATCGTCTCGTCGTGATGAGCGAAGGACGCATCCGCCAGATCGGCACGCAGCAGGATCTCTACGAGCGCCCCGCCGATCGGTTCGTCGCCGATTTCGTCGGCCGCTCCACCTTCGTCGAGGGCCGCTTGGACGGAGAAGGACGCTTTGTATCGGCGGGCGAGTTGGTTGTTGCCTGCGACGGCAGTGGTCGTGCCCCAGCCACAATCGCCTTGCGTCCAGAACGGCTGGTGCTGCTGCCGCCTGCGTCACCGGCCATGGACAACACCTTCCCCGGCGTGGTGGAATTCATTTCCTATCTTGGATCGCAGGTGGACCTGCATGTTCGCCTCTCGCCGAAAGAACGTGTCATCGTGCAGATCCAGAACCGTCCGGAACAGCCGTTGCCCGTCATCGGCGACGCAGTCCGCGTTGGTTGGAGCAGGTCGACGGGAAGGCTTTTTTTAACATGATCTCGAGTCAGTCATCGCGTTCTGAGCAATGAGCCATCTACCGCCCTGGAGGAGATTCCTATGAACAATGTGACTAAGGTTCGGTCAAATTCACGCCGCTCGATCTTGAAAGGCGCCTCAGCGCTTGCCGGTGCTGCCGCACTCCCCCATATCGCATCCGCACAAGCAAAGGGCCGCATCGTCGTCGGCACCTGGGGGGGCGATTATGCGCGCCTGCTCAACAAGAACATCGATGTGCCGCTGCTGATCAAGGACGGCTGGGAAGTTGTGCAGGACCAAGCCGGCGACCCCGAGCGGCGATCCAAAATGCTCGCCGAACAGCGCCTGCCGCGGGGGACGTCCGACGTGCAGGGGCTCTCCGCGCTGAACATGTTTCAGATGCACGATGCCGGCACAGTCCTGCCCATCGACTACGGCAAGTTGAAAAATGCCGGCAATCTCTTGCCGACCATGAAATACCCTTACGGTGTCGGTCACATCTATTCCGGCAAGGTCGGCGTCTACAATCCCAAGCTGATCCCCACCGCGCCCGCGAGCTACAAGGACGTGTTCGATCCCAAGCACGGCAACAAGCTCGGCATCATCGATATTCAGTATCAGTACACGATGGTCTGCGCCGCCCTCGCCACCGGCGGCAAGGTCACCGATATCGAGGCCGGCAAGAAGCTGCTGCTGGAATGCAAGAAGGCCGGCATGCGCATCTACCCGACCAACGAGGCCTTCGCGCAGGGCCTAAAATCGGAAGAGTTCGGCATCGGCGTGATGTGGAAAGCACGCGTCGTGCAGTGGCAGAACGCTGGTATCAATGTTCAGGCCATCGCGCCCACTGAGGGCACACTGGCTTACATCTCCGGCTTCGTCATTCCCAAGAATGCACCGAACAAGGATGGCGCCTACGCGTATATCGACGCGATGCTTGAAAAGTCCGCGCAGGAAGCCTTCGCCGTCGACATGGGCTACAATCCCACGATCACCACAGCGACGGTCGCACCCGATCTCAACAAACGCATCGGCTTCACGCCGGAAGAGATCAAGAAACTCGTCGATCTCGACTATGACTTCATGAACAAGAACGACGTCGCGTTCAAGGATTGGTGGGACAAGGTACTGAAGAGCTGAACTGTGTTTGGTGTGGGAGCCCCGAAGAGATAGCACAGAGACATGTCCCAAGCAGGCCACCCGGCACATACCCAAACCGAGGAGAGCAACACCTCGCTGTTGTCCGCGTCGACCTTGATCGGGCCGGCGACGGTGTTTGTCGCCGCCGGTCTGCTGCTGCCGCTGGCCATCTTATTCCGCTACAGCTTCAATCGGTTCGAACCGCGCCGGATGATGGTCGACGCGTTCTCGTTGGAGAACTACGTCAAGTTCTTCGCCGATCCCTATTACACCGCGGTGCTGGCGACGACGTTGCGTGTGGCCGCCACCTGTACGATCGCCTGCTTGCTGCTCGGGTTGCCGCTGGCCTACGTGCTGGCGCGCACGCAATCGCGATTCAAGAATGTGCTTATCATGCTGGTTGTCCTGCCGCTGTTCGTCGGCAACGCCGTGCGCGCCGCCGGCTGGATGACGCTGTTCGGCTCGAAGGGCTTTCTCAACGTCACCTTGGCACAGCTCGGCGTGATCACCGAGCCGCTCGAGATCATGTATACGGAGGGCGCGGTGATCGCCGGGATCATCGCCGTCAATCTGCCTTACATGGTGCTGACGTTGCAGAGCGTCATCGAGGGCATCAATCGCAATGTCGAAGAAGCCGCCTTCAGTCTCGGTGCGGGACCGCTGACCATGTTCCGCCGCGTGCTGTTGCCTTTGGCCTTGCCCGGCTTGCTCGCCGGCACCATTCTCACATTCATCCTTGGCATGAACGCCTACGCTACGCCGGTCTTGCTCGGCGGCCCGAAGTTCAAGATGATGGGGCCGCTGGTCTATGGGCAATTCCAGCTGAATAACTGGCCATTCGGTGCATCCGCAGCTTTCGTTCTTATGAGCGCCACGTTGGTCCTGACGGCCACCGCGAATATTCTCATCCAGCGGCGCCTTCGGCGCTGACGTTGCAAGCGAGGCAAGCATGACTATTGGTGTTGGCGGCTCGACGGCGGAAGCCGAACTCGCGGGCTTCAAAAGCATGCGCGGCGACGTTCCGCCGATCGGTGTCGAAGAGCGCCTGCAACGCATTGCGCGCGCCCAAGCGATCATGCGCGAGAAGGGCATCGACGCGCTCTATCTCGATGTCTCCTCGTCGATGACGTATTTTACCGGGCTCAAATTTCGTCGAACCGAGCGCATGCATTCAGCCGTCCTGCCGGCCAAGGGCGACATTGTCTATGTCTCACCGGCCTTCGAGGTTGAAAAACTCAAGACGATGCTTGCATTCGGCGACAAGATCGCCGTCTGGGAGGAGGATGAAGACCCGACCGCCACCGTCACCGAGACGGTGCGGAAACTCGGCTACCCCCGCGGCACTATTGCCGTCGATGAGGCGACGCCGTTCTTCACGTTCGACGGTCTGCGCCGCGCCGGCAACGCTTACACTTTCATCAACTCGATCGACGTGACAGCGGGGTGCCGCATGATCAAGTCCCAGCACGAAATCGCGCTGATGCAGACGGCGAAAAACATCACGCTTGAGGCGCACAAGGCTGCCGCCCGCATCATGCGCGAGGGCATCACGACGACCGAAGTGCAGGCATTCATAACAGCCGCGCATCGCAAGCTGGGCTCGGAGGGCGATCCGCCGTTCAACGCTGTGCTGTTCGGTGAAGCCACCGCCTATCCGCATGGCGTGCCGTATTCGCAGACGTTAAAGCACGGCGACATGATCCTGATCGACACCGGCGCTCCCGTCGACGGTTATCTCTCCGATATCACACGTTCGTATGTGTTCGGTCAGCCCACCCAGCGGCAGCGCGATGTGTGGAACCTGGAAAAGTCCGCGCAGGCCGCTGGTTTCGCCGCCGCCAAACCCGGCAATAGATGTGAAGATATCGATATTGCGGCGCGTGGCGTCATCAATGGTGCGGGCTTCGGGCCGGGTTACGCTACGCCCGGTTTGCCGCATCGGACCGGTCACGGCATCGGCCTTGATGTGCACGAATGGCCCTATCTGGTGAAGGGTGACAAGACCGTGCTCAGGCCCGGCATGACATTTTCCAACGAGCCGACTATCTGCATCTACGGTGAGTTCGGCGTGCGTCTCGAGGACCACATGATCATCACGGACACTGGTGCCCGTTGGTTCACCGAGCCCGCCCATTCCGTCGACGATCCATTCGGCTATGAAAAATAACGGCTGGGGATATTCGGCTGCGGGGAACGCGAGACGCTTCAACCAATATTCAATCCCTCCAGGATGCGGTCGGCGATGGTGCGATAGCTCTCCGCCTGTGGCCCGTCCGGTTCGGTCACCACAATCGGCAGGCCGCTGTCGGCGCGCTCGCGAATGGCGGGATCGAGCGGAATTTCGCCGAGGAAAGGCACGTTTAGTTTTTCTGCCTCAGTGCGTGCGCCGCCGTGCGAAAAGATGTGATGGCGCTTGCCGCAGTCGTCGCAGATGAAATAGCTCATGTTCTCGATGACACCGAGGATCGGCACGCCGACCGAGCGAAACATCTCCACCCCGCGCCGCGCATCGATCAGCGCCAGGTCCTGCGGTGTCGAGACGATAACGGCGCCAGCCAGCGGCACGTACTGCGCCAGGGTCAATTGCGCGTCGCCCGTCCCCGGCGGCATGTCGACGACGAGCACATCGAGGGCGCCCCAGGCGATATCCCGCAGCATTTGAGTTACTGCCGACGCAACCATGGGGCCGCGCCACACCAGCGCCGTTTCCGTTTCCACGACAAAGCCGATCGACATCACCTTGCAGCCGTAAGCCTCAAGCGGCGTCAGCGTGCGCCCCGATACGAGATTGGGTCGGCCTTTAAGATTGAGCAGCTTCGGCATCGATGGCCCGTAAATGTCCGCGTCCAGAATACCGACGGCGAGGCCACGCGCACGCAGGGTCAGCGCCAGATTGCACGCCGTTGTCGACTTGCCGACCCCGCCCTTTCCTGAGGCCACGGCAACGATGTGTTTGATCTTGGCGAGGTTTGGAAAGGTCGCGACAGCCGGCTTGGCTCTCATGGGTTGCCGTTGGCTCTGCGCCGTCAGCGTCACAATGGCGCGATGTGTTGCGCCGCCGAGTTGAGAAATCCGCGCCTCTACATCGCGCCTGACAGGTTCCCAGATTGCGGCATCCTTGGGATCGATGGCAATGCTGACAGCGATCCGATCGGCAGTGACGGTGATTTCGAGCGTATCGCTGTCGACGCCGAGAGCGCGACCGTCGGGTCCGGCGACGTTTTGCAGCGCATGTAAAACGGTCTCTCGCTGATCGATCATGGCGTTGCTTCGGTAAGTTTGGAAACCAATGCGGGGACCGGACAGCCCTGTCCGATCCCCGTCAAATTAGCATAGATGGCAATACTTCAGTGCTTCGGTGCGACGCCGCCGCTGAGGCGCGGATCGAGATCGACCCGCGTACCCGACGTCGCATAGGTTTTGTCGACGGTCTGCTGCTGCGTTTCCAGGAGAAACGAAGCGCCCACGCTGATCGCCACGACGGCCAGAACTGCTGCGATGA
Source organism: Hyphomicrobiaceae bacterium (assembly GCA_025351355.1). GTDB lineage: Bacteria > Pseudomonadota > Alphaproteobacteria > Rhizobiales > Hyphomicrobiaceae > JABFRJ01. Next base: position 107,156 of record JANXWC010000064.1, read on the forward strand.
AAGATGTCATGACGTACCTCTTATTCGGCTGGCGCGGGGGCGGGGCCACCGGAGATATCTTTGGGCCTTTTGCGCGCGACTTTTTCGACCCACACGCTGTGGTGCTCCTTGGCCCAATTGAGATCGACGGTGCCGCGACCCATGGCCCGGAACGCACCCTCCATGCCAACGGTGCCGATGTAGATATGGGCTAGTATGATGGCGACGAGCACGACGCCGGTCAGCCCGTGCACGACGGTCGCCAACTGCATCGCCGAGATGGCGAATGAGACCGGCCGGAACATCATGATGTAGCCCGAAACAGCCAACGTGCCGCCACCGAGAATCGTCGCCCAGAACATCAACTTCTGGCCGGCGTTGAAGCGATCGGCGGTTGGGTGGCCGAAGCCGAGCATGCCGCCGAACTGCACGATCCAGCGAATGTCGCGCAAGGCCGGCAAGTTGTCTTTGACCCACATGACAAACATCAGGAAGATGCCGAGTGCGAACGCGAAGCTGACGTAGTCGTGGACGAATTTTCCCAGCTGCGACATGGCCGAGAAGGCGCTTGCGCCGATCACCGGCAACAGCAGCGTTTTGCCGAACACGAGATTGAGCCCACTCAGACCCAACGCAATGAACGACGTGGCAGTCATCCAATGGACGAAACGGCTGAACCAGGCGAAGCGCACAATGGTTTGCGCCGATGGGCCGCCCTGAATCCGGACGCGACCCCGGATCAGATAGAATAGCGCCAGCAACGCGAGCATGCCGGGGATGGCGATTGCGCCGACCTGGAAGATCGTCGTTGTCTGATACGCGCGGAACTCGACCCCGGTCGGCTGGATCAGATTGCCGGCGCGCACATCTGGTATGGAAACACGCCCCGCGATCGTATCGGTCGAATTCGGTTTGAGTGCATCAAGCAGTTGTTTTTCCGTCACCGAGCTGGCAGTCGGATTGACCGCTGACGGTTGCTGCGCTGCGACCGGCGCGACGCACAACAACATCGCCAGCAGCGCTGGAAACAAGTGACGAAAGAGGGGCGTGGCGATCATGACGATTGATCCTGAACAACGACTGAGGCGGAGGATCGCGTCGCGGCGATCCACGATAAGGTGTAACCGTCAGGTCGCAATGTCTTCTTTGTAGGCAGTCTTCCAACCCCAGGCGCCTGATCCGTAGCCGCGCTTTGCCACGCGCTCCTTGTAGATCTGAGCGATGATCTGCCCGTCGCCAGCGAGCAGCGCCTTGGTCGAGCACATTTCCGCGCAGAGCGGCAACTTGCCTTCAGCCAGTCGGTTGCCGCCATACTGAGCGAACTCTTCCGGCGAGTTGTCGGCTTCCGGGCCGCCGGCGCAATAGGTGCATTTATCCATTTTGCCGCGTGAACCGAAGTTGGCGGCCTTGGGATATTGCGGCGCGCCAAACGGGCAAGCGTAGAAGCAGTAACCGCAGCCGATGCACAGGTCCTTGGAATGCAATACCACGGCGTCTGCGGTGGTGTAGAAGCAGTCGACCGGGCAAACCGCCGCGCACGGCGCGTCAGTGCAGTGCATGCACGCCATCGATACCGAGCGTTCGCCGGGCTTGCCGTCGTTGATCGTCACCACGCGGCGCCGGTTGATGCCCCACGGCACGTCGTTCTCGTTCTTGCAGGCCGTGACGCAGGCGTTGCATTCGATGCAGCGGTCCGCGTCGCACAGAAATTTCATGCGTGCCATTGATGTCTCTCCTTACGCCGCGCGGATCTGGCAGAGCGTGACCTTGCCTTCGTGCATCGCCGTTACCGGATCGAAGCCGTAGGTGGTGATGATGTTGACGCTTTCGCCGAGCACGATCGGATCGGTGCCGGCGGGATAGTTCTTGCGCTGGTCTTCGCCCTGATACCAGCCGCCGAAGTGGAATGGCATCCACGCCACGCCCTTGCCGACGCGTTCCGTCACCAGCGCCTTGACCTTGATCTTGGCGTTGTTCTCAGGGCCGTCGACCCACACCCAACCGCCCTCGACGATGCCGCGCGCGGCGGCATCCGCCGGGTGGATTTCGACGAACATGTCCTGCTGCAACTCGGCAAGCCAGCGGTTCGAACGTGTTTCTTCGCCACCGCCTTCATATTCGACGAGGCGCCCCGACGTCAGAATGATCGGGAACGATTTGCCGATGCCTTTGTCGACAGCCGCCTTCTGCACGGAGAATCCGGCGTTCGTCATGCGGAACGACTTGAAGTCCGGACGCGTCGGATATTTAGCGACCAGATCGATGCGCGGCGAATAGATCGGCTCGCGATGCACCGGTACGGGGTCCGGCAGGTTCCAGGCATTGGCACGCGCTTTGGCATTGCCGAACGGTGAGCAGCCGTGGGCGATCGCCACCCGCTGAATGCCGCCGGAGAAGTCCGTCGCCCACGACACGCCATCGATATTATTGCCGCCGATTTTGTCGATCGTCGTGCGCTCGTCGGCGGTCAGATCTGTATCCCAGCCGAGCTTCTTCAGCACCGCCATCGTGAACTCGGGGTAGCCGTCCTTGATCTCCGACCCCAGCGAGTACGAGCCTTCGGCCAGCAGGTTCTCTTTGACTTCCTTCTCGATCTCCTGGCCGTTCTCCTGCGCTTTGACTTTCATCATGCGCTCGACGCCGAAGCGCGCGCGAAAGGTGCCGCCGCCGTCCTTGACGTGCAGGTTGGTATTGTACAGCAGCGGCGTGCCGGGATGGCGCTGCGCCGGTGTGCCCCAGCACGGCCATGGCAGGCCATAGTGGTCGCCAGCAATCTCCGCCGGCGCATCGGCGTTGGCCTTCAGGGTCACGATGTCGAAATGTTTCTGGTTCTTCATGTGCGCCTTCAGGCGCTCCGGCGATTGTCCGCAATAGCCGGTCGAGAAGCCGCCTTTGTTGATTTCGCGCAGGATCGATTCGGCCTCCGGTTCGTCGCCGAATTTGCCTTTCACCATGGCGATGTTCTTGAACATCTTGTCAGCGAAGCCGAGCCGCTTGGCCAACTCGTAAATGGCCCAGTAGTCCGTGGCGCTCTCAAAGATCGGCTCGACGATCTTTTCGCCCCACTGCAGCGAGCGGTTCGATGCCGTGCGTGAGCCGTCACATTCGAGACTGGTCGCGATCGGCAACAGATAAGTGCCGTTCTTGCGGCCGGCCAGCGACACGAAATTCGTCGGATGCGGGTCGGCAACGACCAGCAGGTCGAGCGCTGCTAGGCCCTTCATCATCTCGGGCATGCGCGGCACTGTATTGCCGCCGTGACCGAACACGATCGCCGCTTTCAGCGTATCGCGCTGATCGATCTGATCCTTCGCGATGGTCACCGCGTCGAACCACCGTGTCGATGGGATGCCCGGCAGCGAGCGGTAATTGATCGTTGTGTTGTTGGGACCCGGCTTCTTGTCGAAGCGGCCATCCAGCCATTCGAAATCCACTTCCCATACCCGCGACCAGTGCCGCCACGCATTGTCGTCGAGCCCGTAATAAAGCGGCAGTGTGATAACATCGAGCCCGAGGTCGGTGGCGCCTTGCACGTTGGTGTGGCCGCGGAAGATGTTGGCGCCGGTGCCGGGCGCGCCGACATTGCCGGTGGCGAGCAACAGCGTGCAATAGGCCCGCACGTTGGCGGTGCCGACCGTGTGTTGCGTTGCGCCCATGCACCAGATCAGCGTCGACGGCTTCTGTTTGGCGAACATTTCAGCGACGCGCTTCAATTGCTCCCCCGGCACGCCCGTCACATCCTCGACGGTTTTCGGATCCCACTTTTTCGCTTCGGCGCGAACGTCGTTCATGCCGTGCACGCGCTGTTCGATGAAGGTCTTGTCTTCCCAGCCATTCTCGAAGATGTGGTAGAGCAGCCCGTAGATCACCGGAATATCCGTGCCGGCGCGGATGCGCACATATTCGGTCGCGTGCGCCGCCGTACGCGTCATGCGCGGGTCGATCACGATCAGGTTGGCGCGATTGATTTCCTTGCCCGTCAGTACGTGCTGCAGCGAGACCGGATGGGCTTCAGCCGGATTGCCGCCCATGATGATCATGGTCTTGGAATTGCGGATGTCGTTATAGGAGTTCGTCTGCGCGCCGTAACCCCACGTATTCGCCACGCCGGCGACCGTCGTCGAGTGGCAGATGCGCGCTTGATGATCGACCGAGTTGGTACCCCAGAATGCGGCCATCTTGCGATAAAGATAAGCGGCTTCATTGGTGAACTTCGCCGAGCCCAGCCACCACACCGATTCGGGGCCAGATTTTTCGCGGATCTCCAGCATTTTGGCGCTGATTTCGTCGAGCGCTTGCGCCCACGAAATCTTGTTGTATTCGCCGTCAACCAGTTTCATCGGGTATTTCAGGCGACGGTCGCCAAATACGATTTCACGGATCGCCGCGCCCTTGGCGCAATGGGTGCCGCGGTTGATCGGGCTGTCCCAGGAAGGTTCCTGGCCCACCCACACGCCGTTCTGCACTTCCGCCGTCACCGTGCAACCGACCGAACAGTGAGTGCAGATATTTTTCTTCACCGTCGTCGGCTTGCCGAGATCGACCGGCGGCAACGCGTGCGCCTTCTGCACGGTCGCGGCTCCCAGCGTGCCGACAGCGGCAAGACCGGTAGCAGTCATGCCCGCGTTGCGCAGGAACGATCGCCGGTCCAACGGCGTGTGGCCGTGTGCGTCGATATGCGCGAGGCGGGCGCGGCGGGTCTTGGTGTCGGATCGTTTGGTCAGCATAAGCGGCATCCCACGTGTCGGAGGGTGGCAGGCATGTAGGCTTTTGAGCGGTTCATTCGGCGCGCGACGCTGGCCGATCGAACAGCTTCGAAATTCAGTAACGGTTGGTGGAGTAGTATTTCCTGACGTGCTCGCTTTCGCGATAGCGTGCTTTTTTCTTATCGGCGTCACTTTCAACCGCGAGCGCCGGAGCGGCAGTTGTTGCAACTCCCGCAGCGACGGTGGCGGCACCAGCCGCACCCGTTCCCATGCCCTTCAGGAAGCCGCGGCGGTCGAGTGTCTTGTCGATCTTTGGCTTGGTCATATCGAGGTCCTTTATGCGTCAGGCAGCGATCGCAATCGCGCGTTTCTCGAGGTCGATCCAGTGCGCGCCGACTTCGGCTAACGCACGATAGAATTTGGCAGACGGCGCCAGGCCGATGTCGGCAAATAGACGCGGCGCCCAGCTGGCGAGATGGCTTTCGAAAAAGGCGTCCTGCATCGGCAGCGAGGCTGGATAACTGCCGTCGATCATGCCCGCCATGGCTTCGCACAGAGTGGCGATATGATCTTCCGGATCCCAATTGCCGGCGGCCCGCTCAATCCCCAGCTTGGCAAGATCGTTGCGGGCGGCGGCGAGCGGTCGCTCGTGCAGGAAGCCCGCGAGGTAGAACGACGCAAACGGCAACACTTCGCCGCGGCCGACGCCAATGAAGAGTTTGAAATATTCCTCGCCCGCAGCGCTTGCCGGCATCCGGAGAGCCGCGTCCGCCAACGCCAGCCAGGCCATCCCCAGGGGCGTTGCGTCGCCGGTGATGCGCTGGACCGCGTCAAGCAATTCTGGCGTCGGCGGTTTGGCGAGAAGATGCGCAATCAGACGATAGCCGCGCGCACGTGCCAAATCGACGTCGTCAAGATCAGCCGTTGGCGCAGCATTTTCGTTCGTCGACGGCGCGAATAAATCAGGGCGAAGTTCGGCGCGTGCAATGCCCGTAACCCGCTCGACTGCGACCACCCGATCAACGGGGATTCGCGTCCAGCCTGAAACCGAAGGTTGCGTGACGCCCAACGCCATCGCAAGTGCGCTTACGCCCCCCGACACGTCGAGGGCACGCCTCAATCCGTCATCTCGCATTTCCTGCCCCGCAGTTCCCCGACTTCTTGTTCGCTCGAAATTATTGCGCCCGATGTAGTCCCGGGCTTCCCCAACTCGAGTGTTTGACTGTGCCTCCCTACGAGCTCAACCAATCGAACAGTTAAGCGTCGCTAGCAGAAGATTACAATTATAGGAAGCTCCTATAATTGGATAAGTTCCTTTTTGGACTGAAATTTTTTTAAGCAGCCACAGATACTTAGCATCTGCAGCAGAAACCCCGTGCGCAGCTCAGGCCGGCAAAGCGCCGCCATGGCGCCGGCGCGGGACACTGACCGTCGTACTGACGGTTGTCGAAGGCGCCATATCTTTTGATGATGTTTCAGTGACTTGCTTGGCGGGCTCCGGTGCGGCTGAAAGTGTCGTTTTACTGATCTCGTCAGGCGTGCCGACGGCGGATGCGGCAGGTGCAGGCACGGATGCGCCATTTTGCGTTGCAGCGACCGGTGTTATGGACGCCGGCGGCTCAGCTACTTGCGTTAAGGCTTGCCGCGGCAACACGGTCTGCGTGGTCTGCGTGGCCTGCGCCAGCCAGACGCCGACATCGGTTCCTTCGGCGAGCTCCTGGTAGATCCCGTAGATGCCGCCTGTCGCGTTGAAATCCCACTGGTTTTCTGCGACCTCGACAAAATCCCGGATGGCCGGGTCCAGCGACCACATGCGCCTGAGTGCCAGCTGTTTAAGCGCTTCCGGCACGCCCTTCTGCAAGAATGCTGAGATGTCGCTTTCGGCGGTCAGATTATCCACGTCCGGCAGCTGCGCGATATCAAATTTTTTTTCCCCGACCAGCGCGTCGTCGGTTACCACGACCGGCGCAGGTGGTCGAGCCGCCGGCTGCGCCGCCTGCGCACGTTTCTGTCGCGACCACCGTTTGAGAAAACCCTCTTCGTCGTCGGCGTTTGTCATGTCGGCTCACCCCCGTCAGGCGGCCGACCGCCGCGCCAGCGCACGTCGGGCGCTCGGCCGTCGCGCCGACGCTTGATGATCGGCCGTTCCTGGTGGTGGGCGGCAATGAACGCCGCCACTACGCCAGCCACTTCCACCGGCATCGCGATCGTCTCGACAACGTTATTGCCGGCCTCGGTATGGCCTTCGCCTTCCGCCGGATCGGCCGTCACGGCCACCACATGCACGGGCGGTTCGGCGCCGTCGGGACGCAACACGACCCATAGTTTCGGGTCACCGCTCGCGAGGTTGTCGCGATAGTTGGCCGTGTCGGTCGAATACAAACTGATCGCATACGCACCGGCGTAAAAGCGCGTTCTGTCCGCACTGCCGCCCAGCGAAGTCCAGGGCGCCACATCCGGTACCATCGGAAATATCGTCATCGGGCGCCAAGCGACGCCGCTCCACTCGCCGCCGAGTTTACGGCGCTCCACAACCAGGCCGACGATCATCTGTTCTTCGATCATCTGCTACGCTTCTCGATCATGCGTGACGCTTCACGCGCTCGGCCCGCGAACGGGCAATCCGGTGATCAGGTTCTGCGGCTTCACCCGGATGATCCGGTTGGGCGTCATGCCGAGGATGAGATACACCGGCTTGCCCGCTACTTTCTCCAGCATATCCGACGGTTCGTCGAACGTCAGCTGGAACAGCGCGACGATCCGCTCGCGACCATTTTCGGTTGGTTCTTCGCCCTTCCAAAGCGCATTGCCGATGCGTGTGCCTTCCTGATCGAGTCCGACGAACCAGACCCAGGCCGCGTCCGTCAAGTCATGCATGGGTGCGACCGTCACAGCCAGGCCGTGCATATGCCGGACCCATCTGGCAATCACGGTGGCGAACGCATCCCGCCCCCGCTGTCCCGTGCGAAAATCCATGGCCATGTGGTGGGCGTCGCTGTGGCCGAAGTAATCCTCGGCATTGCCGTGGCCCAAGACATCGAGCGTTCGCGCTTTTGCATCGCCGAAAATAGCCACCAGCGGCGACGTCTGATCGACGACGTTGGCGCCATCGACCAGTTCCTCGTCGGCGAGCAGCATCACGCCATCCTTGATGCTCAGCCTCTGCGTGCGGAACAGCAACTCCGCGGCACGCAGCACGAACGGATCGGTCTCGCCGTCAAAAATGTTGCGCGCCAGCACATGCACGAGCTGGTTTAGGAACAGTGGCGGCGTGGTCACGGTGCGCGCGCGAACGAGGCTCAAATAGGCGGCTTCCAGCGTCGGCGCGCCGAGCAGCGCATCGCGAAAGGCAACCAGCAAGCGCCAGTTCTCGCGCGCATCGCGATCGCGGATGGCGCTGATTTCGCCTGTCGTAATAGATAGCCGCGGTTCGCTCGCCAGCTTTACATAGATCTCCCGTTCGGCGTCACAGGCATCGTCGGGCGGGATCACTTCGGGGCGGGCCAGATAGACGCGCAGGAATTCGTCCGTCAACACCAGACGACCATCGGCGTCGTGATCGAGCAGGTGGTGACCGCTCGACAACCAGAAATCGCGCGTTGCAGCCTCCGTCATGACGACCGCGCCGGTGTGCTGCGACCTGCCGCAACGGTTGCCGCCAGATCGAACGTGTCGCCGTCGCCGCCCTGATGGTCCTCGACCACTGCAAAGGCGCCGGCACTGCACGGCATGGCCGTCGCCTGCTTGGCGTCGGCCGCGTGAAAGGTGCGGAATTGTTCGGAGATCTCGCCGCCGGCGGTCACGCTGCGATGCACGGCGACCAAGGTCTGCACGGAATGCTCGGCGAGGCTCGCCGCAAAGGCCAGCTCTTCGTCTGCGGCAGCGCGAGCGGCCTCGAGCGTCGGCGCACCCTGCTCTGCCATCAGGTAAGCGGCGAGGCTCTCGCGCGCTGCTGCCCGCTCATCGTCGCCGGCCTCGACGACGACCGCCAGCGTCGACCAGCCGAATGAGCCGAGGCCCAGAAACCCCGCACGAAACGCCTGTTTGGATCGCCCTTCAAGTTTGCTCGGGTCTTGGTCCCAGAACATGAACGCGCCCGAGACGACCCATTCCCCGGCCGCGGCGGCACGCTCGAAAACGTAGGTATCCGATGCATCGAGACGGATGGCGCGCAGAAGTTTTTGCATGATAAAAGCCTTGCAGCCCTATAGTTTACAGCCAGGGTTGCCCGGTGTCTGGATCAAGCCATTGGGGCACATCCAGTGCCTCCGTCAAGGGCTGGCGGACCACCTCCTTCACCGTGGCTAACCGGCGCTCCAACAGATCGCCATTGCGTTCCAGCCCGCGCCGCAGGCCTTTGGTCGCGGGCATGCGGGCCAGGAAACGCTCGGCCACTGACTTGAAGCCGTCGGCACGCCAGCCGTCAAACCCCGCCATCAGGTGTCGCGTGAAACTCGCCAGCACGTCCTCGCTGTGCAAGAGATTAAACCCCTCGGCCTCCAGACTGGTGCCGCGCGAGAAGCTTTGCCACGTCGTCATGGGGACGCTGCCGCGCAGTTGCAGCCCCACGACGAGCCAGTCCGGTACATCGGTATCAGCGGCGTCGCGTGGTGCGGCCAACCGGCAACCGCCGACGATGCCGCCATCTAACAAGATCGTGTCGGGCCAACTGAACTGTAGAGCCTTTTCCGGTGCACAGTATTGCCCGAGCGCATCGGCTGCCGCGTTCATGACGGCAAACAGCGCACAGCGCGCTTCGGCGAGTGGTTGCTCCGGCTCCAGCACGACAGCCGTTTCGATGCTGTCCAGCCGCCGGACCCATACCAGCGTGCCCGCCCCCTCGGTTGCGGCCACGCCTTGAGCATGGGCGAAGGCGTCGCCATGTTCCCTGAGCCGGATCTCGCTAAATCCGGGCGGCAGGTCGAGCTTGTGTTTGTCGCTGTTTGTGGTCATGCCAAGTAACAATAAGCAACCTGTGCCCGCAGCACCAGTGCAGCCATTTCGGACCAACGCCTCCCATGACCACGCCTGCCAAGCCCATGCCGTCATCACCGCAAGCCCAGCCCGGCCGCACCGTGCTCGTTTGCTCGTGCGAAAAGTCGATGCCGCTCGATCTCCAGGCGCTCGCCAAGGGCTTGAAGAACGTGCGGCTGGTGGCGGCCGATCATCTCTGTGGGCCCGAACTCGGCACGTTTCGCGCAGCGGCCGAGCGCGGCACCGTAACTGTCGCGTGCACCGCGCAACGGGCGCTGTTCGAAGACTTGGCCGAAGACGAGCGCCTGCCGGCGGCGCTGGCATTCGCCAATGTGCGCGAGACCGCCGGCTGGGCCGCCGAGGCCTCCCAAGCCGGTCCCAAGATGGCGGCACTGCTGGCCATGGCAACGACGCCCGACACGCCACCTACCGCTGTCACCTACACCAGCGACGGCGTGACACTGATCTACGGTCCCGCAACCATCGCGCTGGAAGTGGCCGCACAACTTAAAGACCGGCTCGATATCACCGTGCTGCTGTCCGATCATGCGCCGGCAACGCCGCCCGCAGCGCAGGACTTTCCGATCCGCCGGGGCCGCATCGTCTCCGTGCAAGGCCATCTCGGTTCCTATGAAATCAAGCTCGACGGGTATGCCTCGCCAGCGCCGTCGTCGCGCAAAGTTCTGATCTTCGGTCAGCCTCGCAACGGTGCCGTCTCCAAGGCCGACGTGCTGATCGATCTGTCCGGTGGCAAACCGCTGCTGACGACTGCGCCGGATCGCGCCGGCTATCTGCGTGCCGATCCGGCGGATCCGCTGGCCGTGCAGAAGCTGGTGTTCAAGGCCGCCGATCTCGTCGGCACGTTCGACAAGCCGCGCTATATCGAATTTCACGCGGAACTGTGCGCGCACAGCCGCTCGCGCAAGGTGGGCTGCACTCGGTGTCTGGATCTTTGCCCGGTTGGCGCGATCACGCCGGCAGGGGACGCCGTGGCCATCGATCCGCACATCTGCGAGGGGTGTGGGCAGTGCGCTGCCGCCTGTCCGACCGGCGCTGCCGCTTATGCACTGCCGGCGGTCGACGCGTTGCTGCAAAAGATCAGGCTGGGCGCGCAGGCCTATCACGAGGCGGGTGGAACGGCAGGGCATCTGCTGCTGCACGATCGCCCGCACGGCGCGCCGCTGATCGATGCGGCCGCCCGCTTCGGTGACGGTCTACCCGCGCACGTCGTGCCGTTGGAGGTCAACGAGGTCACGCAAATCGGTCTCGAGACGGTGCTCGCTGCCATCGCCTACGGTTATCACGGCGTGCGTCTGTTGACGCGCGCCAAGCCCCGGCACGATATCGCCGGCCTCCGCCAGACAGTTGCGACAGCGCAGGCCATTCTGACGGGTCTGGGCTTCGCCGCGGATGCCGTTTCGCTGCTCGAGACCGACGATCCCGACGCCATGAGCGAGGTGCTGGGTCGTATTGGTTTGGCGGCAACACCGCGAGCCCGCTCTTCTTTTGCGGCCATCGGCAGCAAGCGCGATCTGTTGAAGCTGGCGTTGCGCGAATTGCACCGCACCTCGCCCGCACCTGTGCAAAGCGTAGCATTGCCGCGCGGCGCTCCGCTCGGCGGCTTGGACATCCGCACCGATGGCTGCACGCTGTGCCTGTCCTGCGTCTCGGCATGTCCCACGAGCGCGTTGGGCGACGCCGCCGACAAGCCACTGCTGTCGTTTGACGAGAGCCTGTGCGTACAGTGTGGATTGTGCGCGGCAACCTGCCCCGAGCAGGTCATCAAACTGGCGCCGCGTGTCGATTTTGGCGCCTTCGATGCCGGCCGCGTCACGGTCAAGCAGGAAGAGCCGTTCCACTGCATAAGCTGCGGTACGGCGTTCGGCGTCAAGTCGACGATCGAGCGCGTTACCGCGAAACTGGCAGACAAGCACTGGATGTATTCGGGCGCGCACCAGTCGCGCATCGACCTGATCAAAAAATGCGATACGTGCCGGGTGGAGGCGATGACCAACGCTGGCTTCGATCCCTACGCAGCAACGTCACGGCCGGCGGCCAAGACCAGCGACGACTACTTCCGGGAACGAGAGATCGCCGAGCGCGCGGCCGCCATGCAAGCCAAGATCGACAAGGGCGAAGTTTGAGACCCGTCTCACGGCACCGTTACGCGCGTGAGCCAGTCGACCAGCGCCTTGCGGTCTTCGGGATCGGTGATGCGCTGCTCGGGCATTTTGGTGCCCGGCGTATATTTGGTCGGGCCTTGCTCGAACAACTCGGCGATCGTCGCGGGTGACCAGACGATGTTCATGCCCACTAACGCCGCCGAATAGGTGTAGTCGCTGCGCGCCGCGATATGCCGGCCCATGATCCGATACAACGTCGGACCTGCGAGGTTGGTGTCTTGCGCGGTGACACCATGACACGCGGCACAGGCACGGAACACGATCGCGCCCCGCTCGCGGCGATCCGCCATGTCGGGCGGCGGGACAGTGGCAATCGAAGGGCTGCTGGCCGCACCCGTGCGCGCGTCGAAGCGGCGCACCGCCCGATCACCGCTACCGGTAAACACGTCACGACCATCTTTCGAAAAGGCAATGGCCCACACCGGCAGGCCCGGACTGGGTGGCGTCTGCTTCACCTGGCGGGTCGCCAAGTCAATCAGCGTTAATGGCGTGCGCAAGCCACCCACCGCCGCTGTCGTACCGTCAGGTGAGAGGGCGATCGCTGTCAGCGGGCCGTCGAGGTTGGCAATGTCGCTGACCGCCAGCAACGTCTCGTCCAAGGCGCGCACGCCGCCATCGGCCGCGGCCAGCAAAACTGTGCCGGTGGAGCCGCGCACCATCGCGTTGGCCGGCTGTTCGAGTTTGACAATGCGCGCCGCTCCGCTGCTCCCAATCGGGGTTAAGCGCAACGTACCATCGTGGCTGGCACTGATAACCGTCGCACCATCGCTGCTGAACAACACGCTGGTAATCGGCGCCGCATGTTCCGCGAGGATGCGGCTCGGCCCCTGCGCCGGCCATAGCCGCACCGTACGGTCCCATCCGCCGCTGGCCACGGTTACGCCGTCCGGTGCGACCGCCAGCGACGACACCGCCTCCGTATGTCCGGCAACCACCGTCGGCTCAGCCGCTGTCGCGGTGCACCAGGTTACGATCCGGCCGTCCTCGCCGCCGGAAACGAGGCATCCGTCGGGCCTTGCTACAAGCGCGTTGACGGCCGTTCCATGGTGCCGCCCGATTCGTTGGGCGCGCCCGTTCTTGAGGTTCCAGGCGATAACGGTGCTGTCGAAACTCGCCGACGCCAGCAACTCTTCGGAAACGACGGCGAGCGCGCGTACCGGGCCGCCATGGGCGCGCATATCGCCGTCCGGCAATTGGCTTACGCTCGCGGTCGGCAGCAGCCCCCACGCCAGCAGCGACAACACGCCGGATAACCGAGACCGCAATTTCATCGATACGCCCCTGATCCGCTGCGTGCGTACGCTTCCGCCGTCGCAGCCAGCTTAGGCGCGATCACGCAAAATGGAAATTCCCCGCCGCCAGCGCGGACGCGACGCCGACCAAGGTGATCGAATTGCCACCGGCAAGAGCCGAAGTAATAACATCGTTGCCGTTGACGATCGTCTGCGTGATGTCGCCGAGGCTATGGATGTTCAACGCTGCCAACGCCGTCATATCAATGATGTTGCCGGTGCCCGCAGACCAATCCTGGATCGAGTCGGCGCCCCATGCGATTTGGAACTGGAACGTGTTGGCGCCGGCGCCGCCAAATAGATAATCGTTGCCGGCACCACCCTTGAGCGTATCGTTGCCGGATGCGCCGTACAGATAAACCGTGCTGTTTGCGGCCGAGAAATCGACGGAATTCGTACCGCCATTAAGGACCACTTCCTGGATGTTGGAGGCGAGCGGGCCGGTGCCATAGGTCAGCGCGACATTCTGCTGCAGCAGGATGACGTTATTGAAGGCACCGGCGCCATGCACGGTGTCGAGCGTGTCGATGTAATAGACGTTGTTGGACGTGCCCGTGCCGCCGTTCATGACGTCGCTGCCGCCACTGCCGCCGATGAAGACGTTGGTGCCGCCCGTGCCGCCGTTCAGCGTGTTGTTGCCGCCGAGGCCGAACAGATATCCGCCGCCCGATCCGAGGGACAGCGTGTCATCGCCGGCGGCGCCATAGAGATACAAAAAGTTGCTCGAACCTGCGCCGGTGACCGTATTGGTGCCGCCGTTGAGGATGACCTCTTGCACGTTCGACGTGCCGAGACCGCTGATCGATACGCCGTTGGACAATTCGATCATCACGTTGAACGCGCCGGCGCCATTCACGGTGTCGCCGGGGTTGACGTAGAAAAAGTTGGTCGCAGTGCCGCCGCCGCCGTTCATGACATTGGTGCCGCCGGAATCGACGAGGAAGTTGGCAGCGTTTGCGCCACCATTCAGCACGTTGCTGCCGCCACCGCCGAACGCAAAGCCGCCGCCCGATCCGAGCGTCAGCGTGTCGTTGCCGACGGAACCGTAAATGAAGATTTGGCTGGTGTCCCCGGTGGCATCAACAATGTTGTTGCCGACGTTGGTAATGACTTCGGATATGCCGGTGAAATTGCCGCCATAGGTCAATGAAACGCCAGACGTCAATTCGATCAGGTAGTCGAACCCACCGCCGCCGGAGACGGTGTCGACGCCCTTCGCATAAATAACGTCGCCGGCTGCACTGCCGGTGATCGTATCGGTCAGTCCGTTGGCGATGATGGTGCCACCGGCTGAACTGACCAGCGTCAGGTTGTTGACGTTGTTGGCGAGCGTGTAGTTGAAATAACTGGATGCGGTGACGGACAGCGCATAAGGCGACGCGATAAGCGCCAATGCGCCCGCGTCGCTGGTCACCTGAGCAGCCGTTACCGAGACTTTGCCACCGCCGGAAACCGTCACCGAACCGAGTTCCGATGCAGCCGCGATCTGCTGCAACTGATCGAGGCCCGACGAGATATTGGCGGCTGTGTCAACCACGGCAATCGCCGACGAAATCGAATTGGCGCTAAAAGCGGCCACCGCTTGCGCCACCGTGTAGGTTGTGGGCGCCAACGCGAAACCGATCGCATCCATGATCTTCAGATCGAGCGGCGTGAGTGAATTGGAGTTGGGCTGAGCAAATGCGTCGTAAGGATCGTTCAGCACGTCGGAGGCCAAGTCGCCATAGTCTGACGTCGTGGCATAATTCGCCAGATTGGTGTTGCCACCGTCGATGGAAAAGTATTGCTGCTTCGTTGCGCCGGTGCTGCCGTCGTAAACATGCACGCCGGGTGCATTGAAGCGGAACAGGTCGAGAATGCCGTAAGAGGCGTAGCCCGACGTGCGCCCCATGGCATGGGTGATTTCATGCAGCGCCACCGCAACCCACTGGTTGGCGGACCAGCCGGTGCCGATGCCAATTTCACCATCGATGCCGCTGTCGTTGGCGGCAACGCCGCCAGTCGTGATGCCGAGGGCCTTTTCCTGCGCCCGCCATACCGCGAGACTGCCATTGTTGTTCGGATTTTGAGCGGTGTTAAGCGAGGCGTAGGCCGCGCTGTCGGTGGCGCTGCTTGAACTGGCGAGCAACGCGTTTTTGACGGTCGCAAAACTACTAAAAAACCCGACGTCAGGCCCGCCCAAGGCAGAGTTGGCGCCGACAGCGGAACTGACACCGTTCGAGCCGGTAATTTCGCCGTAACCCACTTTGATATTAATGGTTACGTTGTTGCTGAACGCCGCCGAGATGATGTTTGCTGCGGTCTGCATCGCGGTCAGAAAGCCGGCCGGCGCAGAACTTACGCTGCTGTTCAGGACAAGATTGAGCTTCATGAGTTTCCCCCGCGGCCACAGCGCGATTCAGACATCAAATGTATCTCGATGTCGTGAATTTATTGACTAAAATCCGGCGCAACCGACGAACTTCTGCACACCGAATTTCGCGCGGCATTAACTATCATTTGATTGCGCGGGCCGCCAGGGAGGACGTGTTGATTGTTGCGCTGGAGTAATCAAGAGGGCACGGAAACAGTCAAATCAAAGTCTTTTCATCGACTTATTTGAAGGTTGTAAAAAAATAACAATGCAATCATTGGTTTGTCGATGTAGACGGGCAGTACCGACGCGGCTAACAGAAAGAACTTGGCCGCCTGAGCGGTGATCGAACCTCGGTTTTTCCTGACACGGGCTGGATGACAACGACGCTCAACAATGTCGGGCGGCAGAGAGTGATGTGCGGCGAAATGAACCGGAGGTTGTGTTACATAAGCCTGGAGTCGCTGCGACCGGCGACCGCAGCCAATACGCATGTTCGCGGCGTTTTGCAGGCTCTGCAGGGATTAGGGTGGCAAACGGTATTGATCGCCGAGGTTCTGCAAAATAGCGCCCCACCCGGATTTTTCCGCCAATCGCTGCGCTACCTGTTTCTGCAAATTGCGGCCGGTTTTCATCTGCGAAAGGTCGATGTCGTCTACGTCCGGCAGCATTTCGCCACTGTTCTCATCGTTGGATTGGCGCGGCTGTTGCGCAGGCCGGTCGTGCTTGAACTCAACGGATTGCCGAGCGATGTGTTGGCTTCGCATCCTTGGCTGCACAGCATCAGTGCGCCGATCCACTGGTGCTATCGGTTGCAGTTTAGATTCGCGCAAAAAATTCTTGTGGTTACCGAAGGTTTGGCCACCTACGTCGGCGCATATACGGATCCCGGCAAGATCATCGTCGTGCCGAACGGCGCCGACGCCGATTTGTTTTGCGCGCGCAATCAGCCTCGCCCCCCGGATGTGCCGGACAGCCGCTATGTTGTGTTGTTCGGTGATTTTGCCATCTGGCATGACGTTCAACTGCTGATCGATGCAACAGCGGATCCAGCCTGGCCCGATGGCGTCAAGGTCGTGTTGATCGGTCGCGGATCGCGCGAGGTCAACTTGCTGTTGAGTACGGCAGCATCCGCCCACGTAAAATATTTGGATTGGGTTGAGCAGGACAAACTGGTTGCCTATGTCGTGCACGCCATGGCTGGCATCATCCCGATTGCTACGACCGGCCAGCGACAGTCGATCGGCGCCATTCCGCTGAAATTTCTGGAGGTGTTGTCGTGTGGGCGACCCGCCATCGTTTCCGACTTGCCGACGCTGTCCGACCTGACGCGACGCCACGACTGCGGGCTGGTATTTGCGCACGACGATGCCAACAGTTTAGCGCGCGCCGTCAGCTCCCTGGCGGCGGATCCAATGCGCGCCAATGACATGGGGATGAACGGCCGTGCGCTGGTGGAAGCGACCCACAATTGGAAGACCATTGCCGCCGCGATCAGCGATATTCTTAAGCGGCTAATCGCTCCGCAATAGCTGCTTCCGCCGCAGGCGGATACGCCTCGCGGAGGGCAGCTTGCGTCAAGTGCGCAAGGCGACGGCCAAAGCACCGATGATCAAATCTTGCGTCGCCTCGTCGAGGTAGGGATGCATCGGCAAACTCAACACTTCCTGCGCCAGTGTTTCCGATATTGGCAAGCCACCGTCGGCGACAGGAAAGGGTTGATAGGCGGGCTGGTGATGCAAAGGCCGAGGATAATAGATTTCCGTCGGAATGCCGCGGGCCTTGAGCATGGCTTGGATCGTGGTGCGCTTCGCGGCATCGACGCGGAGGGTATATTGCGCCCACACGGATCGGCGCGTTGGCGGCACGGACGGTATCACGGCGACGTTCGCAAGTTTGTCTGAGTAGCGTGCGGCGATCACTTGACGCCGTTCGATTTCATCTTCGAAGATCGACAGCTTTTCGATCAACACGGCAGCCTGGATCGTGTCGAGGCGACCATTGATGCCGTGGCGGATCACGTCGTATTTATCGGCCCCGCGACCGTGTGACCGGATGGACCGCAGCACTGCGGCCAACTCAGCGTCCTCGGTGAAGATGGCCCCGCCGTCGCCGTAACATCCGAGCGGCTTGGCCGGAAAAAAACTGGTCACTGTCATTTCCGCAAGCGTGCCCACGCGCCGGCCCGCGCATTCGGCGCCAAACGATTGCGCCGCGTCTGCCAGCACCCACAATCCGTGCGCATCGGCAAAATCATTAAGTGCGGCGTAGCCTGCGGGCTGTCCGAACAGATCGACGCCGATGATGCCAACCGGCCTAAGGCCCGCTTTTCGCGCGGCGTGCAAGCCGCCCTCAAGCGTTGCCACGGAAATGTTGAAGCTGTCGTGCTCGACGTCGACGAACACCGGCGTGCCGCCCAACAGAACCAGCGATTCTGGCGTCGCTGTATAAGTAAAGGCGGGGCACAGCACCGCTTGTCCCGGTCCCACTTCCTTCGCCATCATGGCCATCATCAATGCGTCGGTGCCACTGGCACAACTGATCGCGTGCGCCGCTCCGGTCGAGCTCTGCAGGCGCCGCTCCAACTCAAGAACCTCAGGCCCCATGATATATTGGCCGTGCTCTAGAACGCGGGCTATCGCGCGGTCAATTGCCGGGCGGATGCGCGCCTGCTGAGCTTTGAGGTCAATGAAGGGGATCGGCATGGTGGCACTGCCGGCGACGGGCTCAGCCGGCATCGGCGACGAGGGTGTCATGGGCCGTCTCCAGGTAGCGGCTTCCGTCGATGGGGCAAACGAAGTCCGGGCCCAGTCGTGCGCCGGCGCGGCTCATCCAGCCGATGCGCCGGGCAGGCACGCCGGCCATCAGCGCGAAGTCCGGCACGTTGGCGGTTACGACGGCACCAGCGGCGATAAAGCAGTAACCGCCGAGTTCGTGGCCGCAGACAATCGTCGCGTTGGCGCCGATGGTCGCCCCGCGCCGCACGATGGTGTGCCTGAACTCATCTTTGCGTTCGATCTCGGCGCGCGGATTGTTGACGTTGGTGAAGACGGCGCTGGGCCCGCAGAACACATCGTCTTCGAGTTCGACACCTTTGTAGATACTGACATTGTTCTGGATCTTGCAGCGGTCGCCGATCAACACATCCGGACCGATCATGACATTCTGGCCGATGGAGCACTGGCGACCAATCAGGCAATTCTGCAAGACGTGCGAAAAGTGCCAGATCTTGGTGCCCGCGCCGATGCTGCACGGCTCGTCGACGTAGCAGCTCTCGTGGATGAAGACGTTGTCATGCGGGGAGGCCATCGCAATACCTCTCGCGGTCGTGGAGTACTTTTTCGAGCCACGGATGCACGTCGCCCACCGACCGGTCGATGGGCGCGTGCCGGATGGCCGCGACCGTCGCAATCGCAGCCCGCGTCTCGCTCAGAGGGAAGCCGCGGCCGGCCAATATT
This sequence comes from Hyphomicrobiaceae bacterium, assembly GCA_025351355.1. Lineage (GTDB taxonomy): Bacteria > Pseudomonadota > Alphaproteobacteria > Rhizobiales > Hyphomicrobiaceae > JABFRJ01. Next base: position 126,101 of record JANXWC010000064.1, read on the forward strand.
TCCTGATAGCTCCGTGTGTGCAGCTCACTGAAATCGCCGGACAGGTTGCAGACTCGGTCGTCGATCACGATCTGCCGGCAGGCTATTCGGTCGGCACCTGAGGCGGGCAAGTCGCGCGCATTGATGGACAGGAACCAGCGCACCCGCGCGCGTTCGTATTCCAGATACCCGGCAGCGCAATCGACGGCGCGGTGATGCACCACGTTGCGCTTCAGCGGACCGAACAGAAATCCCAACAGGTCGAAGAAATGCACGCCGATATTTGTTGCGATGCCGCCAGATTTGCGTTCGTCACCTTTCCAAGCCGCGTAATACCAGTGTCCGCGCGCCGTCACATAGGTCAGATCGACGATCGGTTTCACGCGCTGGTCCGCGAACTCGCGGCGCAGGTCGAGATTGGCCGGGTTCAGCCTAAGTTGCAGAATTGTATTCACGCGCCTCAGCGTTTCCGCTTCGACGGTCGTCAGCTCATCGATCTCCTGCGGCTCAAGCACCACCGGTTTCTCAGCGATCGCGTCGGCGCCGGACCGGAGGGCGAATTCGATGTGGCTGCGATGCAGAAAATTGGGCGAGCAGATGCTCACAAAATCGATCGGCGACCCTTTACGGCGCTGTGTCTGCACATGACTGTCAAACGGTTCGAAAGCGGTAAAAAAACGCGCGCGCGGAAACGCCGCGTCGAGCTGGCCGACCGAATCCGACACGTCCATGGCGGTTGCCAGTTCGCCGCCGACATCGCGGATCGCATTGATATGGCGTCGCGCCACGAAGCCGGCGGCGCCAATCAGCGCGAAACGCTTTTGCTTGTCGCTACTGCTGGCCATGGCTTGCTGCTTCCGATCGCATAATTGTCCTTCGCCTGTCAGATGCGCGTATCGCTGAGCCCGATCGGCAGTATTTCCTTGAGGTCATAGAGCAGGCCGTTCGGCACCAACAGCTGCCGAAGTTTTTCTGAGCCAAGCGCTGCGATCTTGTCGTGACGCACGGCCAGCACGACCGCGTCAAACGTTTCCGCAGGCAAATCCGCCTGAATCTCCAGTCCGTATTCCTTTAGCACTTCGTCTGGGCTGGCAAGCGGATCGTAAACGGTCACGTTCGGGCTGAACAGCATCAGCTCGCGCACGAGGTCGGCGACTTTGGTGTTGCGGATATCCGGACAATTCTGCTTGAAGGCGAACCCCATCACCAGAATGCGCGCGGCATCCACCCGCATCTGCCGCTGCAGCATCGACTTGATGACATCGTTTGCCACCAGCGCGGCCATCGAGTCGTTGATGCGGCGCCCTGCCAGGATCATCTCGGGATGAAAGCCCAGTTGCTGCGCCTTGTGGGTAAGGTAATAGGGATCGACGCCGATGCAATGGCCGCCGACGAGGCCCGGCCTATAGTAGTGAAAATTCCATTTCGTGCCGGCCGCTTCGAGCACTTCGCGCGTCTCGATGTTCATTTTCTTGAACAGCAAAGACAGTTCGTTGATCAGCGCGATATTCACGTCTCGCTGCACGTTTTCGATGATCTTGGCGGCCTCCGCGACGCGGATCGAACTGACGGGGTAGGTGCCCGCCGTGATGATCGACCGATAGACGTCATCGACCAGTTGCGCGACCGCCGGTGTCGATCCCGACGTGATCTTGCGGATCGCCGGCAGGCGATGCGCGGGGTCTGCCGGATTGATCCGCTCCGGGCTGTAGCCTGCAAAAAAATCGACATTGTAGGTCAGACCGGAGACGCGCTCGATAACGGGAATACAGATTTCCTCGGTGGCACCGGGATAGACCGTCGATTCGTAAACGACGATGCCGCCGCGTCGGATGGCACGGCCGATCGTTTCGCTGGCCGATTGCAGGGGACCAAGATCGGGCCGCTTTGACTCGTCGATCGGCGTTGGCACCGTGACAATGAAGAAATTGCAATCGCGGAGCGCCGCGCTGTCGTTGGAGTAGGCGACCTTCAGCGACAGCAACAACTCGTCCGCGTCGAGTTCCCTGGTCCGGTCGATGCCGCTTTGCAGTTCCGCGATGCGCTGCGCGTCCACGTCGTAGCCGACGACTGGAAAGTGTCTCGCCAGATAAGCAGCCACCGGCAGGCCGACGTAACCAAGGCCCAGAACTGCAACGGCAAGCGTGTCAAGCGCCGGCAGCGCCGCCACCGTACGCAGGCCTTCCGCAAGTTTTGATGTGCCACCTAAGTCGTTCACGTGTTGCATGCGATTGACCTACACTGGGTTCGCCGCGCGGCACAACCCGGGCTTCACATATTTGACGCCGAAACACGTGATCGCCGGCGTCAATGCGGCGGTAGCGGTATCGCGAACAGTTCAGACAGGTGGCGGCTTTGCTGTTGCCAGCTCAATGTCTGCGCCGCCGCATGGGCTGCCGCCTTGTACTGTCTGATATCGTCGGCCGTCAGCCGTGACAATGCCCGTGCCAACCCCGTCGGCGAGGCATCGTCGAGCACAATCCCGCAGCGATGCGCGGCAACGATAGCGGCCATGTCCGTTTCTGCGGGAACAATCACCATCAGTCCTGCCTGCAGATATTCAAACAGTTTATTCGGCAGGCAATATCTATTTTGCGACGTTTCCAGATCTGGAAGAAATACACCGATGTCGGCTCGGTTCGCCGCCCGCATCACGTCGTCAGGCTGGACGGCCGCCTCCAGCGCAATGCGCTCACGGGCGATCGAATTTAAAGCTTTTTTCTGCAGCGCTCGTTTGGAGCGCGGCTGTGGTGCATCGCCGCGCAAAGTCAGCAAGAAATGGTCCGGCCAATCAGCGACGCTGTCGATCAGCCGCATCAGGCCGCGATCGGGCTTGAACAAGCCGTGGTAGAGTACGCTATGCGTCTGGCCAACCGGGCTTGGCGGCAGCGCCTCCGCGTCGGGCACATTGAGCGTTACCGTCGGCGCGATCGTAAGCCGATAGCTGCGGCGCAGCCAATCAGCTATCCCCGGGCTCACTGTCGAAATCGAGCGGGCGTGCCGCACAGCTTGCCGTTCGATTGCGGCGATGGTATGCGGAAAGAGCAACTTCCAAGCCAGCTGCGTTTCGTGCTCGGCCACCGCCAGTTCATGCGAATCGTAGTGGAACGGCACGCCGAATTTCTCCTGCGCCAGCAGCGCTGCCGGTAGCGCCATCCAGTCGTTGGCGACGATTAAAATCTGCCGACCCTTGCCGGCGTCGGCAGCGATCGCCAGCACCTGATGCGACAGCTCCTTAAGTCCCGGCAGGCGCAGGGCTCGATCGCGCGCCGCGCGCCAATCGTCTGACAGCCGACCGTGCAGCAGATCCACGCCGGCACTGAGCCGTGCGCGCATCGACCATATCGGCCGGGGCACCAAGACGTGGCGGATGCCGTCGATGATTTGATCTGCCGTCACGGTAGTTTCATTTGCCGCGCACCCGACCGCCGTCACCTGCCAACCCGCCGCGCGCAAGCAGCCCATCTGGCGCAGCACGCGACCGTCGCTGGGAATATACGACATTGAAACAACCACAGCTGCAGCATGAGCGTTGCGCGACAGCGGTGGCGTGCTTGCCTGCATATCAGCGCCCCCCGAAGGCGCCGTTGGCGTCGCACCAGGTTTCAAAGCACATCAGGCTCCAGATGAGCGCTACGTGATTGGCCGCTCCGGCCGCGTGTTCGTCGAGCACACGTGCGACAAACGTCGGTTTGAAGACACCGCGGCGCGAAATCTTTGCCGGAGCGAGAACTGTTTCGACGAAGGGCTGCAACGCGCCGCGGTACCACGACGCATCCGGTGGCGCAAAGCCCATCTTCGGTTTGCGCGCGATCGCGTCGGGTACCCAACGGGCGGCCGCACGGCGAAATAATTTCTTACCCTCGATGCCGTCAGACAGCAGTCTCCAGTCAACGTCCAGAAGGTCGTCGATGACGGTGTTATCGAGCAGTGGCACGCGCGTTTCCAGGCCATGCGCCATCGAAAGCTTGTCTTCGAGGACAAGCAGCCCGTGCAGATAAGTGATCGCATCGACGTACATCACGCCGTCCCACGGATCTTGAGACGGCGCAGTTGCGATGACATCGGCAATGACCGCGTCTGCATCAAACGCTTTCGCCTCGCGCAGGAAGTCTGGTGTGAAGGCGTCGTCTCTTTGTGCCCAGGGCAGCGGCACATTCAATGCGCGGCGATAGACCGATAACGGATCGTCTGGCGCGCCGCCACTCTGTCTGCCCGTCGCTAAATCGCGCATGCTGCGGAGGCGGGCGCGCAGACCGGCCGCCGGTTGTCGCCGATATCGGTGTGGCACGATCGCATATCGTCCGACATAACCACCGGTAAATTCATCGCCACCCAGCCCTGACAAAACGACCTTGCCGTCTTTCGCCACCCGCTCGGCCAGCAGATCGTTGACATACGCCATGCCCATGCGCGGATATTCGAGATGCTCGACGGTTCTGCCAAGCTGCGCGATCAGCGCATCGGCCGCGATCGAATGCTCGACGCGTTCGATCCCGATATGGCTGGCGGCCGCACGCGAAAATTCGCGTTCATCGACGGTCGCGTCGGCACCCGCCCGCGCAATATCGAAGATGCAGGAATAGGCGCGCGTTGTGGCATCGACTTGGTGGGCTAACGCAGTAATCGCACTCGAATCGATGCCGCCGGAAAGATAGGTTGCGACCGGCACATCCGCCGCCATCTGCGAGCGTACCGCCTGCTCCAGCACGTGGGCGAAGCGTTCCACTTCCTCTTTGTCGCTTCGCTGTTGCCGGCGGTTGAATGTCATCCGCCAGAACGTTGACGATATTTTTCGGTCAGGCCGAAAGCGCGCGCAGGTCCCCGGCTCAAGCATCCGCACACCGGTGTAGGGCGTTCGACCGCCCCAGATATTCATGAAGGAAAACGTTTCGAGGACAGCCGCGGCGTCGATACCCGATGGCATGAAGCCGCTGGCCCGCAGCGCGCGCACCTCCGAGCCGAAGACGACACCGTTGTGTGCCGTCTCGTGCAGATAGAGCGGCTTGATGCCCAGCCGATCACGACAAAGCACCAGCTCGCGATGGCGCTGATCCCACAATGCGAAAGCGAACATGCCGTTGAGACGCGGCAGCAGATCCTCGCCCCACTGTTCCCAGCCATGTACGAGAACCTCGGTATCTGAATGGTCGCTGCGAAACGTATGTCCGGCCGCGGTCAGCGTCGCGCGCAACTCGCGGTGGTTATAAATTTCGCCGTTGCAGACCACCTGCACGCGGCCATCCTCGTTCGGCATCGGCTGATCGCCCGTTGCGAGATCGAGGATAGCGAGCCGCCGAAAGCCGAGCGCGATGTCGGCATCATGCCAATAGCCGTCGCCGTCGGGGCCGCGGTGGCGCAACGCATCGGCCATGTGCCGCGCACGACCAACTGCGTCGGGCGCTCTGCCCCAGTGCAAAATACCGGCGATGCCGCACAAATTAAAATGCCTCCGCCGTCGCCGTGGCTGCGAGACCGAATCGGTTCGCCGGATCGCGGTAACAAGCCACCATCGCCTCGGCAATCGTCGCCGGATTGTGCCAGCGCTCGACAAACCGGCGCGCCGCCTGTCCGGCTTCGGGCCAGCGCGCCTGCGCCGCCAGGATGGTTGCCAAGTCGTCGGCGAGATGGCCGGGCCGCAAACGGAAGAACGGCAGCTCCGCCTGCATGGCGGCAGGCACGAATTGCAGATCCGCGTCGCGGATGGCGCATGCGACCGGCTTGCCCATGGCCATCATTTCCACCGCGTAGCCGCCGTACCAGCCCGCCAGAATTTGATCGATCGCCAGATCGCAGTCGCTATAAATTTTCAGCGCTTCGGCGTGCGGCGTATTTTCCACCAGCACGAGTTCGAAATCGAAACGCGGCTGTAGCGCTTGCAGTGCCGCCAGTATCGACGGCGTACCTTTGATGCCACCGTTGCTTGGCGCGTGGACGATGCGCGGACGGCCGTTAGGGCGCGGCCACTGCGGCACGAAGGTCTCGATCTCGCAACTGGCATAGGGGAGAAAAACAGCGTCCGCCGCCAGTTCGTGACCCAATTCCGGATTGAGATAGAACACGCGATCGCAAAGCGGCAGCAGGCGGTCGATCATCCGCTGCCGTTGCGCGTCGTACGTCGAGCGGCACGCGCCATAGACCGAGCATCGCCCTTCGGCACACATCGTCGTCGCGTTGCGGGCGTTGGACCTGGCGGCAATGCGTGTGTCGCAGCCCTGCAGCGTCATGAAAATTTTTTTGCCGAGCCGCCGTGCCAGCTTGAGGTCGACGGCGAGCAACGGCGCCAGCTGCGATAGCCAGCCGCCGCGGTCCTCAAAGAACAGATAGGACCGGCCGAAATAGAAATGCAGCACTTCGTATCGGAAGGGCGCGCGCAGCCCGAATTCGACGCGCCGCGCCATGCTGGCGAAACTTCGTTCGCCTGGTTGCCCAAGAATGCGGTCGGCGCCGTAACCGAGCCATGTGTCATAGTTGATGACCAGTTCGCTTTCCACGCCGAGCTTCCGCTCCGCTCGCGATAGCACCCACGGCTGATTGCCGACGTTGACCGGGCCGTGCAGCACGCGCATCAGCGAACAATCCTCGCGCCGTCGGCCATGCGCCCGCGTGCGGCAGCAGCAGTCGGTCGGCGACCATCCCGAACCAGCGTGTCGTAGATCCGCACCAGCTTCGTCCACTCGTGGTCAGCATCGAGGGCGGCAAGCACCGCTGGCAAGCGCCGGCGCATATCCGAGCGCGCGACCGGATCCGTCATGGCCGATATGGCGGCTGCAATACTGTCGGGGCACTGCGGATCGAATGCCAGGCCGACGCCGGTATCGACAGCTAAGCCGCGCACTTCTGGAAAGTCGGCGGTCAGGATCGGCAGGTCGGCTCTCATGTATTCGAAGATCTTGTTGGGTAATGCATAGCGGAAGCTCTTGCACAGATCAGCAACGGTGTAGAGTCCCGCGTCCGCGCCACGACAGGCGGCGACCACATCCGTCGACGGTACCGCCGGCAGCAGCACCAGTTGGCCTGGATTGACGCCGGCGCTGGTTGCCACTTGCCGGTAATGCGCCGCGTAGTCCGCAATCGATGGCCCGCGAATGACCAGCACGCAGGCCGGCACCTGTGCAAGCGCTGCAATCACCGGCTCCAGCGCGCGGGACGGACCGATGCCGCCCTGATACAGCACTATGAACTTGTCATCCGAAAGACAGAGTTCATCGCGCAGCGACCTGTAGGCGCGACTGGGTTCGGCGTTGGCCTCGGGAATATTGCGGACCACGTGGACGCGTCGCTGACCGCCCTCAAAAGCGTGCTCCATTTCCTCGGCGATGGAATTGCAAACCGTGATCACCGCGCTCGCCTCGGCAAGGCAACGTCGCTCCAGCCATTTGTTGATGTGCCGCCGTCCGCGACTTAGGGGAACATAAGAGCGAGTCCAATTTGACCATGTGACCTGCTCGGAAAACCATTCATGAAAATCGCACACCGCATGTGCTCCCGTGCGGCGGGCGGCAATCATTGCCACCATGGCTGTCGTGAGATCGTGGCCATGAAATGCGAACGGCCGGTGCGCCATCGCCGCCGCCAGCATCTCTGTGCCGAGAAATCCGGGAAACCGATACGCAAAACGACCTGCCCGCGTGGGCAACCGCTGAAAAGAAATGCCGTCGCCCCAGTCGATGGGCCGTCCGATGTCGGTGGCCAGTTCCGGCCACATGATGGTGATTTCGTAGCCGGCCGCCGCCAGCGCTTGGGCTTCCTGTCGCACCCGCGGGTCGACATGAATTTGCGACACGACGAGCATCACAATCGTCCGCCCCGCAGCAGCCTTTCCAATTCCGGGCCCACCTCGCCACCACGCGCGGGCTAATTGCCGACCATCCCACACCATTAATGCGGGGGTGGCGAAGGCCGCCAGTGCATCTTCCGTGGCAACGGCGATTTTGCGCCCCCATTGGCCCGCGGCACTGCCGGCGGGAAAGCTGTGCGCCACTGCCTTGCGTAGTCTCTGTGTCAAGCCGCGCCGTGTTCGGTCGCCGGTCATTGATGCCTCGATTGTCGTTGGCCGAACAGCCTCGCTATCCCCGCACTCTTCGGACAATTCCCTCAAGTCAGCAAGTCGATGCGCCACTAAGCATCTCGCGATAGGCTGACAGCTGCAACTCGAGCATGCGTCGCGTCGAATGATAGCGATCGGCCCACGCTGCGGCGGCCTTGCCGATGCCTTGGCCGTCTTCGGGATCGGCGATGATTTCACGCACACGCTCTGCCACCTGCCCGGCGTCTGCCGCGATCAGCGCGGGCGGCGACGCCCCGAAGAAATCGGCCAACGCTCCACGATCCAGATTGGTGATCAGCCGCTGGCCAAGCGTCAGGCATTCATAGCCGACGCCGCCGAGCGCCGGCAACGTGAATTGGTCGGCGACCGCATGGGCAGCGACCATGGCCGACCACAGCTGTCCTCGGTTCATGATCGGTCGCCATTCAACAGCGTCCCCGATACCCAGTTGCCGGATCAGCCGCCGGCTCGCTTCGACATGTTGTCCCCAGTCGACCAGCACGAGCTTGATATTCTTGTGTGTCGCGAAGACTTCAGCAAAGCCGCGCAGAAAAACATCGTTGCCCTTGTTCAGCGAGGGATCGGCCGTTAGCCAATGGTGCCGGGTGGGCGAGAACAGCACGATACCGTCGTCCAGCCGGTGTCGCCGCGCCGACGTCACGCGCATGTCCCGCAAGTGCCGATCGTCAAAGGCGTGCGGCATAAGCACCCGGCGCTCGGCTGTAATCGGAATTTTTTCGACCGAGGGCAAGACATCCGAGTTGGTAATGAATGCGCGTTGCACATGGGCATAGGTGAAGCGACATAATCGTCCCTGCGGCGTCGGCTCGAAGGGGATTTGGCGTATCGTACCATGCTCGTAAGCGGTGACGTTAGGGTGGCCGGCGAACACGGGCACCGCCGCATCTGTGGAGTAGCCCTGCACGATGTCATAGTAGGCGAGAATGGCGCGCCAGCGATCCGCATTTTGCCTGGCGGCGAGCGCTTCGCTTCGTGCCTCGACAGCGGGAATGTCGCTATTGGCTGCAACGAACGCCGCGACCAGCGCGTCTATCTGTACATCGTCTTGCATGTGGACGGCGGGCGCAGGCGTCTCGCCGTGGCGCCGTCCCAACGAGCGCAGCACAGCGAACGGTTGCAGCGTCAGCCAAAGGGCGGTGCCGAGCAAATAGCGCACGACGAGGCGCAGCATACCCAGCCGCGCCGGATCGGGGCTCCAGTAACCCGCAAGGGCCGGTCGATACGCACCACGTCGTCCCGCGAGTATCTCACCCCTGCGCAGTAAGCCGAGCACGATGCGGTCGCGTCGACGAAGTTCCGTGCCCGTTGCTTCCGCCCGCAAGGCCTCGTCGACCAAGCCACTCATGGTTTGCGCCGACAACGACCTGCGCCATTCGCGGGCGCTGTATTTGTCCATGAAATCCCGCAGCGGGGTTAGCCATGCCGAACCCGACGCGGTCAGTTCCGGTGCCAGCCGACGGGTGACCGTGAGGTAAGGCATCGCCATCACATCTCGCGGCGATGCCGGTGGGTTCTTGTTGCCGTCGACGACGGCCGCATAGGCTTTTATCAGCGCAATGCGCGCGCTCCGTGCCGCTACTGCCTGTCCGCCGTTCCGTGCGGCGAGGAAATCCAGACACTGCAGCAGTGGTCCCTGCACGAACCAAGCCGGGCGCTGAAATTTTTCGATTTTCAGCGTCCACCAATCTGGCGTGAACGGATCGTAGGCGCCGCCGATGTCGGCCTCCTCCCACTCCGGACAACCCATGATGTGATAATAGTCGGGACACACGACGTCGGCGTCGATACCGAGTTCGCGTTGCAGGCGCCCATTACGATAGGCGTTATTGGCGATATTGCCGATGTGCAGTATGCGCAACGGCCGTCCATGGCGGGCGCGGAATGCGAGCAGCCAGTCGCCTGCGTCAGTGCCGATCATGATGGCGATAAACAACTCCCGCCGCTGGCGCTTATATTTCTCATCCAGTGGTTGTTCCGCCACCTGCTCAAACAGTTCGCGCGCTCAAAACCACGCGCCACATGGATGAGCAATAACACACTGTCAAGGCTGCGGTTGATTTGGAAAATCCGCAGGCAGCGCACCCTTCTTGCTTCCTCTCAATTGAGGGGAGAGTGCCGAACGCCCTAGCGATAGTTTGGCATTTCCGGTGTTCACCTCCGGCTCAACGTTGAGCGATCGCTAAGGCGTTCCGGGTGGGGGTGTCTCGACCAAACGCTCCGCAGCCGACACCCCCCACCCGTCGCGCCAAACATGAGTTCGCCCGCGCGTGTGCGCGTTGAAAGACCGGCGCTGCGCGATCTAACTCATGGCGCGTCGCCCTCCCCCGTCTTGCCGGAGGCGAGCCGCCGGCTCGATGGGGGAGGAAGAAAGTACATGGTGCATGTTGGTTAACTGGTTAACGCCGCGCGCGGTCGAAAAATCAAGCCAGCCGCCACAGCGTCTGAGAGCGGAGCGCGAATGGCGCCATCAGTGGGATTACACCACCCATACTCGTCCGGGTTTACACCGGCCTTGGTCGTCGGGGTTTACACCCGCCTTGGTCGTCGGCACTTACAGCCGCTTCAGCGTGTCATCGTCTCGTCGAGCGATGCGTTGTTCAGATGGTTTCCATCCGCGCCCCTATCACAGACGCCTGACGCGATGGCC
>JANXWC010000068.1 GCA_025351355.1 Hyphomicrobiaceae bacterium
AAGGCACGCGTCCGAAAAAGGTGGCTCGCAGCCTGACCTCATTCTTTAAGCGCGGCCTGCGCCGCATTCAGACCTGTCTGCAAGCCATCTGCGGGCTGCCTGCACTGTGGTCAGTTTGGAGAAACTGATGGATGGTGAGCTGCCTAGCCGTTGACGAACCCAGACAGTTCGAAGATAGTCGAACTATGATCGAAGGTCCCGACATTTCCGTCATCGCCGCGCTGATAGGCAATCCGGCCAGTGCCAACATGCTGCTGGCACTGATGGGCGGCCCGGCGCTGACGTCGACGGAACTGGCCAATGAGGCAGGTCTGACGCTCGCCACCACCAGCGGGCACTTAGCACGGCTGGAGCAGGCGCGCCTAGTCACGGTCGAAAAACAGGGGCGACATCGGTACTATCGGCTGGCAGATACCAGCGTTGCGGAGGCGTTGGAATGCCTGATGCCGCTGGCGGTGCGGGCCGGTCATCTGCGCACGCGGCCCGGCCCGCGCGATCCCGAGCTCCGCCACGCACGCTCGTGCTACGATCACCTTGCCGGCGATCTCGCGGTACGGATGTACGACACGTTTATCGAGCGAAAAATTATCGCGCGCGATGGCGATAATCTCAGCCTGACGCGAAGCGGTCATGCCTATTTCGTCGCCAGCGGCATCGAGATGGCCGCACTTACAGCTAGCCGCCGGCCGCCGTGCCGGGCCTGTCTGGATTGGAGCGAACGGCGCAGCCATCTGTCGGGCACCCTGGGTGCCGCCATATTCGCCCACTTCCTTGCTCAACGGTGGGCCGAACGCGAGGCTGGCCAGCGCGTCGTTCGCTTCGGCCGTGACGGTGAGCGCAAGATCATGACGTGGCTTGCGGCCCACTGACAGCAGGCGTCAAAACAGCCTTGCGCCGTTGGGCACGGCACGTTCGGGTGCGATCAGCACTACTTCGCCCTCGCTGGAGGGAAACCCCAAAGTCAACACTTCGCTCATGAACTTACCGATCTGGCGCGGCGGAAAATTCACCACCGCCGCCACCTGACGTCCGACCAGCGCTGCCGGATCGTAATAGGCAGCGATCTGCGCCGAACTTTGCCGGATGCCAATCGCGTCGCCGAAATCGATCTTCAACTTCAGCGACGGCTTGCGAGCCTCCGGATAAGGTTCTGCCTCGATTACGGTGCCGACGCGAATATCGACCTTGAGGAAATCGTCGAAGGTAATGTCAGCGGCGCGGGTGCTAGTCGTGTCCAGGTGCATGAAACGCCTCTTGCAATGCTCCAGTCTCTCCCTATCGCAAATTGTCCGCGGGTTCTCAACGCCTCATGCCGACCCGCCCGCCGGTTCTGTCGATCAACTTTCCGGCAGCCGTCGGCAGGCGGCAATTGCGCCGCCGGCCGCTGTCAAGATCAGCGTTGATTTGCGTCCTGGCAAAAAAGCCGTAACAGTACAGCTACTGGACGTGCGAGGCAGCCTGAGGAAGGTTGCCGGAAGGATGTCCACCAAGAAAATTCAACGCCCAAAATCAACCGGAAAACTCAAGGAGTTTGCAATGCGGCAGGCAGTCATCGTTTCCTACGCGCGCACGGGCCTCGCCAAGGCGACGCGCGGCGGCTTTAACAATACGGCGAGCATGACCATGCTGGGCCATGCCATCGAACACGCCGTCAAGCGCTCGAAGGTTGACCCGGCCGAGGTCGAGGACGTGATCGCCGGGTGCGTCGCAGCGCACGGCAATCAGGCGCGCGCGGCTGCCTTGCTAGCGGGTCTGCCGGTGACCACCTCGGGCGTGACGCTGCATCGCGCCTGCTCGTCAGGGCTCAACGCCATTGCCAACGCCGCCCATCACGTCGTCGAGGAAGGCGCCAGCGTCGTCGTCGGTTGCGGTGTCGATAGCATCAGCATGATCGGTGGCGGCGGCGGTGGGCGGGACGATGCCCTGGCCGCCAAATATCCGGATTTCTGGATGCCGATGATCGATACCGCCGATGTGGTGGCCAAGCGCTACAATATCAGCCGCGAATACCAGGACGAGTACTCGTTGCGCTCGCAGCAGCTCATGGCGGCGGCGCAGCAGGCGGGCAAGTTCAAGGACGAAATCATCTCGGTCAAGACCAAGATGAAAGTCGTGGACAAGGCGACCAAGGCCGAATCGATCGTCGATGCCGTTGTCGACCGCGACGAGTGCAATCGTCCCGACACCACCCTCGCCGGGCTTGCCAAACTCGAACCCGTCAAGGGGGCGGGAAAATTCGTCACCGCCGGCAATGCCAGCCAGTTGTCGGACGGCGCGGCAGCGGTAGTCGTAATGGAAGCCAAGGAGGCCGAAAAGCGCGGTTTGCAGCCGCTCGGCGCATTCAAGGGCTGGGCCATTGCCGGTTGCCAGCCGGACGAAATGGGCATCGGTCCGGTCTTCGCGATCCCGCGTCTGCTGCAGCGGCACGGTCTGCGCGTCAGCGACATCGATCTGTGGGAACTCAACGAAGCCTTCGCCAGCCAGTGCCTCTATTGCCGTGACAAACTGGACATCGATCCTGCCCGCTACAACGTCAACGGCGGCTCCATCGCCATCGGCCATCCGTTCGGCATGACCGGCGCGCGGTTGACCGGGCACGCGTTGATGGAGGGCAAGCGCCGCGGCGCCAAGAAGGTCGTGGTGTCGATGTGCATCGGCGGCGGTATGGGCGCGGCCGGTTTGTTTGAAGTGTTCTGACGCTTCCAGGTGGCTCGGGTAAGCGGTGCACGGCGTCGGAACGCGTCATGCACCGCACAGCTGGCACGCCGGCTAAATCGGCTGCCTGTCACACCCCCGCAAGTTTGGCCCGCGCCAAAATGCGTTCGGCGCGGATCAGATGCGGGCGATCGATCATCTGGCCGCGCAGTGACAGTGCGCCGGAGTTCGGGTTGTCGCGGAACAGCGCGGCGATGTCGTTGGCCCAGCCGATTTCGGCGGTGGTCGGCGTGAAGGCCGCATTGATGTAGGCCACCTGCTCCGGGTGGATGGCCATCTTGCCGGTAAAACCGTCGCGCGCGGCAATGCGCGCTTCCTCTGCCAGGCCCGCGGTGTTGCGGAAATCGACATAGACCGTGTCGATCGGCTGCCGGCCGGCGGCGACAGCCGTGAACAGGCACATGTCCCGCGCCAGTTGATAAGGCGGCGTGAAGCGGCCATCCGCTTCGCGCGTGGCCGACGAACCCATCTGCGCCGACAGGTCCTCGGCGCCCCACGTTAATCCGTCTAGCCGCGCGCTGGCCTCAAGATAGGTCGGCAGCGTCAGCATGGCCACCGGCACTTCCGTGATCAGCGCCAGGATGCGGGTCGAGCCAAGCGCGATACCGGCCTTCGCCTCGGCATGATCGAGCGCGACAGCCAGTTGCCCGACATCGTCGGCGCTGCGTGCCTTGGGCAACAGGATGCCGTCCGGCCGCGCACCGAGCACACCGGCCAGATCCAGCTCCCACTCCGACGTATCCAGCGCATTGATGCGCACGAACAGTTTCGGCCGCAGCGACTTGTCACGGGTCTCGGCGATAAAGGCAGCAGCCATTGGACGCGCGGCAGCCTTCCGCGCCGGCACAACGCTGTCCTCAAGATCCAGCAGCAGGCAATCGGCCTCGAAGCTCAACGCCTTGGTGATTTTTTTCTCACTGTCAGCGGGAATGAAAAGGAGCGAGCGCATGGGAAACCTGTTTGGCTGGGAATGAAGTGTGAGTTGATTGTCTACTGCACGACGCGCGCCAGCATGGCGGGAACGATACGTCGATGAAAAGGCATTACGACCGTGAGATAAACGCGACCGAAGATATTATGCGGTTTGACGACGGTGCTAGCGGTGACGCGCTGGCTTGCGCCGTCGATTTTGGACAAGTCCACGACCACCCGAAAATCGAGATGGGTATCGTCAAAGCCCATGACGACGCGCTCCGGCGAACAGCTGATGCAGGGGAAAAAGCCGATCCGATCGCTCGCCGTCTTGCTGACGGCATCGGTGCCCTTCAAGCCGAACGGCCTTACCACCGCGTCGCGCAGAACAAGTAAGTACCTCACCCAACCCGGCACCGATCCCATCACGCGGCGGGCTGCTGCATCCGCATCGAGGCCGGGGTCGTCGATGTCGATTGCGAAAGCGTCGGCGAAACTGGCGCCGGGGAGCAGCGCGCTAATGGAAGCCGTTGGTTCAATGGCGATGGCGCGCATGCAGAGCCTTTCACACAACATGGGATAGACTGCACGGTGGCTGCAATTCCGCGCAATGCGTCACATTTCCTTCATTCTGCGTGGACGTGCAACTGGTACCGCCGTCTGGACCGCGAGGGCGCGATCGTGGCACACACGCACCAGCTGTGGACATTTGAACAAGGACTGCGAACATGTCGCGACCTGCTTTGCCAATTCGGATCGGTGTGCTTGGCGCCGCCGCCATCGCCCGTGATTTCATTAAGGGCTCGGCGCCTTCGAAACTGCTGCGCGTGACGGCGGTTGCCAGCCGCACCGCCGACAAAGCCGCAGCGTTCGCCCGCGACACCGGTATCGAGCGTACCTTTGCTAGCTACGCGGCGATGCTGGCCGATCCGGACATCGACGCTGTTTATAATCCGCTCCCCAACGGATTGCATGCGGAATGGTCGATCCGCGCGTTGGATGCGCGCAAGCATGTGTTGTGCGAAAAGCCGCTGGCCGCATCCGAAGCCGAGGCTAAGGCTATGTTTGCCGCAGCGCAGCGCAACGGCGTGCACCTCGTGGAAGCTTATCCCTATCTCGCCCAATCCATGACGCTGGAGGTGCGCAAGCTGGTCAATACCGGCGTCATCGGCAAACCGCAGTTGATCCGTGCCAGCTTCGGTATCCCATTCTCCGATCCCAACAACATCCGCCTGATTGCCGATCTGGCCGGTGGCGCGGTGATGGATGTGGGCAGCTACGCAACGAGCTTCATCCGCGTGATGGCCAACGAGCGGCCACGACGCGTCCATGCCGTGGCGCAGTGGGGTGCAACCGGTGTCGATCGCACGGTGGCCGGTACGTTTGAATTTCCGAGCGGGCTGTTGGCGCAAGTCGGCGCGAGCTTTGCGACCGGCTACCATCGTCACGGCCAGGTGGCAGGCGACGCTGGCTGCATCGACACGATGTTCCTCAATCATCCGCCGATCGGCGGCCCGGCGGCGTTTCAGCTCCGGCGCGGCACCATGGGGGTGACGCCCATTGAAACGATCCCCGTCGCCGTCGGCAATGGATTTCTTGCCGAGGCGGAAAGTTTCGCGAACCTCGTCAGCAGTGGCGACCTGGCCGCGTGGACGGGCGCGACGGCCCAGGAGTCCATCGACATCGCCGCCATGCTGGAAGCCCTCATCAAAAGCGCGCGGCAGGGTACGGCTGTCGATATTTAGTGTTCTCTGGCGCCCCCGAAACAGGAGATCCTGATGAAAATTACCGTTGAAGCCAAGGTCGCTGCGCCCGTGGATGACGTATGGCGTGCGTGGACCACGCCCGAAGACATCAAGCAGTGGAATGCGGCATCGGACGATTGGCACACGACGCAAGCCACCGTGGATCTGCGCGTCGGTGGCGCGTTTTCATCGCGCATGGAAGCTAAGAACGGCAGCATGGGTTTCGACTTCGCCGGTACGTACACGCGGATCGAGGAACATGCGCGGATCGAGGTGGCCTTGGGCGACCGGGTGCTGCTGGTCGAATTCATTCCTGTCAAAGATGGCGTCATAGTGCGGGAAACGTTCGATAGCGAACCAACGCACACTGTCGAGCAGCAGCGGCAAGGGTGGCAGGCGATCTTGGACAAATTTGCGCGGCACGTCGAAGCGAAACGCAAGTGAGAAATGCATGGCAATGGCTGGCAAAGTGCAAAAGATGCAAGTGAAAAAGAAAACAGCGCCGGCGGCGAAGCCCAAATCAGGGCCGGTTCCGACGGCGGCGCCTTACTGGTTGATGAAGTCGGAACCGGATGTGTTTTCGTGGGAGATGCTGGTGGCGCGTGGGGCCAAGGGTGAGCCGTGGACGGGCGTCAGAAACTATCTCGCACGCAACCACATGCGCGCCATGAAGTTGGGCGATCTGGGTTTCTTCTATCATTCCAACATCGGCAAGGAGATCGTCGGCGTCTTGCAAGTCGTCAAGACCGCGTATCCAGAGCCGACCGATACCACGGGTACATGGGAGTGTGTCGACGTGGTGGCCGTGCAGCCGCTACCGAACCCGATAACGCTGGCGGCTGTGAAGGCCGACGGCAAGCTCGCCAAGATGGCGCTGGTGACGAGCATGCGGCTTTCGGTGCAGCCGGTAACCGTGCATGAGTGGGCGCATGTGTGCGAACTGGGTGGCCTCGATCCCAAGTCGCTGAAGGGCAAGCCGGCGAGTAAGGCCGAAGCAGTGGAAAAGACCAAGGCGTGATCGATCACTCAGCTATAACCGATTTTATTCAAACATATACCCGTGCCGTTACGCCGCCGCTGGTTCCGGAAATACAGTTGCGGCAGGCGCTGCATGCGCACGACATCTTCCAGGACGCGCATACCTTCGTCGACGGTGGGCTCGGCGAGCGGCCATATTGGGCGTTCGCATGGCCGGGCGGGCAGGCACTAGCGCGGCACATCATCGATCACCCGGATTTGGTGCGCGGGCGGCGCGTGCTGGATTTGGGATCGGGATCGGCGATCGCGGGAATTGCCGCGCTGCAATCCGGCGCGGCGTCGGTCACGGCAGCGGACATCGATCCGTTGGCAGCAGCCGCGGCCACGCTCAATGCCAAATTGAACGGGGTCGCACTCGACGCAACGACGCAAGACCTGCTCGGCGCGGACACCGCGTTCGATCTCGTTATCGTCGGCGATCTCGTTTACGAACCGGACTTGAAGGATCGCGTCGGCACCTTCATCGCCAGCCATCACGCGCGGGGGATTCCGATCCTCTATGGCGACCGCACGACGGCGCGACGGCCACCGGGAAACTTCCGCCTGCTGGCGGATCACGAGGCGCCTCTGACGCCGGCGCTGGTAGACGATTTCATCGAGCGGGCGCGGGTGTGGCAACTATGAGCGGCAGCGCACCGCACGACGACGCGCATTGGGAAAAGTTTATCCGCGCCAATACCGAACTGCTCGCCCCCCCTTTGGTGCCGGAGCTACGCTTGCATCTGGCCAGCGAGAGCCTGCCTATCTGGCAGAAGACGGAGGACGAGCTCGGCGAATTGAATGTGCCACCGCCCTATTGGGCGTTTGCGTGGGCGGGCGGGCAGGCACTCGCGCGCTACATCCTCGATCACCCTGCCGTGGCAGCTGGTAAACGCGTGCTTGACCTCGGCACGGGCTCGGGACTGACCGCACTGGCGCCGATGCGCGCGGGCGCTAAATTCGTGCTGGCGGCCGACATCGATCGGCTGGCGCTCATCGCCACGCGGCTCAATGGCGAGGCCAATCAGCTCACCGTTGCGACAACGGCGGACGACCTGCTGGTAACTTCGCCCGAGGTCTACGACGTGGTGCTGGTCGGCGATCTGTTCTACGAGCGGCAGTTGGCGGACAAAGTGCTAGCCTACATCGATGCCGCGCGGTCCATAGGCGCTGCGGTGCTGATCGGCGATCCCCGACGCAACTATTTTCCGCGCGATCGATTCAGCCAGGTGGCCGAATATCAGGTGCCGGTGACCCGCGAGTTGGAAGATTCCGAAATCAAACGCACGGCAGTGTGGCGGGTGCCATGAAACGTGCAGCGCTCACCCGTCAGGCGCGGGGGGGGGGGCGCAGCTTCGAACGCGCCATCAACGATGCGCTGCGGGAATTTCGAAGGTGTCGCAGAACACGCCGAGCAGCCAATGCGATCGCGCATCGATGATTGCCCGGGTCCAGCTCGTCTGCTGGGCGATATCGGCGGCCAACGGGGACTGCCGGGGCACGTCGTGTTGCAGCATAAGCCGGCGCTTATTGGCGTAGATCTGGTTGCCGAGTTTGGTGTTGAGATCCGCCGACACCAGGCACAGATTACCGAGCTGCTCGGCGTACTCGGCAACGGTGCCGAGATCATTGTCATAAAGTGCGAGCCACGCCTTGGCCTTCGGCCGCAACGGCAGCACATGCTCAAGCGTCAGGTCGTCCCGCACCACCGATGCGCTGTCGCCAGCCAACGTCATCTCCAGTCGGACCATCAGCGAGCGCAACGGCACCCACTTCGGATCGATCCGCGCGCGCACGCAGTCGCGCATCTTGGCGCATTGCTCGTCGCTGAGCAGCGAGCGCGGCGGCATCGCATCGAACGTACCGGCAGTCGCCACAATCTTCATCAATGTGGCAAAGTGCTCGCGCCGATCCTGATAGGCACCCTTGTCGTCGCGGCTCAGATAGTAGAACCACGCCAATCGTTCGACGCGCGCCAGGTCGTTGGCAATCCGCACCGGCTTACCGGTGCCGCGTGCAATGATTTCTGATGCGACTGGCAGCCATTCGTCGAAATCGACCAACGCGAGCGAATGGAGCAGCACGTCGATGCGGCGCTTGATCGGCCCGTCATCGATCGCAATGTCGGCGGTGTCGATCTGCTTGAAGATCGACAGGTCGGTGGACAATTCGTTGTCGAGAAAGGCGCGCGCTTCGGCTGGTGAATTGAAACTGTCGAGCAGCGTGCGGTGCAACGCTTGCTTGAAGCGAGCGCCTTTGGTCGCGCGGGTGCGCCAACCGCCGATGAAACGCTTCATGCCACGCGGGCCAAGCTCAGCTTCCATCCCGTCCCACAGTGACAGAAATTCATCGCGCTTGGCGGGGTCGTCGGTGGCATACTCGACGAGGGCGTAACGCAGCACGTCCTCGCTGGCGATCGGCCGCCCGCGGGTGTTGACGGTCTCGAAGATGCGAAACGCATCGTCCTCGGTGCCCACTTCGATTTCCACGAACCGCCCCGCTTCGAGCGCAAAGCGAACAAACGCCGCGCGAACCTCCACCGACAATTGTAATAACCAATCGCGCGCAAGTGCGGTGTTGGCGCGCAGGCACTCGGCACCGGGATGGGCCTGCTTGCCGAGATCATCCAGCGTGGCGGTTCGCCCGTCCCTCAAAATATAGTCGCGCAGAAACTCGTTATCGCCGCGGTGCAACTGCAGTCGTGGACCTGCCGGTGCTGACGGAGGTTGCGGAAAAACATGCAGCAGTCCTGCAATACTACTGCGTGCGCCGAGATCGCTGATGCAGTCGCGCGCGGCAGCCAGCAGGGCGGTCAAGGAGGTCAGGCGTTGCTGCCCGTCGACAACTTCGAGATAGCCGTTAGGATTCGGAAACACAATGACGTTGCCAAAGAAGTGATAGGCGTCGGCGGCCGGATTGGCCTGCCGGATTTCGAAGACCTCGCCCAGGTCGTCGAGCAGGTGCTCCATTTCCTTGCGGCCCCACTCATAGTGGCGCTGATAGCGGGCCATGTGGAACGGCAGCGGACGCGAAAGAAGCTGGGCAAGTGAAACGTGGCGGATATTCAATGGCATTAAATATACTTTTTGCTACGGGCGACGACGAGATGAACCCCCTTGCAAGAGCATTGGTTTCATCTCGTCACGTTCAAGACAATTCTTGTACGTCATTTTTGCGGCGAGCGTAACGACAGCATGGAAATATCAATGCGTACCGCTTAAATCTTCAACTCGGGTGTGAACTTATTAGCGGCCGAGCGCGATGGCAATCACCAGTTGTCCGTCCTGCATCACAACTCGCCGTACTCCGAACGCCGACAGCTCTAACGTGGTATCGAGATAGTCGCGCACCGCGGCGGCCACCGCTATCCGCAGTTCCGGCGTATTGAGGCTGGATTTGACCTGCTCGGCCACTTTCTGGCGCAGGCGTAGGCTCTGCCGATTGAGCGCCGCGCAAAGTCGCTTGCCGATCAATGGCCATTCGCAGGCCTGGCCGACGTCGAAGTCACCGGAAATTGCAACACTTTCAAAGTCGAGCGCGATGCTGCGCCGGCTGACCATCGGCTTGGCGACGATGTCGATGCGCGCGTCGCGCCATTCGACGGACGGCTGCACGCCGCCGGCCAGAGCCGAGCACGGTTGATCCGGCACCTTCAGCCGCACACACGTACCGACGAGCGCCGGCCCGGGCGACGCCAGGGTGATGGAGATTGTGAAAGCGTCGGCGCCCGCGGTGACGAACACGCCGGTCGACCGGACATGATCGACGTAGTAGCCGTAGCGGCGGCCGAATAGGAGAGTGCTGGCATCCGGCAACGTGAAATAGGTGCGCTGGCCCGGCTCACCCGTAAGTGCCGCCGGCACCTTGATCGACGACGCGTTGGCGGCGTGATAGCTGGCGCTTTTTACCGGCCCGAAATTGTGGAGATGAACGGTCGTCGGCCCCAGGGCCGTCTGCAGTCGGGATGCCAACTCGCTACCTGAGATA
This sequence comes from Hyphomicrobiaceae bacterium, assembly GCA_025351355.1. Lineage (GTDB taxonomy): Bacteria > Pseudomonadota > Alphaproteobacteria > Rhizobiales > Hyphomicrobiaceae > JABFRJ01. The sequence continues at coordinate 10,377 of JANXWC010000068.1, forward strand.
GTCTGCGTCAGGCCTTGCGCGGTGGCTGCTGTCGCCGCTGAAAGCGCCGCTACCGCCATCGCTAAACGCCACGCAACGCCCCGCACCATGATCCCCACCACTTAACGCCACCACTTAACGCCACCTCTAGACACAGCCTTTAGCAGCATGACCCTGGCAAGAAAACCAGCACCAAGCCGGATCTCCAAAGCCGGTGTTGCAAGGATGCACTGGTTTAGGCGCTTAAATGAGCCTGGCGTGACAGTTCGATCAGGCAGGCGGCGCGGTCGGGCATGAAATCGGCGGCCACCCACCAGGCTTCCACCGCCTTCAACATTGCACCGAGTTGCGGCCCGGGGACGATGCCGAGTGCTTGCGCGTCGCGGCCATCGACCGGCAATGTCGGTGGTTGCCAGCTGTCGGCCGTGGCCAGTCGTCGCGTCCATGCAGGATCTGTAATGGCAGCGGAGCCGCCGGCCCATGACGTCAGCAGCGTATCGCGAAATCCGCCGGTACCCAGCCGATAGATGCAACGCCGCACGTTCACCTCGCTGTCCAGGGCGAGTACGTCGGCCCAGGCCGTAGCGATGGTTCGGAGCCGCGCACGTTCGTCGCCCGACAGCCGCAGCCGCTTCGCGAGTGCTGTGGCATCGCCGCAGGGCGAAAGCGTCAGCGCCGCCAGTCTCAGGATCGGGTCGGCCGCCCTGCCGGTGGCCGCCTCCAACTCAATGAGCCGCTGCAAGCGCGACGGCGCGGGTGCCGCCCCGACCAGCGACACCAGGAAACCGTACGCCTGCATGATCCGGCAAACGTCGCTCGCGCGAGGCGCCGCGAGCAATTTCAACAATTCGACACGCACGCGTTCGCTTGAAACCTGCGCCAGTCCATAGCGTTCCGCAGCGCACGCCTCCAGTCCTGCGCGATCAATAGCGCCGGTACCGTAGCGCGCCGAAAAGCGAAAAAAGCGGAGGATGCGCAGGTAGTCCTCGCGGATGCGATCGCGGGCACAGCCGATAAAGCGTATGCGCGGCGGATCCAGGTCGCCGCCGCCGCCGAGCGGATCGAACAGCGTGCCGTCCGCGTCGCAATAAAGCGCGTTGATGGTGAAATCCCGCCGACCGGCGTCGACCGCCCAATCGTCGGTGAAGTCCACGACCGCGTGGCGTCCGTCCGTCTCGACGTCGCGGCGCAACGTCGTTACTTCGAAGCTCGCCCCGTCCGCGATCAGTGTGATGGTGCCATGTTTGATGCCGGTGGGAATAGCCTTCAATCCCGCAACACCCGCCGCAGCTAGCACAGCATCCGGTTTAGCAGCCGTAGCGATATCGATGTCGTCGACCGGCTCGCCAAGCAAAGTGTTGCGCACCGCGCCGCCTACCGCGCGGCTCTGAGCGCCCGTTGTCGCCAGGGCTTCGAACACGCGACGGATGGCTGGCGTCCTGAGCCACGCCGCCGTCATCAACCGTTGAAGTTCGCGTTGTCCTGCCACGACGGTTCCGCGCTATTTCGAGTGTTTCTGCTCGATGCGGCCATCCTTGTAGATGGCGGGCTCGTAGGGTGTATCGACGCTATCGTCCTGCAGCGTCGCGAACGCCAGCAGCGTGCCCAACAGCATTACACAACCGAGCGCGAACAGCCACGTCAGCGGCGCTTCGTCCAGGATGTCGGAGACTGATTTCGCCTGCCCACTGGTAGCATCCACCGTCCCCCCCATCAGCAGACGATAGCCGAAATAAAACAGCGCCGGCAGCAGGAAGACGACTGCGCATTCGAGGCCAATGCGGATCATGATGCGTAAAGCCTGTCGAACAGATTTCTCAGCATGCCCGCCGTTGCTCCCCAGATGTAGCGCTCGCCGAACGGCATCGCCCAAAAGGCGCGCCGCCGTCCCCGCCATTCCCGCTCTTGCTGCAGGTGGTTGTTGGCCGTCATCAGAAAACGCAGCGGCACCTCGAATGCTGCGGCGACTTCGCCGGGCGCCAACTGCAGTTTGAATTGCGGTTGCACGAAAGCGACCAACGGTGTGATGCCGTAGCCGGTGCCGGTGCGATAGCCGTCGAGATATCCGAGTGGCTCGACATGGTCCGGCTCAAGGCCGATCTCTTCGTGCGCCTCGCGCAAGGCTGCAGCCTTTGCGTCCGCGTCTGTTCCGTCGATGCGACCACCGGGAAAGGCGATCTGCCCGGCATGACTCGACAGCGTATCGGTGCGCTGCGTCAGCAACACCGTCAGTTCCGTGCGCAACACGATCGGCACCAGCACCGCTGCCGGTCGCGCCGGATCCATTGCCGCGAGGTCGGCGGCCAGCTCCTTGTTGAGATCCCAATCGCTGCGCCCGAGCGCTTGCCCCGTGCGCGGATCGAACAGCCGATCAGCCGGCGCTGGCAACAGGCCACGGGCCGCGCGAACGCGAAAATCAGCTTCGGTGAATTCCAGCGTGGCGTCGTGGGCAGTCATTGGCGTCGGTTGCGAATGGCTCATGCAATTGCTTTTTCTATTCTCCAAGCGGCGGCGCCCGATCGTTCGGACAGCATCAATAGCACGTCACGACGCTTCGAGGGCAAACATCATGCCGCCACTCCACACGCCGACACGACCGGGTTGGTTGGGATCGTCGACCGCCAGCGCCACCAGATCCTGGTAGAGCGAACGGGTCATCAGCGCCTCAAGCCGCCCGCGCACCCGCAGGTACGGTTTGAGACCGCCGCTGCCGGCCTGCGTCGCAAAGCGCAGGGGATGGTCTGGGTCACACATGACGATGTCGTCGACATTGGTGCGGAAGATCAACGACTGCTGCGCGCCCGAGCCGCGCACTTCCATCTCGACGGCCAGAAATGGCGCGTCCGCGACGGTCACATCAACCCTTTCAGCCGGCGTCACCAGATAGGTGCGCCCGTCCTCGTCCTTCCGCAACACACGCGCAAACAACTTCACCAGCGCCATGCGCCCGATCGGACTTTTCTGATAGGTCCAGGTGCCATCGCGCAGGATCTCCAGCCCGATGTCGCCGCAATAGGGTGGGTTCCACCGTTCCACCGGCGCCGGCCCCTGGCTCTGCTGCAGAATGGCCTCTAGTCCCGCAATAACCGGCGTGTTCATGCTCTCATCCTTCAGTTCCCGCGCGCCGCACCCTCGCGCCGGGGATCCGCGCCGCCTTCCAGCAACCCATCGGGTCGCCGCACGATGACTTGCAGCCCCGATGGCGCTTCGCTGCTCACCACGCGCTGCCCATATAACGCCATTTTCAAGCCGAGCAGGTCACCGCCCAGCTTGCTTTCGATTTCGAACGGCCCGTTGCGGCTGCCGAAGTTCGGCAAATCGATCGCCTCCTGCGCGTCGAGCTTCCAGTCGACGATACCGACGATCGTTTTGACCACGTGCAAAATAATGGCGCTGCCGCCCGCCGACCCGACAATCGCCTTCAAGCGTCGATCCGGTCCGAAGATGAAAGTCGGCGCCATCGACGAGCGCGGTCGTTTGCCCGGCGCCACCGCATTGGCGATCGGCGTGCCCGTCTCGTCCACTGGGCGGAAGGAAAAATCGGTCAGTTGATTGTTGAGCAGGAACCCGGCAGCCATGCGGTGCACGCCGAATGCTTGCTCGATCGTCGTCGTCATGGCCACCGCGTCACCCTGCGCATCGACCACGGCAAAATGCGATGTCCCTGCGCGCTCCACTGTGGCGTCCAATCCGACCCGTTGCGCCGGCAATCCAGGTGGCACGCCGGCAACCGCCTTGGTCATCGCCTTGTTCGGATCGATCAACACGCGACGGCTCGCCAGATACTGTCGGTTGACCATGCCTAGCGGCACAGTCGTCGTGTCGGGGTCGGCGATATAGCGATCCCGGTCGGCAAACGCCAACTTCTCCGCTTCCGCGATCAGGTGCAGCGCGCGCGGTGTCATTGGCGTGGATCCGAGGTCGAACGGTTCCAGCAAGGCCAGCGTTGCGCCGATCGTCAACGCCGCCGATGACGGCGGTCCGACGCCGCAGATGTTGTGTCGCCTGTAGGCGGTGCAAACCGGCGGTCGCTCCTTGGCGCGATAGGCCCCGAGGTCGTCGAGCGTCATGCCGCTCGGTGCCAGGGCTGCGGATTTGGCCGACTGCACGACGGCCTCGGCGATCGGTCCGCCGTAGAACGCCGTTGCCCCGCCCACTGCAAGCCGTCGCAATGTCTCGGCGAGCGCGGGATTTTTCAGCATATGGCCCACCGGCCACGCCGCGCCCTGCGGATCGTAGAAATAACTCCGCGCCGCCGCATCAAACGCCGTCGGCTGTTCCGCGGCCAACAACGCGCGCAGACGCGGCGAGACCGCAAAACCCTCGTCGGCCAGCTTCAGCGCCGGCTCGAACAGCCGTCCCCACGGCAGCCGCCCGTGCGCCCGATAGGCTGTCTCGAGCAACTGCGGTATGCCGGGAACGCCCGTGCTGGTGCCGGCCAGCATGGCGTAGCGGAACGGCATCGGCGTGCCCTCATCGTTGACGAACTGGTTGGCGGCCGCCGATTGCGGTGCCACCTCCCGCCCGTCGTATGATTTGAGCTGGCCCAAACGCGGGTTCCAATGCAGCAGGAAGCCGCCGCCACCCAGTCCCGACGATTGCGGCTCGACCAGATTGAGCACCAATTGGATGGCCACCGCCGCATCGACAGCCGACCCACCCGCGTTGAGGATTTCCAGGCCTGCATCGGCGGCGAGCGGGTTGGCTGCGGCAACCATTTGCCTGCGCGCCACCACAAGTGTCTTAGCCGCCAGGCCCGTGCCGCCCTCCGGAGAGGCACTAGGCGCCAATTGCGCAATCAAAGGTTGCTGAATAGGCAAAAACAACAAAACGGCTAAGAAAGCCCTCTGCGCCCCGGCAAACGCTATCCTTGCAGAACAGGGCATCGGTGCGTTCCTAGCGGTAAAATGGCCGGCCATCGATAACTTTTTCAACGCGGCCATGGCATTAACCGCAGCAATGACGATCACACCGCAATCGCCCGATTTCGACAACTGATTTTTTCCCGTTACCATTTCCGCCCGGGGCTAGGATCTACGATAATACTGGCCTCGACATTCATTGCCCGCGAACGCGAGGGACCGACGCATGCATAGTAACGTTGCCTTGCCGCAATCGCGCATCTTCTATGGCTGGATCGTGGTCGCTGCCGCATTTGCGGTCGTCATGATCGGGTTCGGTTGCGCCTATTCGTTCAGCAGTTTCGTTGCGCCACTGCAAACAGAGTTCGCGGCGTCGCGCGGATCGGTATCGCTGGTCTTTTCGCTGGCCGGATTTCTCTATTTCGGGCTGGGTATCATCAGTGGGCCGCTGGCCGATCGCTATGGCGCGCGACCTCTCGCGGTCACCGGCATGCTGCTGGTGGCGCTCGGGTTGGTACTGGCGGGCTTGGCGCGCACCCTGAACGAAGTCTACCTCGCCTATGGGCTCGGCGTAGGCCTCGGTGCAGGCTTTTCCTACGTGCCGGTCATGGGCGCTGTGCAACGCTGGTTCACGCGACGCCGGGGCTTTGCCTCGGGACTTGCGGTGAGCGGTATTGGTGTTGGCACGCTGGTCGTGCCACCGGCTGCGGCGCTGCTAATTGATGCTTACTGCTGGCGTATGGCGTATATGTTGCTTGGTGCATTCGCGGCCATCGTCGGCGTCGGCATGTCGCTGCTGCTTGAAGATAATCCGCGCAAGCGCGGGCTCAGTCCGGATGGCCTGCCGCTACTCACCGACGCGCAGCCGGTGCCGGTGTCCGGTTTGACCGTCGCTCAAGCCGTTCGCACCCGCCCGTTCCTCGTGCTCTATATCGCCTGCACGATTTGCTCGTTCGGCGTCTTCGTCCCCTTCGTGCACCTCGTACCTTATGCCGTCGATCAGGGCGTGGCAAAAACGTCGGCGGCGCTCCTGCTCGGCGTCATCGGTGTCGGCAGCACGGCGGGCCGTTTTTTTCTTGGTGGCCTCGCCGACCGCATGGGTAGGCCCGAGGCGATGCTCGCAGGCTTTATCGGCATGGCGCTGGCGCTGCTGTTGTGGGCAGTCTCGAACTCGTTCTGGATGTTGGCCACCTTCGCGTTCACCTACGGCGTCTTCTACGGCGGCTGGGTTGCCGTCATGCCTGCCGTGCTGATGGATTATTTCGGCGGGCGCCACGTCGGCGGCATCATCGGCGCGCTCTACACCAGTGTGGCGTTCGGCACGCTGATCGGCCCCACCGCCGCCGGCTACGCCTTCGACATTACCGGCAGCTACACGGTGCCGATCCTCGCAGCTGTCGCCAGCAATCTGATCGCCGCCGCCATCGTTGCGGCCAACCCCAGGCAATGATGATCGAACGTCTGATGATGCGCCAACTCAGCTAACGCGGTTTAGCCTGAAGTGGCTTCCGGTTCGGCGTGAAAAACCGCGCCAAAACTAGACGTAAGCGATCTCGACCAACGCCAGCAGCAGCAGAAAGCCCGCCAGCACGCCGACGAAGATCTTGCCGCGATAGGTTGGTTGAACCGGCCCCAGGAACAGCATCGTAAACAACGAAAACGCCATCGTCAGGTTGATGACGATCTCAGCTGCAAGGCCGATGCCGGCGCTCGTTCCGTCCTTGCTCCAACCCATCAGTGAAGCCAGGGTGGCGAGCGCAATCGAGCCCAGCATGGCCCCCAGCAGTCGCGGCCAGAACGTCGATTCCGTCGGTTGCCAGCCCAGAATGCGAATCAGCAGCTTCGGCATCGTCAGCAACAGCAGCGCCAATTCCCCGTGGAACAGCACTTCGAACATCAACAATTTACTGGCCGTCACTGTCGTCGATCCGCAATTGGGAGGGGACGGAAATTTTGGGTGCTATAACGAGCAATGAAACGCCCGGGGACACAAGCACCCGGGCACGGCATTTCACAACCTGGTAAACCCAGTTATTCCTTTTGCGCGCCTTTGGCGCCCGACTTCTTCGCCGCGATATCGTCCCAGAATGTCTTGCTGTCGAATTTCTCGGCCGGTTCGTCGCTGATCAAGCCATCGAAGATCGAGCCGCTGGCGGCCACCTTTTTTGTGTCGCTGTTGGGCAGGTTCGGCGTGAAATCCCCGGCCAGATGCCGCTGCAGATCGGCCTTGATCCCCGCCGTTTTCTTGTCCGTGCAGTAGTCCGCCTCGCCCTTGATTTGGGCCGAAATTTTGGTGAAGGTCTGATCATACGCCTTCTCGGCGCCGGCAAGCTGCGGTTGCAAAGCCCCTCCGCGCGCTTCGGCCGCCAGGAAATTCCCCTTCAGCTTCGCCGGATCGAACGCAAAGCCACAACGCTGCGCGCGGGCCGCGGTCCACGCGACCTGCACCGGGCGGGCATTCGGATCGCCGTTCTTAATCGCCGCCACTTCCCCCGTGGCTCCCGACGGCGCGCCATCCAGGATGCTTGCCGTCGAGACGCCCCCGCCGCTGTTGCTGCAGCCGGCCAGCGACAGGGCCGCTATCGCCGCGGTTAGGCTTAAAACAGCGCAACTCCGAAAGGTGCTCATGAATCAATAACCCCTTGGTTCCCTGGCACCTATCTTGCTGAACAAGGATCAAGCGTCAATGGGCAGCTCATTTAAACTGTTCACGAGATATTGCACATTCTGTAGCCTGCGGCATCGCAGCTTCCAACGAAGTTCCGACCGGCGTTGCTTGAAGGCGACACGGCTTTCTGCAATAGTGACGCCAACACAAGCGGTTGATAAGGCCGTAAAGCGGAGTGAAATCATATGGGTAGCTTGAGCGTTTGGCATTGGTTGATCCTTATCGTGGTTGGCATGCTGGCATTTGGCGGCAAAGGCAAGATTTCGTCGATCATGGGCGACGTCGCCGAGGGCATCAAAAGCTTCAAGAAAGGCATGTCCGATGACGCCGTCGATGCCAAGAAGGCAGAAGAACAGAAGATGATCGACGCCCAGAAGGGCATCCAGAGCGCCACTGGCAGCGTCACAAAAGACAAGGTCGTTTAACTAACGTATTGCAATTCATCTTGGCGCCCGTTCGTCCAGTAGGATGAAAAGCGACGCATCGGACGGTTGCCTCGGCGGCTGCCTTTTGGCGTTTCACAGGACCATACGTACCGATGTTCGATTTGACGTCCAGCAAGCTGCTAATTCTCGGGATCGTCGCCCTGATCGTCGTGGGCCCGAAGGAATTGCCGTTCCTGCTGCGCACCATCGGCAAGTACGTCGGCATGATCCGCCGTCAGGCCAACGAGTTCCGCGCGCAGTTCGATGAGGCGATGCGCGAAGCCGAGTTGGACAGTATCAAGAAGGATCTCGAGAACGTCGCGCGCGATACCGAAAATACCATCCGCAGCGCCCAGACGTCGTTCGAGCAGGATGTCCACGCGACCACGCACGAGCTTAACCAGTCGATTAAGGAATCGCCGGCGCCGGCAAATGCAATTCCTACGTCCGTAAATTCCAATTCCGCCGTCCATTCCTATGACACGTCAAACGGCCTGGACGACCCTCTCGCCTCGCAGCCGCTGAGCGAAGTCGCAACAGCGGCACCTGTCCCGTCCGCCGACTTAAGTGTCCCCATTCCCGAGCCCGAAATAGTGCCACCAACCGCTGCCCCCGCTGAGCCTGCAAAAGCCGAATTCGCCAAACCCGAACTTGTCAAACCCGAATTTGCCAAGACTGAACTCGCCAAGACTGGAAGCTGACCCATGCAAGATCTGGTACCGGGGTTGCCAACCGGGCGCGACGGCCACGACGAGATCGAGGCGTCGAAAGCGCCGCTGATGGATCATCTGATCGAACTCCGGCAGCGGCTGATCCGCTCGCTGTTGGCCTTCCTTGTCATGTTCGTCGTCTGCTTCTATTTCGCCAAGCCGATCTACAACGTGCTGGTCTGGCCGTTTGTGAATGTCGTTGGCGCGGAAAAGGCGCATCTGATCGCCACCCATTTCCTCGAGCAGCTTTATACAAATATCCGGCTCGCCATGTTCGGCGCGGCGTTCCTGTCGTTTCCGATGGTGGCCTACCAGATTTACAAATTCGTTGCGCCCGGCCTCTATCGCAATGAACGCGACGCGTTTCGCCCCTATTTACTCGCCACTTTCATCCTCTTCGGCCTGGGCGCGCTGGTGGTGTATTTCGTCGTCATGCCGCTGTTGATCCACTATTCGATCGACATTACCACTCAGGAAGCCGGCCACGGCAACGCCGCCATCGAACTGCTGCCGAAGGTATCGGAATATCTCTCGTTGATCATGACGCTGATTTTCGGCTTCGGCATCTGCTTCCAATTGCCGGTCGTACTGTCGTTGCTCGCCCGCGCCGGCATGGTCACCGCCGATATGTTGGTTTCATTTCGGCGCTACGCGATCGTCGCCATTGCCGCCGTCGCAGCCGTCCTCTCACCACCCGACCCCTTCTCCATGCTGGCCATGATGGCGCCGACGGTGCTGCTCTATGAGCTGTCGATTTGGCTCGTCAAACGCATGGAAGCCAAGCAAGCCCTCCCCGCCAAATAAACCGCCTATCGGTCGTGGGCGGGCTCAGGAGCGGCATCGTCATCCTGGAAGGCGAGCCGCGTTTCAGCGGCGCAGCCTATCCACAATCCAGCACAACTTGCCGCGCAGCGTCGAAATTTTGCGAGCCTGCGGCACTTTCTTGCGATGGATCCTGGATCTTCACGCGGCTTGAAGGGCCGCGCTTGTCCAGAATGACGAAGCACGTCATGGAGTGACATTACAATCTGACTCACTTCCCGCCTGACCGGCGCCAAGACGAGGGCCGCGCTTTTCATGACTTCCGACGCTTCCGCGATATCTGCCGAAATGCTCGCGCCGCTGATCAACGCCGCGTCCAGCCGGCCTTTCGTCGTCGCCCAGCTCGGCCAGTCGCTCGACGGACGCATCGCCACGCCCACCGGCGAAAGCCGCTGGATCAACAAGGACGCCGCCCTCGATCACGTGCATCGCATCCGCGCCAACGTCGATGCGGTGATGGTCGGCGTTGGCACGGTCGCCGCCGACGATCCACTGCTCAACGTGCGTCGCGTCGCCGGCCGAAATCCCGCGCGTGTGGTCATCGACCCGAAAGGTCGCATACCCATTACCGCGCGTTGCCTCGATGGCGGCGATGGCTGCCGCCGCCTCGTCGTCCGCGCGTCCGGCGTCGAGGCACCGGCGCTGCCCGAGGGCGTCGAGATCATCGTCATTGAAGCGGACGCAGACGGTCGCCTCGATCCCGCAGCCACCGTCGCCGCGCTCTATGCGCACGGCCTGAAGAAAATCCTGCTGGAGGGCGGCGCGTGGACCGTGTCGCACTTCATCGATGCAGGCGCAGTCGACCGCCTGCATGTGCTGGTGGCGCCGGTCATCATCGGCTCGGGCAAGGTTGGTCTTTCGCTCAAGCCGATCGACAAGTTGTCGGACGCTCTGCGGCCCGCGGTGCGGGTATTTCCACTTGCCGACGGCGATGTTCTGTTCGACTGTGATCTGAGAAATTGATTGAACGGGGGTGCCATGATGGCCAACAAGACGATGTCGCCGGAAGCAGACGCAGCGCTGGTCTACAGCCAACCCGCCCGCCGCTTCCATTGGTACACCGCCACGCTGGTACTGATCCTGATTCCGCTGGGCTTTCTCATGACCTACGAAGGCGACGCCTTCAAAATTCCCGAGGCGGTCAACAATTTCATGCAATCGACGCACAAGCTGCTCGGCTTCGTGCTGTTGTGGCTGGTGGTGGCGCGGCTCATTTATCGGTTCCGTCATGGCGCGCCGCCCAGCGAGCCGACGTTGACGTCATTGGAAAAAGGGGCGTCGCACGCCACCCATTGGACCCTCTACGCGCTGTTGCTGGCGATGCCGATCAGCGGCTGGATCGGTGTCTCGCTCTATGGCGCACGCGAACTATTCGGACTGGTCAGCCTGCCGCCGCTCTCCGGTGTCGACCAACCGCTCTCCGACAAGGTCTTCGTCTGGCATACACGTGGGGCCATATTGATCTTGCTGTTGGTTGCCGCTCACATCGGCGCCTCCCTTTTTCATCATTTCCTGCGCAAGGACGGCGTTCTCCGGCGCATGCTGCCCAACTTGTCGCGCTAGTCGATTGTCCCGTATTCGGCAGATGGTTGACTGCGTCAGCCGGCCCAGATTCATTCCCCTGCATCTGGACGGCGCTTTAACTGCATAGCCCTCTCTGCGAGGTACTTGCGACCGTCCGAAATTGCACGCTCGATGTAATCGTCGAGCTTGATCGATCCGATCTGCGCCAATACCGTTAGCGCAGCCATCCGCTGATATTCTAGGCCTGTGCTCCAGGCCCTTTCAGCCAGCGCCTCGGTGGCGTCAGACCGCAATTCGCCAAGCGCCAGCAGTGCGCGGCGGGCGACATATTCGTTTTGGTCATCTGCGAGATGCAGCAGAATAGTTTCGCCTTGCGCCTTGTGTGCATGCAGGTTGCCCAGCCTCGCCGCAAATTGCCATCTCGCGTCGCTCTCGGAAGACTTCAACGACAACTCGGCAAGCCGGAGGAACGTCTCAGGCATGTTCGCTGCTTGGTCGATCAGATTTTCCATCTCGTTGTCGCGCGCAATGACATACATCAGGTCATCGACATCGGCAGGGCTCCAGTGATCCGGCGATCCCCAGGACAGCAATGCCAGCGCCGCCGCACGCAGACCTTCCCAGCCGTCGTAGTCGCATTCCCATTCGGCGGCGCGGGTCTCCACAGGGCACGTTTCCGCCCACGCCTTGAATTTGCGCACCTCATCTCTCAGGAGCATTTTAATCCACGAAACGCGCCCGCAGCGCCGCCAATTCTGCAGGTGTATCGATGTCGGTATGCACAGTGTCATCTGCGGTGATTTCAGCGATTGCTTCGGCGTTGACGCCGAGCAGATGCTTGGCGCCGGTATCGCCGGAAACTTCTGCCATGGCGGCAAATAGGCTGCGTCCCCACAACACGGGATTGCCGCGTTTACCGCCGGCGACCGGGACGACGATGCAACGGCCCTCCTTCGGCGCGAACGCAGCGATCAGCCGATCAACGAGATCCGGCGCAATTTCCGGCATATCGCCGAGCATCACGATCGCGCCGTCGCACGCGTCTGGCAAATCAGCCAATCCCGCGCGCAGCGACGTCGACAGCCCCTCGGCATAATCTGGATTTTCGACAAACGCTACATCAAGCCCGGCCAGCGCCACCCGCACCTCCGCCGCCCTGTGGCCGATCACGACACGCACCGGCCGCGCCGTTGAGCGAAGCGCTGTCTCAGCGACACGACGCACGATCGTCCGGCCTCCGACTTCCGACAACAGCTTGTTCTCGACGCCCATCCGCGACGAGCGACCCGCAGCCAGGATCAGCGCGCCGACCTGCGGTGCATCCCGCGCGGTGTCGCCGTCGGTGTTGACCAACCCCGCGCGTGGCTGTGGCCGGCTATCGATTTCCTTGAGCAACCCACCCGGTCCCATGCTGGCAATGTCAGCCGAGGTTACCTCGATCCCGGCCAGGATGCGCTCCAGCACCCAATCGAATCCATTCAGTTTCAGCGAGCCTGCACAACTCGGCAACCCGACAACCGGTGTCCGGTCGAGCTTGCCCAGCAGCAGCAGGTTGCCGGGGTCCACAGGCATGCCCAGGCGGATGATCTCGCCGCCTGCCGCAACCAACCCGGCCGGGATCACGTCGTCTCGGTCGACGATGGCCGACGCCGCAAACAGCAGAATGGGCGATAGCTTCTGCGCGGCGAATTCGCGGATGGCATCGGCGACTGCAGCCACCGTGTGCGGCACCGTGCGTGTCGCGCCGATGCGGCTGCCCATCGATTGCAGCCGTTGATCCACGGCATCGCGGCGGCGATCGAGGATCTGCGGCTTGGTGCCGTCCACCGTCGTCAGCACCAGCCCCGCCACGCGTGGCATAAACGGCGCCACACGCACCAACCCGCAAGCTACCTCGTGTTCGGCATGTCTGAGCACCGTGTCCGGCACCGCGAACGGAATGATTTTGATAGTGGCGATCATCTGTCCCGCCGCCACCCGTTCCAGGTTCCTCACCGTTGCCAGGGTCACGCGTTCATCGATCGCATTGAGTTCAGCGATCGCGTCCGCGTCGACGACGGCCAAGCCGGCGACTTCGGCGACGATATTGGCGCGACCCGTAAAGGGTTCGGCAAGCCGTGTTCCGTCTCCGCGCACCAGCATGCCGATGCGCTGGGCCGCCACGTCCTCGGTCACGTCGTCATCAGCCAGCCGTGCGGCTATCACCGAGGTCACGCCCGTTGCCCGCAGCTTCTCGACGTCATCAGCAGATAAAGTCCGGCCTTTTTTGAGCATGCCGGCGGGCGTGCGCGTCGAATGCGCTAAAATAGCGCCCACGGCTTGATCGAGCGGAATGTCACCGAACTGCATAATTGTGCCCGTGCCTGCTTTAACCGGGATCGTACACCGGATTTCACATAGTCATCGCGTCAAACAGAAGCAAATCCGCCGTCCAAAACCAAACCCACCCACTCTGACTTCCCCTGTACCTTGCCGCTACGGGGTTCTCCCATCTCTGATCGCCATCCACCCACCGCCGCTTTCCCGGCCGCAGCGCCGCACATCGCGGAGCGATGCTCCGCATCGAGGCGCGGAGAGCCGGGATCTTTACCGGCTAAATTGAGGAAATTAGCCGAACTATCGTGCCCCTTCAGATGGGCAAAGATCCCGGATATTTGTCCAACACGAAGGGCGTTGGTCAAATTCCGGGAAAGCGGCAGGGGGATGAATTCGCAACGCATTTCGCGACCACTTGTGTGCATGCGGTAGCCTCTTGCCGGAGGCAAGGCTTCGACCGAACAGGTGGGAGGAAGAGGTATTATACCAGCGGTCATTATTCTTGACCGATGGTATGGGCGCGCGGGGTTGGTGGGGCGGCCGCGCGCAAACAAAGAATTTGATACCGACGGTCATTCTTTTTGACCGTCGGTATAA
>JANXWC010000074.1 GCA_025351355.1 Hyphomicrobiaceae bacterium
GCAAGTTCCTCGGCCAGCGCACCAATCAGATCCTGTCTAACCAGCCCGATGGCGATCGGCAGATCGATCGTTTGGTCGAAGCTGGTGGCTCCCAGGGCACACCAGGACCGGTAGGCTTGACGGGAGAGCAGAACAGTTCCGCCGCCAATGCCGGACGGTTCGCATCATCTCGCCTGGGCGATAGTGTCGACGCAGGAGATATCTCTCGTCTCAAGACCGGCGCACGCGATCGCATCGGCTCTGGCAGTTTGGGGTTTGGCCAGAGCCTCGGTCAAAATCTTGGCCTTGGCGTTGACAACAACAAGGACGGCAATCCATTCCCAAATGTCATGCCGGAGCGCGACTACGAGGCGACGCATAACAATTTGCAGAACCGCGGTGTCGGTGCGATCAATCTCGGTGGTCCACTGCGATTGTCGGGGAGCTTTGAGGGTGGTCAACAGTTCGCGTTCTCAACATCGCTGCGGCAGGTGGCACAGTTTGCAGCTGACGAGCGTGCGAAGACCAATGCCAAGACCAGCGATGGCCTAGAACTTTTCGGTTCCAATGCTCGGGCCAAGGTCCGAGCCAACCCCTTCGATATCTGGGTTGAGGCCAAATATGCCGGCTATCGTGATAACATCAACGGCGCGGGTCTCGATGGTAGTTTCGGCCTCGTCACCATCGGCGCCGACTACGTCCTCAATCCGTCGCTGCTGGTGGGCACGACCGTCCAGGTGGATAGTTCCCGACAGCGGTCTGTCGGTCAACAGAGCGACGTCAAAGGCCAAGGCTGGATGGCCGGGCCGTATGCCACCGTTCGCTTGAGCGAGCACCTGTTCTGGCAGGGTCGTGGCGCTTGGGGGCGATCGAGCAACGAAGTCAGTCCATTCATGACTTACACCGATCGCTTTGACAGCGAGCGCTGGTTACTGGCATCGACCTTGAGCGGCCGCTGGACCTATGGTGCTTGGACGATAAAGCCCTCGGCGACCGTGTCCTACATCGAAGACAAAGCGCTCAGCTATCAGGACACCTACGGCGTCACGATTCCGCAGATTACTAGCCGCCTTGGACAAGCGAAAGCAGGGCCGGAGTTTAGCTATCGCTTCCAGCCATCCGCGAATCTGGTGCTCGAACCACACGCTGGCATGCAATTGATCTGGAACTTTGCCGGCGGGACGACCGTCGCGGGCAGCGGCCCGCTGAGCGGCGACACAACAGGTCCGGCGGGCATTCGTGGTCGCGCTGAACTCGGTATTCGCGCGAAGACGTTGGACGGCATCGGCCTCGACGTAACAGGCAGCTATGACGGTATCGGCTCCAGTACTTACAGCGCCGTCACCGGCCGGGCAACCGTGCGGGTGCCGTTGAATTGATTGGCTGGCATTCACGTCTAAGTTGGAGGATGGCATTCTCCGTAGGCGTTACGCCCGGCGACGCCGCTGATGCTCTTGAAGATAATCGGTAACGTAGTCGGCACTTTTCGTGAAGCGACTGGCGTCCGCCATAAGGCGCGCGCCAGTTCGTTATTCTGACAAAGTACTTAAGCTATTGATGCCAAACGCAATGCAAATCATGCGAATGTCAGCATTGTTTTCGTTGATGGCACCGCGAACTTAAAATCCTGAGGCGCGGCCCTCCTGGAAACGGCGTTTTACTGTGCCAGTTAGTGTGCCTGTCATCCCTGAAATCGTCACGATGTTCCTGCGTCGTTCATGGGGGGTCACGGCATTTCGAGCAGGTCAAGAAGGTCCGGCAGCGAGCTATTTGCTTCGTCTTTTGGGCGTGTTACTTCATTTACTGCGCAATCTTGACCGGACAGGCCGCTCTCTTGGTAAGGGAGAGGTCAAGAGTTCAATCCTCTTTCGCAGCACCATTTTGAATTCAATGGCTTTTGCGGGATGCGGCGCAGTCGTTTTTTGCGACGTGCCATGTGCGGTACAATCAGATTGTCGGTTTGATTTTCCTGCCCATACGAGCTTTCAAAAATCGCTAGATTTCCCTTAGTCCCGTCGGATCTCGCCTCCGCACCTGAAAATGCGGCACCGGTTGAAATCTGCGGCAGGGGTGGGGCATTGATGTCATCGCACTGCAATCCGAATCGGGGCATGTTCGGCGTGAGAACAGCGCGTGTGCTGTGGGTGCGTCGCAAGTTTGAGCGGGCGCCCACCGGAACGATCAATGCAGGTTCAACCTGACTGCGATTTCGGAATTTCCGCGGGTGAGACGGCCTTGGATGGGACCGTCATTGTGATCCAGCGGACACGTACCCCTCGCGCATCCGCGCGATCCCGTCCATCAACGCCGGACCCTTGTCTTTGCGATTCTGCCGCCGCGCCTATCTTCGGATATGCGCGGCTGCCGGCTGCCTTGACACAGGCCTGGTCGGGGCCACATCGGAGGAGCTTCCATGAAGCGCCAACTTCCTTTGCTTAGCCAATTATCTTGTCGCGGCTTGCGTTATTCGGAACTGCCGGGTCACGGCGTCAGGCATGATCGAAAACGGATCTTGCTCTGGCGCCATCTCATACATCATCGCCCCCTGAGTAGAACCTGACTGACGCCTGCCGGTGTTGCGATGATCCTGAGATGCGTTGCGTAGGCATCGCGCCATCTGCCCCGAAGACGTCACGGCCGGTTCCGAGGAGCCGGCCGTGTTTTTGTGCGCGTCAGGTCGAGGTTTGCTCCGCGCCGAGGCGGGCCGACAAGCGCTGGCGCACGAGATTGACGTGCATGCGCAGATCGTAGAGTTGGCTCGAAAATGCCAGCGGCACACGGATCAGCGCGACACCCGTATCGATCGCGTCGAGTGAAGCGCGCGCATCGGATAGTTCCGTGTGCGACGAGGCCTTGGCGATCGATTGCTCGAGCGACTTCAGGCGCCGGTACCACTGCAACAAGCGCCGGCGGATGGTCCAATTGTAGGCGATGGGTGCAATGCGCATCAATGGCAGCGCGATACTCAAAAGCGGGATGAGGGCGAGCAGAATCTGGCCACCGTGCTCGCTGACGTAGGCGGTGAGGGCGAACGGCAGTTTTGCGCGTGTCATGGGTGGACCCAACGCGCGCATCAGCACGGGAAGTTCTTTGCTGGTCTGCACGGCGCGCGCTTCAGGTGGAGTGTCGAATTCCGGGTCGGCGGCCTTGGGAAATTCGCCGTTGCGGTAGAACAAGATCGGCTCGCCGGACTTGTCGAAGCCGGGTTTGGGATGACGAAAAGCAGCGTAGGTCAGCAATTCTACCAGCGCCGGGTGCAGATCTCGCCGCACCACCAGCGCCGCCGTCGTGGTCAGCACCGTCACTTCGCGATCCGGCGTCAGCGGCGAGAACTCCACCGCCCCTTGATGCAGGACGACCTTAGACAAATAAGGGAAGCGCTCGGTATAGGCCTCCCACTCGCCGGCGAAACTCATCAGGCGGAGGTCGGGGTTGCGCAGCAGTTTTTGCACCTTCGCTGCTTCCGGCGGCAACAGCAGGAACGCCACGTCGATCTTGTTGGCGGTCAGGGCGCGGCCATCTTCATCGAGTTCCTTTTCGATCAAAGTAGCATTCTGCGGCGTGATGCCGTTGGCCAGCAGCATCTGCCCGACGAGACGGCGCGTGCCGGTAGGCTGCGTGCCGATGAAAATGCGCTTGCCCGTCAATTCCCGCAGACTGGCCGGCGTCTCGCCCTTGCGCGTGAAGACCCACAACGGCTCGATGAGGACGCGGCCGATGGAACTTAATGCCGCAACATCCTTGCGATGCCACTCGTTGTCTTCCGCCGTCGCCATGCGCCCTTGCTGGCCACCGACGAAGCCACCTTTTACGAAGCCTGCGCCGACACCGGAATCCTTGTCCACCACCAGCGCCTTCAGCGTATAAAAGCCGTCGAGGTCGGAACGGGTGACGAGTTCGACGCCGAATTTTGCAAGTTCAGCTTTATACGTTGTCGCCAACTCCTCGTAGAGACCGCCGGCGCCACCAGTTGCGACGACGATCCGGCCGGCCGGTTGTGGATCGCGGAGCAGCGCAATGACCGGCCAAGCCAGCAGCATCACCGCCGAAGCCAGCAACGCAAAAATGATGACACGCTTCATGATTTTTTCCCCGCAGGATGAACCATCCTAGACAGATCCAGCCTGGTTGCCGGCGCACCATGCTTTGTGCCCGAGTGCGGCGGCGATGCCAAGTTGTGCGGTACGGTCGGCCGGCTAGGGTCGTTCCGATTTTAGTTGAATCACGAAACTACCCTAGCTTTTTGTTTGTCGTGCTTCTTATCGGGAAAACCGCTCACACTTTTCCCGGAAGCACTCTAACCGTGGCCGGTCAGCATCCACAAGGCGAGACGGTGCAAGCCCTTTGGCTGCACACACAGTGCCGAGGCGCCGGCCTCGCGAAGTTCGCTTATGGAACCGTAACCCCAAGTTACGCCGATCGAGCGCAAACTATTCTCTCGTGCGCCGATGATATCGAATTTACGGTCCCCGATCATCAGCGCCACGGTCGGATCGATGCCTTCGGTGGCGATGATATGGGCAATGAGCTCAGCCTTGTTGTCGCGGACGCCATTCAGTTCTGCGCCGTGAATGGCGGTGAAATATTGTGCCAGGCCCTTCTCGCGTAGGATCGGCTTGGCGAAGGCGTACGGCTTGGACGTGGCGACGATCAAACGGCAGCCCGCGCGCGCCAGCGCGGCGAGTTCGGTCTCGATATGCGGATAGGGCTCGGCATCGTACATGGCGGGCGCTCGCGCCCCGTCGGCCCCGCCGTAGTTTTCCCGGTAGAGGACCACCGCGCGTTCGACATCGGCCGGCGCGACACCGAGCGAGGGAAACGTTTCGCGCAGCGGCGGGCCAATCACGTGCAGCAGTTGATCGATTTCCGGCACCGGCAAGCCCAACCCGCGCAGAGCAAACTGCACGGACGCGATGATTCCTGGTTTCGGGTCCAGCAAGGTGCCGTCGAGATCGAACAGAACGTCCATCGGGGATTTTTCCGCTGTGTCAGATGCCATGAGGTTGCGCATTGCCTGTCGGGGGTCAAGTGGCGTTGGCGCGTTTGCGTGTGCCGCTTCGCGCTTGACACGCTGGCGCACAGTTGATCAGCGTGCAAGGACTGCAGCGATGCGAAAGTTCCTCTGATGCCTTTCCATCACCGGATCAAGAACACCACCTACAGCTTTGGCTCCCTGGCGGAACTGTTGGCCAAAGCGTCGCCGCCACGCGCGGGCGACAAGTTGGCGGGCCTCGCCGCCCGGAGCGCCGAGGAAAATATTGCGGCAAAATATGCCCTCGCCGACGTGCCATTGAAGTCGATCGTCGCAGCCCCGCTCATTGCCTATGAGACGGACGACGTGACGCGGCTGATCCTCGATACGCATGATGCCCAGGCCTTTGCGGCGATTGCGAGCCTGACCGTCGGGGAGTTTCGCGAATATCTGCTGGCGCAGGAGACGACACCGGCGCACCTGTCGGGACTAGCGCGCGCCATAACGCCGGAAATCGCCGCGGCCGTATCCAAGCTGATGCGTAACCAGGACCTCGTCCTGGCCGCGCGCAAATGCCGTGTCGTGACTGCTTTTCGCAACACTATCGGTCTGCCCGGCACGCTGTCGGTGCGCTTGCAGCCAAACCATCCGACGGATGATCCCGTCGGCATCATGGCGGCGATCGCGGACGGACTGATGTATGGGGCCGGCGATGCGGTGATCGGCATCAACCCGGCGTCGGACTCCGTTGGCGGCATCGAGAGATTGCTGCGCTTGCTGGATGAATGCATCACGCGATATTCGATCCCTACGCAGGCCTGCGTGCTGACGCATATCACGACGTCGCTTGCGTTATTAGAAAGGCAAGTGCCGATCGATCTCGTTTTTCAATCGATCGGCGGTACCGAGGCCGTCAACCGCTCATTCGGGGTGACAATGGACCTGCTTCGCGAAGCCAACGAAGCGGCACGCGCGCTGAGGCGCGGAGCGGCAGGCCAAAACGTCATGTATTTTGAAACCGGTCAGGGGTCCGCCTTATCGGCCAACGCGCACCACGGGATCGATCAACAGACCTGCGAAGCGCGCGCCTACGCCGTTGCCCGCGCCTTCGATCCGCTGCTGGTGAATTCGGTCGTCGGCTTCATCGGCCCGGAATATCTCTATGACGGCAAGGAAATTCTGCGGGCGGCATTGGAAGACCACTTTTGCGGCAAGCTGCTGGGTCTGCCGATGGGGCTCGACATCTGCTACACCAATCACGCCGAGGCCGATCAGGACGATATGGACACGATGCTCACGGTGCTTGCTGCTGCTGGCGTCACGTTCGTCATGGGCGTGCCGGGCGCTGACGATGTGATGCTGAACTACCAATCCACGTCCTTTCATGACGCCCTCTATGCGCGCGAGATTTTTGGATTGAAGCGGGCACCCGAATTCGAAGGTTGGCTCGCCGAAATGGGCATTACGGATGCGAGCGGGCGGCTCGCACCACCTCGATCTGATCACCCACTGATTGCCGCTGCCACTCAAATGCCGGGAGCTGGCTCATGAGCGGCCCGCGCCGCGATCCGTGGTCGGTGCTGCAGAGCCGCACGCCCGCGCGCATCGGGTTGGGTCGCTGCGGCATATCCTTGCCGACGCGAGAGGTGCTGGCATTCGGCCTTGCGCACGCGCAGGCGCGCGATGCCGTGCATGCTTCTTTTGACAGCACTGCATTAGCCGCCACGCTTTCTGCGCTGGGCTTGATGACGATCGAGGTCGATAGCGAGGCGACCGAACGGTCGCATTATCTGCGTCGGCCCGATCTCGGTCGAAGGCTGAGCGAGGCATCTCGCGCGCGGGTGTCGGGACTAAAAAGCAAACGGTGCGATCTTGCTTTGGTGGTCGGCGATGGCCTGTCGGCGTCGGCGGTGGCAGCGCATGCACCGGCGCTGATCGCTGCTTTTCTGCCGTTGGCGGCAAAGCTGGGATTGAAGCTCGGCCCTGTTGCGATTGCCACGGGTGCGCGCGTCGCGCTGGGCGACGAAATCGGTGTGTTGCTGAAGGCCAGAGCGATTGCGGTGCTGATCGGTGAGCGGCCGGGGCTGTCTTCAGCCGACAGTCTGGGCGTTTATCTGACGTACGATCCGCGACCAGGGCGCAACGATGCCGAGCGCAATTGCATCTCCAATGTTCGACCGGAAGGGCTCGCGATCGCTGTCGCTGCCTTCAAACTGGCTTGGCTCATCGACGCAAGTCTGGCTCGCGGACTTTCCGGCGTCGCGCTGAAGGACGACAGCGAGACGGCATTGCCGCGTGAGGACACTGCGTCGAGCCTGGGGAGGCGCGACAACGATTGAGCAACGTTTCATGCGACGATGTTACCGGACATGGTGATGTGCTTCGGCGCGGTGGCAGAAAGCAGATCCGTGCCGACGGGCTTGCCATGATCCATCGCGCGGATGGCGCCGCCCGTCGCGCCGGATATCATGTTGTTGGCGAGCAGGCATTTCCCGGCCCCGGTGTCGCCGCTGACGGCAATGCCGATCGTTGACGCGCGGATGAGATTGCCGGTCGCCACCACGTCACGCAGATGCGGCCCCCATCCGATCGCGATACCCGCCGTCGGCGCGCCCTCGATGACGTTCGAGGACACAACGGCGTCGGCCTCGACGACGATCCCTTCGCCGCGCTTGTCGACGAGTTCGTGCTCGCGTCGCACGAGATTGCGGATGAGATTGCCCTGCACCACTGCAAGCCGCCCGCCTTCGCGGAAATTGGCGACGGCGATACCTGTCGCTGCACCGTCGATGATGTTGTTGGCGATCAGCGCCCCCTCGAAGCCGAACTCGGCGTACAAGGCGACTTCACCGGCGCGCGCGACGTGATTGCCGAGCATCTGAATATTGCTCGAGGCGTTGCCGCGAATGGCGGAGTAGGCGCAATCGCTGATGCGGCAGTTTACAACGCCAACGTCGGCTGAACGAAACACGTTGATGCCGTTGCCGTACTGGCCGCTGCCGCCGGAACGATTACCGATACGGGCGATGGCTACGTCGCTAATTCTAGTGCCGTCGCGGCCGTGCTGCGAGCGCCACACGAGGATGCCGTTGTCGCCGCAGTCGGTGACGACGCCGCCGCTGATGATCAGGCCACCATCGAGCATGTCGGCGTCGAGGCTCCGAAGGCCGGCGTCTGCCGCACCCTCGATGCGGCTGTCGGCAATGCGTCCGGCGCAGCGCAGCAGGTGCAGTCCGTTGGCGGCGGACGACTTGATGTGCAGACCGGTCAGGTTAATGTCGCGACAGTCGGAAATTTGAATGAGGGCTTGGGTGCGGCTGCGATCGAGCGGCAGGTTGGCGCCGTCGATTTGCAGGTGCTCGAGGCGGATGCCGGGCGCAGCAGCGGCGATCAAGCCGACGCCGGCGCCGCTATAGCGCAACACGGTATGGCCGGGTGCGCCGATCAGCCGGGAGCCGGGTCGCAGCTGCAAGCCGGCGAACAGATAAATGCCCGGCGGCAGGCTGAGGCCGAGGCCCTTGGCCGTGGCTTGGTCGATGGCCGCCTGCAGCGCCGTGGTCTGGTCGCGGTCAGTCGACGGCGTGATGCCGAAGGCGGCGGCGGGAACCAACGTCGCATCGCCGGCAGCGACGGCAACAGGGGCAGCTTTGCCGGCCGACAATGTCGGCACCGCCGTGCTGCGGCTGG
This sequence comes from Hyphomicrobiaceae bacterium, assembly GCA_025351355.1. Taxonomy (GTDB): domain Bacteria; phylum Pseudomonadota; class Alphaproteobacteria; order Rhizobiales; family Hyphomicrobiaceae; genus JABFRJ01. The sequence continues at coordinate 8,639 of JANXWC010000074.1, forward strand.
CGGCGTTAGCGTGGCCGGCAGTCAACAACGGCGCGGCAGCAAGTCCGGCGCCGAGCAGGGCGCGGCGATGCAGGTTGGGCGATGCGGTCATGAGGGTGCTCAATTGGAAGGCGAAGTAGGCTCAGGAGCAATTTCCGTGCCCGGTCCGCTCATTACGGTGCGGGGAGATCGGATAGTTTCAGTGAAAGTGCGGGAAATATCTGGTAAATACAATCTTAAGATGTAAATACGATTAACGCACGCGCTGTGGGCGAGCGGGCAGGCAGCGTCCGGCGTTCGGGCTCGGCTGGCCGAGTAATGCGGCGATGATTTCGAGGCTGCCAATAAGCGCTTGTGGCCATGACAGCGGACAGCCCGGGCCGGTGCGGAGGTGGCCGGTCGAAAGTCGCAAAGGTCCGGACGGGGCGAGCAGGTCCGGGATATGCACGAAGCCGACCTGTGTCGGCTGGCCACGGGTTTGCGTCAGCGCATGGTACAGCGTGGCGTTGCACAAATACGCTCCCGCGTTCCACGATCGATAGGCGGGCAGCCGCAGGGATCTGAGGCGCCGCACGATCTCGGCGACTGGCATGCGCGACGGCAACAGCAACGTGCCGTCCAGCCGTACCGCGGCATCTGACGGACACGTGCCGCCCGCATCGGGGGCGATGGCGCGAAGATTGCGCCCGCGCGTTTCAATTTCGAAGCCGCGGGCTCGGCCCGAAACGCCGAAGTGCAGCACAATGTCCGGCTGATACGCCGCCAGCAGTTCATCGACCAGTGCTGGCGCGGCAACCCATTCGGTCGGTAGAATGTCGCTGACGATGCGCACGGCCGGAAAAATCCGCCGCGCCGCTACGGCCACCCGCGGCACCAGCATCATGGTGGCATTGACCGGTACTGAGGGAAACGGGCCGAACCCCGTCAGCAGCAGCGTTGTGCGGCCGTCATCGGCGGTGTCGGCCCGGATGGCGCGACCGAGTGGCATGGCGAAGTGCGGGCTCAGCCGTTGCATGTTTCCTCAGAGAGCAGTTTGTGTGGTCGCCGCCAGTCCCATCGCGGCAAGCAGCGCTTCCACTGCTTGCGGTGCGCTGATGCGTCCCGCCTCGACGGCAAGTTCCAGTTCAGCGCGGCGTTGCGCCAGTTGGGGCGTCGCCACCGCGAGAGCCAGCAAGCGTTCCTTCAGCAGTTCCCGCATCCAGCCCACCGCTTGTCGCTGCCGGCGCGCGCCAAACTCGCCGGTGTCGGTCATGCACCGGCGATGGTCAGCAATCGTTGCCCACAGCGTGTCGAGGCCACCGTTGTCCCGGCCCGAGATGGTCAGCACCCGCGGCTGCCACACCGCATCGGTTGGCGTCAGGATATGCAGCGCGTTGCTGTACTCGGAAGCTGCGGCGGTGGCACGCGCGATGTTGTCGCCGTCCGCCTTGTTGATCGCGATGATGTCGGCAAGTTCGATGATACCCTTTTTGATGCCCTGCAGATCGTCGCCGCCGCCGGCCAGCAGCAGCACGACGAACACGTCGACCATATCGGCGACCGTGGTCTCCGACTGGCCGACCCCGACAGTTTCCACGATCACGACATCGAAGCCGGCGGCCTCGCAGAGCGCCAGCGTTTCCCGCGTTTTGCGCGCCACGCCGCCGAGTGTTCCTGACGTCGGCGACGGTCGGATGAAGGCCGCGGCGCTCTGCGCCAGGCGGCTCATGCGCGTCTTGTCGCCGAGGATCGAGCCGCCGGTGCGGGTCGAGGTGGGGTCGACCGCCAGCACCGCCACCTTGTGTCCGGCGGCAACCAGGTTCAGGCCGAGCTGATCGATGGTGGTCGACTTGCCGACGCCGGGTACGCCCGTGATCCCGATGCGATGCGATTTGCCGGTGGCATGCAGAACAGCTGCCAGCAGCTTATCGGCCTGTGCGCGATCGCCGGGCCGATGGCTCTCGACCAGCGTGATTGCCTGCGCAAGGACGGCACGGTCGCCGCCGGCGAGACCGTCAGCAAAATCAGCCGTGGACAATTTCGGGCGGGAATACGCGGTCATCTGGCCTTGCGGTGCTGTGGTCGGCATTTTAGTGCATTGTAGCTTTGTTCGAGACCCGCCACCACTGCCGCAATAGTGAAACCGTCGAGCACGCGCGTGCGGGCAGCCAGGCCCAGCCGCCGCCGCAAAGTCGGATCGCGCGCGAGCCTTTCCAGCGCGGCGGCGAGGGCCGGCACGTCGTCGGGCGGCACGACGAGCCCTTCGACGCCGTCGCGCACGAACGTGCGGCAACCCGGCACGTCCGTGACGATAGCAGGGCGGCCCGAGGCGGCAGCCTCCAGCAAGGCACGTGGCAATCCTTCGCGGCTGCGCGCCGGCAACACGAAGATATCTGAACGTTGCCACACGCCTGCGACGTCACGCGTCGGGCCGTGCCAGCGGCCATGGCCGTTGCTGGTCCAGGCTTCCAATTCCGCCGGCGCGATTGCCTCGGGATTGTCCGCGTCGGACTGGCCATAGAGATCGATGGCCAGCGGCACGCCGCGCTTGGCGAGCAGGCCGGCCGCCGCCATGAGGATATCAACGCCCTTGGGGCGGATCATGCGTCCGACGTAAGCCGCGCGACAGGGTTGACCCGCCGGCTCGCCCTGCAGCGGAAATTGGTCGGGGTCGATGCCGGCGCCGCCGAGAATGGTACGGCGCTCCCGCGCCCGCACACCCGCCGCTTCGAGATAGGCCAGATCCTCGCCGTTTTCGACCAGCAGCCAACTCCCCGGTCGCGCCAGTGTCGCCGCAATATGCTTGAGCACGATCCACCGCACCGCGCGGACTCTCGGTGTCTCGGTGATGCCGAGAAATCCAAGGCCGGTCAAATGCAGCACCACGTGCGGAACGTTGGCTAGCCGCACCGACAGCCCGCCGAGCACGATCGGCTTCATCGCCACGAGGTGTAGCACGTCCGGTTTGAAATCGGCGATCACGGCGGCGAGGCGGCGGGCGGATTGCGCCTCGCGCAGCGGGCTCAGCGACGAGCGATGATACTCGAAATCAAGCGTGCGAGCGCCGAGCGATTCGATCTCGCGGTGCCGGCCCGACGAGCGGGTCACCACCAACACATCGTCCGCGAGGCGCACCAGCAGGGTAATCAGCGGCTGGAAATGCGACAGCGCAAACCAATCCTCCGTGACGCACAACATGATGCGACCGAACGCCTTACCGCGTGGGCGGATGTGCGTGACAGTTTGTAGCGTCGGCAGGCGCATGGGCGATGGAAAGCCGTTTGAGGCCGTGTGGCCAGTTGGGATGGCTTGCCCTATAGCATCGTCCAATGCCGCGCGACGATGGGTTTCACATGCTTTTTACCTATGACGCCATTGCCACAGCGGTGGCTGCCCACGGCTTGGCTGTACGCGGTGGATTTGCCGTGGCCGCTGACGACGGCGTTCCGGAATGCAGCCCGGGCTGGCCTGCCGCCACCGTGTTGATGATCGGCAATACCGGCCGTGGCATGTGGGACGCCTTCGCTGCAACGGAAAGCCGCGGACCCGATCCACTCGACCGTTGGACGCGTGCCGTCGTCGCGCCAATCGCCGCAACTTTCGGCGCGACGGCGATTTATCCTTTTGATCAGCCACCATTTCCTTTCCAGCGCTGGGCCCAGCGAGGGTGGCCATTGTTTTACTCGCCGTTGGGCCTGCTGATCGATAACGAGTTTGGTTTGTGGCATGCCTTGCGCGCAGCTTTGCTTTTTCCAGATCCACTTTTATTGCCAACGCTTCCTGCGCAGACATCGCCGTGCGAAAGTTGCGTTGCAAAACCTTGCCTCGTCGCATGCCCCATCGATGCATTCAGTGCGTCGGGTTTTGACTACCAGGGCTGTCGTAATTATCTTCATTCGCTGGCGTCGCAGCCGTGCCGCGACCAAGGTTGTGGCGCGCGCAACGCATGTCCTGTCGGAGCGCGGCATCGTTATCCCGATGCACAGGTCCACTTTCACATGCGCGCTTTCCGGCGCTGATTTTTTTGGTGCGGCCGTGGGCAGCCCCGATTGCTCATTTTTTTGACACGCGGCACACGCCAGTATTTGGGCGCGTGCGCCGAATATCTGTTATGTTAGTATCCGCTATCGATGTGGATCGCGTCAGGGACACCACATGAGCCAAAACAACGCGGGTCGTGCGCTGAGTTTACTCGTTGGCCGTGCCGATGAGCTCAAGCATCTCAAGCTGTGCTGGGAGCACGCCCAGGCTGGCAATGGCAACACAGTCGTGATTTCCGGCGAAGCCGGGATCGGCAAATCACGACTGGCCACGGAAATGCAAGATCACGTCCATACGGGCGACGCGTTGGTGATGCGGCTTCAGTGCTCGCCGCTGCAGTCCAACAGCGATCTGCATCCGCTTGAGCAATACCTGGCCGAGTTTGCCGGTACCCAGCGGACCGAGGCCGAGCACCTCCGGCGCGACAAAATACAAAAACTGTTGCCGCTCTCCGGCACCGGCGAGACGCTGCGGGATTTACTTGATGGCTTGGTAGCCATCGGCGGACCGATAAAGCCCGCCAACGATCTGCAGAGCCCGCAATTTCGGCGCGAGCAAATCTTGCAAGGTTTGATGGATGGGCTCGCCGAACTCACGCGCGTGAAACCACTGCTGATCATCGTTGAAGATGCTCAGTGGCTCGACCCGACCTCCAGCGTACTGCTGGAACGCATGGTTCGTCGCGCACACACCCAACCGCTGCTGATTTTGGTGACGGCACGGCGCGAGTACGATCCGAGTTGGATCGGCTCGGCTCACACCAGTATTGTCATTCCACATCGCTTGAGCGATCGGGATACGCTCGAACTCGCGCAACAGATTGCCGGGAACGACGCATTCGGCGACGAAGAACTGCGGCAGCTGATCGGTCGGTCGGAAGGCGTTCCGCTTTTTATCGAAGAGTTGTCGCGCTATAACACCAGCTTTGGCGCGACGCCGTCAGATGCTTTGAAAATTCCCGCAAGTCTGCAGGCCGTCTTGCAGGCACGGTTGGATAAGGTCGGAGCGGCCAAGTATGTGGCGCAGATCGGATCCGCCCTCGGGCGCCGCTTCAATCACGATGTTGCCGCCGCCGTCTGGGGAGGGAGCGCGCCAGAATTCGACCAACTGCTTGCCACCCTGATGTCCGCCGAACTCTTGCTGCCCATGCCGATTGGGCCAGGGGCACTTTATTCTTTTCGTCATGTGCTGTTCCAGGAGGCGGCCTATTCGAGCCTGTTGCGCGAACAACGCACCGTGATGCACGCGCAGATCGTTCGTGCCTTTGCGATCACTGCGCCGAATATCGGCTTGGACCAGCCGGAGATCATGGCGCATCATTGCGAGCGCGCCGAATTTTATCTGCCCGCAGCGGAGCATTGGCTGGCGGCCGGCATGGCCTCTGTGGCGCGCGGCTCGGTGGCCGAATCGATCAACTACTTCAAACTTGGACTCAAAGCTTTGGAACGGAACCCGCCGTCCGATCGGCGCGAGCGCTTGGACTTCGAGCTGCATCTCAACCTTGGCCCGGCGCTCATGGCGCTCAAGGGTTACGCGTGCAGCGAAGGGTTGGCGACCTTCCTGCGGGCGCGGCAATTGCTGACTTGGTCCAGATCGAGCCTTGAAGAAATCCATGTGCTGTTGGGTTTGTTCAACGTCCACTTCGGTAGAGGCGAATTTCCGCAAGCGCTTGAGGTTGCTCATCAAGCCGATCACATGTTGTCGATCGGTTATGGTGGCTACCCCGTTCTTATCGGCCAAACCCAATGCATGATGGGTGATTTCCAGGATGCCCGGCGCAATCTGGAACATGCACTGGAGCGCTACGCGCCGACGATCGATGCCAATTCCGGATTGTTCTGTCGCGCCGACGTCATCGCGACATGCTTTCTCGCCAAGGTGGAATTCGCACTCGGCAATCTCCACCGCTGTATCGAATTGACGCGGGCAGCAAAGGATCTCGCGCGGCAGCAAGGACATCCACTGGCGCTGGCGATCGCCTATTTGGCGCAATTATTCCTGGCCACCGAAGCAGGTGATTTGCAGCAGGCCCATCTGATAGCCGACCAAGCTCTTGACCATGTTACTCGCCACAATCTCGACAATTACCGCGTCTGGATCGCCTTTCATCGCGCTGCCCTTTCAGTCCGCACCAACACCAGTGAAGCGCTGGCGACGATGCACCAACTGTTGGCTGAGGCGGACGCCGCAGGCACGCTGACTTTCCGGCCGGCGCAATTGGGTTTGCTGGGAGCGGCCTACGCAAGCATGGGCAAATGGGATGAGGCATTAGCGCTCATCGACCAGGGACTGGAAACAGCTCGCTTTTCGCGCGGGCTTGAAGCCGTGCCGGCGCTGCATCGCCTCCGCGCCAAGACGTTGTTACAAACACGCCCATCGGAGGCGATACGAGAACTTGAGATGTCGCTTGCCATGGCACAGATGCAGTCTGCGCGCATGGAGGAACTGAGGTCGGCAACGGTGCTGGCGCGCATGCTCAAGGATACCGAGCGCGAAGGATATGCCAAAGAGTTGCTCGGCCGCGTCTACCGAACTTTCACTCTCGGCCCTGAGTTTCCGGATTTGAAGCAGGCCGGTCGCGTACTCGCTTCCCTCGGCGAAACGATATGAACTCATCCACAAGAAGCGACACCGGCGCTTTTACGACCCGCCGATCCGGATCGAGGACTTTATTTGGGATCGAAGCCCAGCCGCTGAACTTGACGGCTGCGGCAATGATGCTAACCAATCAAGGCTCCGCCGCGGCAAAGTAAGGCGCGTGCGAATTCGGGAAAATGAAATGTCCTACGATCTGATCTTGCGCGGTGGCCATGTCATCGACCCAGCCCAGAACATCGACGGCGTGATGGATGTCGGTTTCATCGGCGGCAAGTCTGCCGGCGTTGCAAAATCCCTTAAAGCCGGGGCTCGCACGGAGGTGCGCGACGTCAAAGGCTATGTCGTCACACCCGGCCTCATCGATCTGCACACCCACGTCTATTGGGGCGGCACGTCCCTGGGTATTGATGCCGATAATTTTTGCCGCACGTCGGGTGTCACCACCGCGATCGATACCGGCAGCGCCGGTCCGGGCAATTTTGCTGGTTTCCGCCGCCACGTCATCGAACGCAGCGAAGCGCGCATCCTCGCCTACCTGCATGTCTCGTTCGCCGGTATTTTTGGTTTTTCCAAAACGATAATGGTCGGCGAGAGCGAGGATATTCGCTTGATGGCGCCGAAGGAAGCCGCCGCCGTCGCAGCAGACAATCGCGACGTCATCGTCGGCATAAAGGTCCGCGTCGGTCGGCATTCGTCGGGCGACCAAGGCGCCGCTCCGCTGGAAATGGCCTTGCAGGTTGCCGACGAAGTTGGCATGCCGCTGATGGCGCATATCGATCATCCCCCGCCCTCCTACGACGAAGTGGTGGGCATGCTGCGTCCGGGGGATGTGCTCACCCACGCCTTCCGGCCGTTCCCCAACGCACCATGCACCGCGCAAGGCACGGTGCGGCCTGCTGTGCTGGCGGCCAGAAAGCGCGGCGTGCTGTTCGACATCGGTCACGGTGGCGGCTCGTTTTCATTCAAGACCGCGCGCGCGATGCTGGCAAACGGCTTCCAACCCGACACCATCTCGTCCGATGTGCACACGCTCTGCATCGACGGACCGGCGTTCGATCTGGTCACCACCATGTCGAAGTTTCTGTGCATGGGCGTGCCCTTGGTCGATGTCATCAGGCAGAGCACCGTCAATGCCGCCATGGCCTTGCGACGTCCAGAACTCGGAACACTGAAGGCCGGGTCAGCCGGCGATGCGACTATTCTGTCGATAAAAGACGGCGAATTCGACTACGTCGACGTACTTGGCGAACATTTGGCAGGGACGCAGCGGATCGTGTCGGAAGGTGTGGTGCTCGGCGGCAAATGGTGGCACGGCGACGACGCTGTCGGCCGCGTCGTCGGGCAATAGGATACATTACCCGTCCACAGACCCGACGGTCGGCGCGTCGTAAAGGTGGCAGGCAACCGAGTGGTCCGGCTCATGGTCGCGCAGCACCGGCGTCTCGATGCGGCAACGCGCCATCGCTACCGGGCAGCGGGTATGGAAATGGCAACCCGGCGGTGGATTGATTGGGCTCGGCACATCGCCCTTGAGGATCGTCCGATTGCGCGGTGCTTCGGGATCGGGCACCGGCACGGCCGAGAGCAAGGCTTTCGTGTAGGGATGCCGCGGCGTAGCAAATATCGCCTGTTTTGGCCCCATTTCAACAATACGGCCGAGGTACATCACCGCCACGCGATGCGTCATGTGTTCGACGATGGCCAAGTCGTGACTGATGAACAGCAAAGCCAGCCCTAGCTGTCGCTGCAGATCCTGCAACAGATTGACGATCTGCGCCTTGACCGAAACGTCGAGTGCCGACACGGCCTCATCGCAGATGATAAGATCGGGTGCGGCGGCGAGAGCGCGCGCAATGCCGATCCGTTGCCGTTGACCGCCGGAAAACTCATGCGGCCAGCGCCCTGCCGAGTCACCCGGCAATCGCACGATCTCGATGAGGTCGGCGATCTTCTTGTCCAGTTCTGCGTCGGATGCTGCGAGGCCGAAATTGCGGATCGGTTCGGCCAGAATATCCCGCACGCGCATGCGCGGATTGAGGCTCGAAAACGGATCCTGAAAAACCACTTGGACGCGTCGTCGCAAGGGGCGCAACTGCCCGGCCGTCAAATCGTCGATCCGTCGCCCCTCGATCAGCACCTCCCCTGACGTGATGTCGAACAGCCTGAGTATCGCGCGGCCCACCGTCGATTTTCCGCAACCGGATTCGCCAACCAGCGCCAGCGTTTCACCTTTCGCGATCGAGAAAGAAACACCGTCGACCGCGTGCACCACCCCCTGCGCGCCGCCGAAGAAAGTCGTGCGCAGCGGAAAATGCTTTTTGAGATTACGAACTTCGAGGAGAGGTTGGGTCATGCGGCGGCAACTTCACGTCGTGCATGATGGCAGGCGACCAAGTGACCGGCAGCCTTCAATTCCAGCGCCGGCGCGACGCTGCGGCAGACGTTGGTAACCGACGCGCACCTATCGGCAAACACACAACCCGCAATGCGGTTTTTCAGGCTCGGCACGAGGCCCGGGATTTCCACGAGCCTGGTGTCGGCGCCCGCCAGCGAGGCACCGAGTTTCGGCACCGCGCCGAGCAGACCCTTTGTGTAGGGATGACGCGCCGAGCGAAACAGATCGCCGACACCAGCCTCTTCGACCTTGCGGCCGGCATACATGACCATCACGCGTTCCGCGACTTCTGCCACCACGCCCAGATCGTGGGTGATGAGCACGACGGCGGCACCGGTCCTGGCCTTCAGATCGCGCATCAGATCGAGGATCTGGGCCTGAATGGTGACATCGAGTGCGGTGGTCGGTTCATCTGCAATCAGTACCTTCGGATCGCACGCCAGCGCAATCGCGATCATGATGCGCTGTCGCATGCCGCCGGACAACTGGTGGCGATACTCGGCCAGCCGCCTGCCCGGTTCGGGAATGCCGACCAATTGCAGCATTTCCATCGCCCGATCGGTGGCAGCTTTGGCGCCCAGCCTTGCGTGCTGTCGTATTGTTTCCGTCAGTTGCCGTCCGATCGTCAGCACCGGGTTCAGCGACGTCATGGGTTCCTGGAAAATCATCGATATGTCGTTACCGCGGATGGCGCGCATCTCGCGAGCGCTGGCATTAAGCAGGTCTCGGCCGTTGAGGCGGATGCTTCCAGCGATCTTGCCCGGTGGCTCGGGGATCAATCTGAGGATCGACATTGCCGTTACCGATTTGCCGCAACCGGATTCGCCGACGATTGCCAACGTCTCGCCGGCGTTGACCGAGAACGACACGCCGTCGACGGCACGGTTGATACCGCTGGGGGTGCGGAAATGCGTCTGCAGGTTTTCGACTTCGAGCAGTGCCATGGCGTCAGAGCCTTTTCGCCATGCGCGGATCGAGTGCGTCCCGCAACCCATCGCCCAACAGATTGACGGCCAGTACTGTCAGCGACAGAAAAACCGCCGGAAAGAAAATGATGTACGGCTTCACCTGCCAGAGCGCGCGGCCGTCGGCCATGATGTTGCCCCATGACGGGATCATCGGCGGCGTACCGGCACCGATAAACGACAGGATCGACTCGACGATCATGGCACTGCCGCAAATGTAGGTGGCCTGCACTGTTAGCGGCGCCAGCGTATTCGGCAGGATATGGCGCTTGATTATCATCGGCGTGGTGGTGCCGGCAGCGATTGCCGCGTCGACATAAGGCTGCTCGCGCAGCGACAGCACGACGCCACGGACCAGCCGCGACACCCGCGGAATTTCGGCGATGGTAATGGCCAGAATGACGTTCTGCACGCTCGCACGCGTCAGTGCCATCAGCGCGACAGCCAACAGGATCGGTGGGATCGACATCAGGCCGTCCATCGCGCGCATTATGGTGCTGTCGAATGCGCGCACATAACCAGACACCAGTCCGATTAATAAACCAATCGCCGACGCAAAGAAGGCAACTGCAAAGCCGACAACGAGCGACACCCGCGCGCCATAGATCACCCGAGAATAGACATCGCGACCAAACGCGTCGGTCCCGAACCAGAAATCCATCGAGGGCGGTCGCGTCCGTTTGGCGGGCGCCAGTGCGGTCGGGTCCAGCGTTCCGAACCAGGGTGCGAAAACCGCGAGGACGAGCATGATCGCGAGAATGAACAGGCCGAGTGCGACCGTCGGTTGGCGAAAGACAAAGCCGGCAACACCACCTCGCACTCGTACAGGCAGGTGAATGTCCGGCAAGTCAGGGGCCGCGGCATAGTGGTCGCGGGCAGTAATCGCGGCAGGCAATGACGCTGTGATGGTCAATAGCGAATCCTTGGATCGAGGGCCATGTAGCTGAGGTCGATGACGAGATTAACAAGCACGTAGACGAAGCTGAACATCAAGACGATGCCCTGGATCAGCGGATAGTCGCGCCTGACGATGGCATCGATCGTGAGGCGCCCCAAGCCCGGGATGGCGAACACGCTTTCGGTGACGACGGCGCCGCCGATCAGCAAGGCAACTCCGATGCCGATCACCGTAACGATTGGGACCGCCGCATTCTTCAGCGCATGCAGAAACAGGATCGTGCTCTCGCCGAGGCCTTTGGCGCGCGCGGTCCGCACATAGTCCTGACTCAAGACCTCCAGCATCGTCGCCCGTGTGATGCGGGCGATCAGCGCGATATAGACAAAGCCTAACGCGATTGCCGGCAGAATGAGGTTCTCGAGCCAGGGCCACAACCCTTTTGCAATCGGCGTATAGCCTTGCACCGGCAGCCAATCGAGTTCCAGCGCGAACACGTAAGCAAGCAGATAGCCGACGACGAATACCGGAATGGAAAAACCGAACACGCAGAACGCCATCAAAAGCCGGTCGAGCCAGCTGCCGACCTTCCATGCCGCCAGCACGCCCATCGGCACCGCAGCAACGATCGCAAAGACGAGCGTCACTGCCATCAGCGACAGCGTCGGCTCCAGTCGTTGGCGGATCAGTTCAACGACCGGCAATCCCGTGAACATCGAGGTGCCGAGATTGCCGTGCAGCAACTGCCACCCCCATTCGCCGAAGCGAACAACAAAGGGGCGATCGAGGCCGAGACTTTCCCGGATGCGCTCGACGTCGGCGGGTGATGCCTGATCACCCGCAATCACTGCAGCCGGATCGCCGGGCGCGATGTAAAGCAGGCTGAAGACGAACAGCGCGACGATCGCCATCACCGGGATGGTCGAAAGTACGCGCCGCAAAAGAAATCCGAACATGGGGCATGCCGATCAAAGATCGCCTTCTCCCCGCACGCGGCGGGAAGAAGCGTTACATTGGCGTCAGGCTTTTTTCACGCCGCTGAACCAGGGCAGCGGGCCGTTGGTGATGCCGCTGAGATTGGCCCGCCAAGCCTGATAACCGAGATAGAAGCCCGTCGGGATATAGGTGACGTTTTCCATGCTCGCCTTGTTGACACGCGCCATGATTGCCTTCTCGTCATCGAGTGTCTTCGCATCGTACCAGGCGGCAAGATCTTTTTCGATCTCCGCATTGTCCGGCCACCCGAACCAAGCTTTGTCGCCGTTGGTCCTGAGCGCGATGTACCCGACGGGGCTCGCGCAGTCCGAACCGGCGTGCCAGGTGTGAAACATGCTCCAGCCGCCTTGGCCCGGAGGACTCTTGGAGGCGCGGCGCTGGCCGACGGTACCCCAATCGGTGGCGACGAAATCGACGTTCATGCCGATCTTCTTCAAGAGATCTGCGGTGATCTCGCCCATGGCTTTGATTTGCGGAATATCCTGCCCCACAACGCAGGTGACGGGTTCGCCCTTGTAGCCGGCCTCGGCGAGAAGCTTCTTCGCCGCGTCGTAATCGCGCTTGCCTTTCAAGGGCTCGCCGCCCTCTTCTGAATAGAGCGACGTTCCCGGCGTGAAAAAGCCTGGCAGCTGTTTCCACAGCGCATCATCTGAACCGACCACGGCACGCATATAGTCTTCCTGGCTCAACGCCATCTGGACGGCACGGCGTACTTTCAAGTTGTTGAAGGGCGCGTGCATGTGGTTGAGACGGAAGGAGCCGATGTTGCCGAGCGGATCGGCAATGTCGACCTTGATGTTCTTATTGCGCTTGAGCACCGGGACGAGGTCCGGCAGCGGGCTTTCCCACCAGTCGATCTCGCCATTCTGCAGCGCGCCGGAGGCGGTCGCCGGATCGGGCATGATGATCCATTCGATGCGGTCGAAATTGATCACCTTGCCGCCGGACATCCACTCGCTCGGTTCGGCGCGGGGCACATAGTCTTTGTTGAGTTCGAACGCGGCGATCGCTCCCGGCTTCCAATCCGCGCGCACGAACTTCATCGGCCCGGAGCCGACATAGTCTTCGATTTGCTTGAAGGGATCGGTCTTGGCGATCCGTTCCGGCATGATGAAGCAGCAGGGTGTGCCGACCTTGCCGAGCGCCAGCATCATTTTCGGGTATGGCGATGCCAGCACCCACTTGAAGGTCCGGTCATCGACGGCGACCAATTCCTTCTGGATCGCCCTGAGCATTTGTCCCATGGCGTCGCGCACGCTCCAGCGCGCGATACTGGCGATGCAATCTTTGGCGAGGACTTTCTCTCCGTCATGGAATTTGAGTCCGTCGCGCAGCTTGAATGTCCAGGTCAATCCGTCCGACGATACGTCCTCGCTTTCGATCATCTGTCGCTTCGCCTGCAGCTTGCTGTCCATCCCGTAAAGGGTGTCCCAGACAAGTTGAGAGGCGTTGCGCACGACGTATTGCGTTCCCCAGATCGGATCAAAATTAGCGAGATTTGCCTGCGGCACGAACTTCAGCACGCGCGCGCTTTGGGCTAGCGCCGGCATTGCGAGGCCGCCGGTCGCCGTCAGCGTGCCAGTTGTTGCCAGCCCTTTGAGAACTTTTCTGCGGTCCATTGTCGTACGCTGCTCCATTTGCCAAAGTCGCCGCGCCGCCCCCGCCGGGATCCGCGCCGAGGCATAGTTGCAATCATCTCGGCTATCTGTGTCAAGATGGGGGACGGCACCAGCTTGCCCAATTCGCAGGCAGATGAGTTCTAATTCACGGAGAGAAGCATGCCAGTTTCGGAGCCGTCGATAAGTTTTACCCAGAACCCTGGCCGCGTCGCTGACCTCGCCGCGCAAATCGCCGATCGACGCCTGTCGCCGGTCGACCTGGTTCGCTCTTATTTGGCGCGCATTGAAACTGTCGACCCGCAGGTCCACGCCTGGGCTCTTGTTGACGCCGAACGGGCGCTCGCCACGGCGGAACGGCGGCACAAGGAGGCTGCCGCCGGCACATTGCTTGGGCCCCTGCATGGTATTCCCGTCGGCATCAAGGACATCATCGACGTCGAAGGCTTGCCGACGCGGTGCAATAGCCGGTCGCGGGCATCGGCGCCGCCGGCGACGTCAGACGCCGAAATCGTTCTTGCGCTGAAGGCGCAGGGTGCGATCATTCTCGGCAAACTGCACACGACCGAGTTCGCCTTCTTCGATCCGTCGCCGGCTTGCAACCCGCACAATATCGGCCACACGCCGGGTGGCTCCAGCTCCGGGTCGGCCGCCGCCGTGGCCGCCGGCATGGTGCCGCTGGCGATCGGCACTCAGACGGTTGCATCGGTCAATAGGCCTGCAGCCTATTGCGGTGTCGCGGCCTTCAAACCATCGACGCGCAGTCTCGTCACATCTGGTATCGCGCCGCTCGGGCCAAGCTTTGACACGCCGGGAGTGTTCGGTTGGACAGTGGCCGATGCGATCTATGGTTATCGTGCGATCGCCCCTGATTTTTTGACCGCGGCCAAATCGGTGCCGCAAGCGCCGGTTATCGCAGTGCTGGAGGACGATCACATCGGCGATGCGATCCCCGAAATGAAAGCCGCGGCTGCGGCGATGGCGGATAGGTTTGCGGCGGCCGGCGCCAGGATCGAGCAGCGCCGATCGCCAATAGACATGGCTCGCCTGTTTCGAATTCAGCGTACCACAATGCTTTACGAGGCTGGCCGCGTGATGCGCGCGTTCCTCGATTTGCCGGCGGGCCAGATTGGCGAGAAGCTGCGCGCCGCCATCGTCGAGGGCCTTGAAATCGGCGAGCAGCGTTATCTGGACGAGCGGCGCGAGATCGACCGGATGCGCGACACCTTGCTGGCAAAATCATCCGATGTCGCAGCCTTCTTGTGGCCTGCCACGCCGGGTCCCGCGCCGAAGTCGCTCGTCTGGACAGGTGATCCGAAATACATCGCACCCTGGACCGCGATCGGCGGGCCGATCATCACGATTCCGGCTGGCCGAACGACCGACGGATTGCCGCTGGGCTGCATCCTGGCGGGTGGGCCCGGCACTGATCTGTCGCTATGTGCCCTCGCAATCAAGTTAGAAACGGGATCGGGTAGCTGACGGGCAAGGGTCGGCTAAACAACCGCGTCAGATCAATCGTTCGCGAATGGTGGACGTGATGATCTCGGTGACGATGACGACGGCAAATATCACGGCCAGCACCAGCCCGACCTGATCCCAATAGAGATTGTTCTGTGCGGTATCGAGCGCCATGCCGATGCCGCCGCCTCCCACCAAGCCGAGTACCGCGCTTTCGCGGATGTTGATATCCCATCGCAACAGCGCAATGCCCCAGAAGCTCGGTTCGACGGCGGGCCAGTAACCCTTGCTCAGGATGCTAGCCGGCGGCGCGCCTGTTGCACGCAATGCGTCAATCGGAGCGCGTGGCGTCTCCTCCAGCGCCTCCGCCAATAGCTTTCCGACGAAGCCGATCGAATGAAAACCGATGGCCAGCATGCCCGCCAGCGCGCCGGGACCGAAAATAGCAACGAACAGCAATGCCCACAGCAGTGTATTGATTGACCGCGTCGCCACCAGAACAAATGTAGCGATCAAATTGAGCGTCTTTGATGGTGTGATGTTGCGTGCCGCCAGCAGTGCGATCGGGACGGCAAATGCGATAGCCAACAACGTGCCGAGTGTGGCGATATGGATCGTCTCGATCAACGCCGCATGCACTTCGCGGCCGTAATAACTCCAGTCGAAGGGCCACATGCGGCGGAACAAATCGGCGGTCTGCGCGGGCGCATCGGCGAGAAACTCGGGAATGATTTCGACGGAGCGCGCGGCCCACACGACCGCAGCAACGGCGCTAAGATAGGCGGTGAAGCGCGCCAGCCGTTGCTGAACGGAAAAGCGCTGCCAGCGATGTTGCCCAATCGCGCCGCTCATTGGAAGATTTTCCGGATCTGGACCGAGACGAGCTCGCTCACCATCACAATGGCGATGATGGCGAGCAGAATGGTGAACACGTAGTCGTAGTCGAAGCGTTGGTAAGCTGTGAACAACGCCGCGCCGATGCCGCCACCGCCGACGATGCCGACCATCGTAGAGTTGCGTAAATTCGAGTCGAGCTGATACGCCGAGAAGCCCGCGAAGCGGGCCATCACCTGCGGTAAAATCCCCATGATCAGCACATTGGCGAACGACGCGCCGGTTGCGCGCACGGCCTCGACCTGCTTGAGATCGACCTCCTCGATCGCCTCCGCAAACAGCTTCGAGATGAAACCCATCGTGCCCACGATGAGCGCCAGGATGCCCGCCAGCGCACCGAAACCGATGGCCTTCACGAACAGGATCGCCACGATCACCGAGTTGAACGAGCGGAACAGTGCCGTGAGTGTACGCGCCGTCCAGGACACCCACGGCGGCATCAGGTTGCGCGCGGCCAGCAGACCCAGCGGCAGCGACAGCAGTATGCCGAAGAAGGTGGAAAGAACGGCGATCTCAATCGATTCCATTAGTCCCTGCCGCATCAGATCAAGCTTGATCGCCTCTGTGTTCGGCGGCCACATGCGCGCGAGGAAATGCGCCCCTTGCGGAAGACCGCGGGCAATGCGCGCGAGCGAAACATCGAGCGTCGAGGCGGCATAGATCGCGTAGAATGCCAACCCGATGTAGGCGAGCCGCCGTGGCCAGTTTACCGGCAGGGCCAACGTTCGGCCGGCAGGCGGAGGCAAGCCTATTGCGCGACGCTCGGTCATTCCAGCCAACTCTGTCCGCCGTAAATTTCGCCCAAATGTTTGTCTTCGAGCGCGCTGGGCGGACCGTCGAAAACGATTGCGCCTTTGGCCATGCCGACAATGCGTGAGGCAAACCGCTTGGCGAGATCGACGTTGTGGATATTGATGATCGCCGGGATATCGCGTGACGCCGCAAGCGTGGCCAACAGCTCGATAATTTCCACTGCCGTTTTGGGATCGAGTGAAGATGTCGGTTCGTCGGCAAGCAGCAGATCCGGCTCCTGCATGAGCGCGCGCGCGATGCCGACGCGTTGCCGCTGGCCGCCCGAAAGTTGATCGGCGCGCCGGTTGGCGAAGTCTTCCAGACCGATCGCCTCCAGCAATGTGTAGGCATGCGCGACGTCGCTCTCGGGAAATTTCCTGAGCCAGGCACGCCATGCCGGGACATAGCCGAGCCTGCCCGTGAGCAGGTTCTCCATGACCGAAAGCCGTTCCACGAGGCTGTATTCCTGATGCACCATGCCGATGCGCCGCCGCATCTCGCGCAGCCGCTTGCCGGACAGCTTTGTAATGTCCTCGCCGTGAAAAATGATTTCGCCGCGGGTTGCTGGCGCCAGGCCATTGACGCAGCGGATGAGCGTCGACTTGCCGGCGCCGGACGGCCCGATGATCGCCGTGATGCCGCGTCCGCCGATCTCCAGTGAAACGTCGCGCAGAATGGGTTTGCCGACGGTGTATTCCTTGTAGAGGTGCCGGATGACCAGCGACCGGTCGATGGCCATCGTTGCGGCGCTGATCGCTAGGTTCATGGCTTGAGATTCATGGCTTGGGTTGACCCGCCGGCGCGTGCGGCTGCTGAGCCAGATCTGCAGCTTTTTTGGCAGCCGCCTCGGCTTCCTTTTTCTGGGTGGCTTCGTAGGCAGTCTTGTTATAGGGCGTACCCGATTTTTCGGCCACTTCCCGGATCGGCTTCCAGGTGTCCTTGTAGGTGATGCGCACGAAACGATCGAAGCCTGGGTACTCTTTCTTGAGGGTATCCGGGAAGCGGTATTCCTCGAAACATTTGCGTATCGTCGTCTGCAGTTCAGGCTTCAGATCGTGCGCGAAGGCGACGCCCAGGGTCGGGAAGGTTTCGCTCTTCCAGATAATGCGAAAAGCAGCGCCGTCGATATCCTTGCGGGCCACCATGCGCTCGATGATATCGGAGGCGACTGGCGCCATGTCGTAATCGCCGGAGAGGACCCCCAACATCGACTTGTCATGGCCTCCCGACATCAGCGGCTTGTAGTCTTTGTCCGGCACGAGGCCGAGATCGGGAAAGAAAACGCGCGGCGCCAGATTGCCAGAATTCGACGATGGCGCGACGTGAGCGACGCGTTTGCCTTTGAGGTCGGCAAGCGTTTTGTATGGGCTATCAGCCTTCACGACGGCCCACAGCTGATAACCGGCGATTTCCTTGTCGTTGCCGATCGCGACGAACGGAACGGCGCCGGCGAGGTTTACGGCGAATCCGACCGCACCCGTCGAAAGGCTCGACACATGCAGGCGGCCGGAGCGCATAGCCTCGATCTGCGCGCTTGATGACTGCGCTGTATAATAGACCACCTTCTTGCCTGTGCAGCTCGCGAGCCGGTCGATGACCGGCTGATAGACGACCGCGTAGACGGCGGGGTTCTCGACCGGCGCATAGGAGAACACCAGGGTTGATGGGTCGCGCCACTTGGCAGGATCGGTTGGCGTATCGGCAACCAGATCATTGTCGGCGTCGCAGTACTGCGTGTCGAGCTGCCCTCTATTCGAGCAGCTGTCTTGTGCCGAAGCTGCACCCATGGCGCTGGCGAGTGCAATTGAAGCAATTATGGCAGTCAGGCGCATGCGCATTTTCCTCGTGGATTTATCGGGGCTCGCGGCGGCCTTCTAGCGGGCGTTTCGGACATTAGACTTGATGCTGATGGTGTGGCTTGCCGGATCATCACCCGCCGCCTAGTCCGAGACAAGGGCGATTGCGATTACCTGATGGGCCCGGTTGTTTGCGTGGCTTCTGGCCAGAACCGCACCCCCTGTCGGGCATGGCCGCCGCCGACACCGATGGGCGTGCCATCGGCGCGCCAGCAGGCAGCCCCCGTCATCGCGCCATCGGCCGCAAACGCAATCGCGTTCATACCGCCTCCGACGTGCGCGACGGGTTGCACCGGGTGACCGCGCGCCGCCAGTGCCGCTTGGACGCCCGCGGGAAAAGCATCCTCGACTTCCAGGGCATCGCCTTGCGTCCATAGCCGCGGCGCTTCCACTGCCTCCTGCAGCGTCATGCCGTGATCGAGCAGGTTGACGACGGTCTGCATGGCCGAACCAAAGATCCTGAGCCCACCCGGCAGACCGAGTGCAAAGCGCGGTACGCCATCCCTGAGGATCATCAACGGCGACATCGACGTGGTGATGCGCTTGCCCGGCGCTACCGACAGCGCGCGTCCCGGACGCGGTTCGAACAGATACATGTAGTTGTTCGGTATAAGCCCCACCCCTGGAATAAGAATGCGCGCACCGAACAGGCTGTTGATTGTCTGTGTGGTGGTGACGATATTGCCGGAGCGATCGGCCGCCGTGACATGCGTCGTGTGTGGCGATTGGGGTGCGGTCAACTCCGAGCGCCATGTCTGTGCGTGCTGCGGATCGATCTGGCTGAAGCGCTCGCGCGCATACTCGGGCGAGATGAGCCGCGCTACCGGAACGCGCACGAAGGCCGGATCGGCGGTCGCTGCGGCGCGGTCTGCGAAGGCGATCTTCAAGACCTCGGTGAGAAGGTGCATGCTATCGACCGTGCCGAAGCCAAGTGCGGCCATATTGGCGTGCGCGAGCATATTCAGCATCTGGATGACGTGCACTCCGCCCGACGAGGGCGGTGGCGGCCCGACGATCTCATGGCCGCGATAGGTGCCGCGCACCGGCGCGCGTTCGATCGTCGCGTAGTTTTCCAGATCGGCCATCGACAGCAAGCCGCCTTGGCCGGCGAGGTGGGTGATGATTTGCTGGCCGACGGCGCCGCCGTAAAGCGCGCCCGGCCCCTCCTTGGCGATGGCGTGCAAGGTCTCGGCGGTATCAGGCTGAGTGAGGCGGCTGCCGGCAGAGATGGGTTTGTCGTCCGGCATGAACCGACGTCGCATGCCGTCGTCGGCCAGCAGATCCGCGCCAGCCTCCGCCGTGCACTCCGACAAATACGCCGTCACCGTGAAGCCGCGCTGGGCATGCCGGATGGCCGGTTCCATGGCGTCGGCGAGCGACACCGTGCCGAACCGTTGCAGCGTCTCACACCAGGCGCGGAGCGTGCCGGGCACGGCGATGGCTTTGGCACCCACCGCGTTTTCCCTGCCGACGACTTCCAGGCTGTTGGGTACGTTGCCACCGGCCGGCGTGTAGGTATCGGGACGCGCCGCGCCGGGGGCTGTCGAAAGCCCGTCGATCACCAGGTGACGGCCATCGCTGAGCCGGATGTGCGCCATGCCACCGCCGAGAATGCCGACCATCATCGGTTCGACCACGCTCAGTGTGAACAACGCAGCAATGGCCGCATCAATGGCGTTGCCACCAGAGGCGAGCATTTCGGCCCCCGCCGCCGATGCCAATGGATGGTTGGTCACAATCATGCCGCTGCCGGCGACGGCGGGTTGTTTCTCAGGCGTGAATGTCGTTGCCGCCCGCTGCCGCCATGCCATCGCCGTCATGTCCGCTTCTCCCCCGTGGTGGTGCGCTGATTACGCCGTCAGAACATGGATCGGTTTGCCATCGAGCCACGCCCGGATCGCCGCAACCGTGCCGCCATAAAAGACGCGATAAGTGTCTTCCGTGACGTAGCCGATGTGCGGCGTCAGCAGTGTGCGCGGCGCAGTGCGCAGCCGATGATTGGGCGGCAAGGGCTCGGGCTCGTACACGTCGATACCCGCGCCACCAATGCGACCCTCATGCAGCGCCGCGAGCAATGCAGCTTCGTCGATGACCGGCCCGCGCGAGGTGTTGATCAACAGTGCGTCCGGCTTCATCAAGGCAAGTTCGGCGGCGCCCACCAATCCCGTCGTGCGTGCCGACAGTTTGGTATGGATCGAGATGATATCGGCGCGGCGGAATAATTCGGCTTTCTCGACCCGCTCGGCGCCATGCTGGCGGGCCGCTTCCGGCGTCAGGTTCTGGCTCCAGGCGATGACCGGCATGCCGAACGCTCCAGCATATTTCGCCATCAATCCGCCCAGCCGCCCGAGCCCGATCAGTCCAAGCGTGCGCCCCATCAGGTCGCGACCGACCGTGGTCTGCCAGCGGCCTTCGCGCATATTTTGCGCCTCGACGGTAAGGTGCCGCGACAGGCCGAGAATGAGTGCCATCGCCAGCTCTGCGGTGGCGACACCGGGCGCATCGGTGCCGGAGACGATCACGCCGCGGGTGGTGGCGGCGGCCACATCGATCGCCGCGTTACGGTGGCCGGTCGTAACCAGCAGCTTCAGGTTAGGCAGTTTCTCAAGCATAGCGCGATCGAACAAGGTGCGTTCACGCATGGCGCAGATGATGTCGAATGGCGCGCAGGCTGCCGCAGCGTCTGCCGGCGTGGCAAACGGCGCCGTGAAGACGCGGATCGAGTGCTGGTTACGCAGGGACGACCAGTCAGCGAATTTTTGCGAAACGTTTTGGTAGTCATCGAGGACTGCAATGCTGGCCATGGACGGGTTCCTGCTGTGAGTATCACCAGTTCTTAGCCGGTTGGCGCGGATTTTGCCATTATGTGGGCAAACAATGATATAACCACGGTGACGACGGCGGGAAGGGCCAACCATGATTGCGATCGCCATCATACTACTGATCGGGGTCGGGCTGGTGGCCCTGCCACAGATCTGGATCAGCCATGTCATGGATCGCTATGCCGCCGAGCGACCCGATCTGAACGAGACTGGCGCCGAATTCGCCCGTCACGCGCTCGATGCGTTGAAGCTTAACCATGTCAAAGTGGAAGTGACCGAGCAGGGCAACCACTACGACCCCGTCGCCAAGGCGGTGCGCCTCGAGCCGCGCTTCATGCACGGCCACTCGTTGTCGGCCGTCGTGATAGCGGCCCACGAGATCGGTCACGCCATGCAGGATGAAATGGCATTGCCGATCTACAAGCGGCGCCAACTGATCGCCAAGCAGGCCCATGCCGCCAACATGGTGGGCCAGGCGTTTATCTGGTCGGCGCCCTTGCTGGTCATCATCGGCAAGTCGGGTGCGGCGTTGATCTTCAATCTCGTGGGCTTCATCGGCATGACGCTGCTTTCGTTTGCACTGCAAGTGGTGACCTTGCCGGTGGAATTCGATGCGAGTTTCAAGCGCGCGCTGCCGCTCTTGGAGCGCGGTCGCTTCATCCATAGCCACGACATGAAGCCGGCACGCCTGTTATTACGCGCGGCAGCCTTCACCTATGTCGCTGGCCTGTTGCGGACGATCCTCAGTATTCCCGGATTTGGGCCGTTGCGGCGGTAATGTCGTCGAGTCATCGCGGCGACGGGCGCATCAGCCTTGCCAAAATCCCGGCAGCGACGGCAGCTCCGGGCTACGCAGTCCGATCGCTTTGAAGCGCGTGCCCATGCCCTGCGGCGCCATCAAGCGGGCAACACCCGTCTCCAGTGCGTTGGCGTTCGCGGGGTTCATTGCCATCAGCCGCGACGCGCGCTCCATGATGCCGAGCTGGCCAAGGAATTCCGATTGCGTGACGGGGCCGTCGACGTTGAGAGATGGCGCCCGTTTGCGTCCGGCGCTATCGATCACCAGCGACGCCTTGAACGCGAAGTCTTCGAAGTCGACTTGGCACGACAGATCGGCCTCACCGGGCGAAGTGAGGACGTGCTCGGTTTGGTGAGCCCGCACGGCTTGCAGCGTGTCAATCTTGCCAGCGCCCGTATGGCCGTAGTCGACGAACAGCGCGGCCAGCGGCGCCCGCCCGGCGCAGCGCTGTAACGCGTCGGTGACACACGCCATCAGTTGGTTTTCGATGACCACCCCATCATTTGAGATTTTATCGTCTAACCGATCGCGCATTGCATCGTCTGTACCGACGACCCAATCGCCTGGGGGTGTCACAAACGCCAGTCGCCCGGCATCATCGAGGCCAATGGCGCGCACGCTCCAGCGACCGTCGCGGCGCACAAACTGTCTGACTGGGATAGTGTCCAAAAACTCATTGCCAATCCAGATCGACGGCTGATCCGACGGCAATGCGTCGAGCGTCTCATGCCACAGCGCCTTGACGCCGCTCGCGTCCATGGCCGTTCGCTGCATTGCAATCAATACGGGGTTCTGGTCGAGAATGTGCACCGCCACGGCCGAACGGAATTCGGGCAGCATTCGCGTCGCGCGCAACGCGTCGGCCATCAGCGTGCCGCGCCCCGCCCCGAGTTCGATCAGATTGACCCGCGCCGGCGATCCCATTTGCTGCCACACGACCGCGCACCACAGCCCGATCAATTCACCGAACACCTGGCTGATTTCTGGCGCTGTGATGAAATCACCGGCGCGCCCAATCGCCGTGCGCCTGCGGTAATAGCCGAACTCGTGATCGTTCAGGCAGGCATCCATGTAAGCATCGACGGTGATCGGGCCGTGCGCATGGATGTGGGCGATCAGCTTGCGCGCCAGGGCCGTGTCACGGCGCAGGTTGGGATCGTAGGATGCCATGCGCCTCGGACCAAGCAGTTTCAGGCGATCTCGTGTGCTGGCAGCTTACGTGCGCGCTGCACGAGATACAGCCCCGCCGCGATCATCGGCAACGAATACAGGATGCCCGCTGTCATCAAGCCATACGTCGCCCAATGGCCGGGGTCAGGTTCGCGGAACAATTCGCAGAAGGCGCGCGCCGTGCCGTACCCGGCGGTAAAAACACCCGCCACAAGCCCTGGGTTCTTGAACGCATCGCGCTTGTGCGCCAGCCACCAGCAAATGAAGAACAGCGCCAGACCTTCCAGCGTCGCCTCATAGAGTTGACTGGGATGGCGCGGTTGCGGCCCCGCCTCGCTACCGGGGAACACCATCGCCCAGGCCACCGCTGTCGGCTTGCCCCACAACTCGCCGTTGATGAAGTTGGCCAACCGGCCAAAGAACAGTCCGATCGGCGTCGCCGCCGCCACCACGTCGAACACCGACCATATCGGCGCCGCATTCTGCCGCGCGAAAAACAGGATCGCTGCCACCGAGCCGAGAAAGCCGCCATGAAACGACATGCCGCCTTTCCACACGCTGAAAATCTCGATGGGGTGAGCGAAATAGAACACCGGATTGTAGAACAACACGTATCCGAGACGCCCACCAAGCACCACGCCGAGCGTCATGTAGAGCAGCAGATCATCCGTTTTTTCGACGGCAAATGGCGCCATGCGTGCCGGCCACAACCGTGCTTCCGCCAGCATTCGCTTGACGTAGGTCCAGCCAAGCAGCAGGCCGCAGGCATAGGCCAGTCCATACCATTTGATCGCGATCGGGCCGATCGCGAGGGCGACCGGATCGAGATTTGGAAACGGCAGTGTCAGTAGCGGCATCGTGCCGGCCCCCATGGCTGTGAAGTTGTGCGCATTCGTGTTTTATGTTTTGTGGCGTTACTTTGCCGAGAAAACCGCGCACACTTTTCTTGAAAGCGCTCTATCAGGGTTGTTGCAACCTGACCAGCGCCGCCGCATATATCAGCCATCTCGATCATTGGAGTGGCCGCGATGCCGCAAACGAACTCTCGCATATTCGACGATCTGGCAAAACTCATGGCCGATGCAGCGGGCGCTGCCGATGGCGTGCGTCGTGAAATGCAGGGCGTCATGCGCGCCCAGGGCGAGCGCATGATGGGCGCCATGGACATCGTCCAGCGTGAAGAGTTCGAGGCCGTCAAGGCAATGGCCGTCAAGGCGCGCGAGGAGAATGAAAAGCTTGGAGCTCGGCTAGCTTTGGTCGAAGCCGAACTTGCCCTGATGAAGCAGTCCAAGCCTACTGCCTGACGGGAACCGTTGTAGCGTCTAATGCGCGAACAGCACTGGCACCTCGGCCCGCGCCAGAATATAGCTCGTCGCGCCGCCAAAGATCATCTGCCTGAGGCGGCTTTGCGTGTAGGCGCCTTTCAACAGCAGGTCGGCCCCGAATATTTTTGCTTCCGCCAGGATCGTTTCGCCGGGCCCACGGCCTTTCTGATCGACAGATTTCTCGGTCGCATTGATGCCGTGCGCCTGCAGGTGGCCGGCTGCGTCCCGCGCGCTCGGTCCGGAGACGCTATTGCCCTCGACGAACAAAAATTGCACGCGCTTGGCCTTGACCAGCAGCGGCATGGCGAGCGCGATGGCGCGCGCCGTTTCCGTCGAGCGGTTCCAATGGATCATGATCGCATCGCCGAGTGTCGCAGGAGCGCTTGGCGGTGCCATCAACACTGGCCGACCGCTGTCGAATAGCGCCGCCTCGAAGGCAGTCACCCGTCCGCCCTTGGCGCCCGGCCGCGGCAATATCGTCAGATCATAGAGCCGCCCGAGGCTTCCGAGTTCACCGTCATCGACCGTGCCGCCGCCGCGCCAGCGAAAGTTTTTCGACCCCGCCGCGCCCTGTTCGAAAAGTCCGCGCGCCTCGCGAATATACTTGGTTTCATCCCAGTCGGCGGGCGGCAAGGTGACTGCAACGATTGGATCGGGCGCCACCACTTCGGCGAAGGCCGGCCGTAGCGCGACCCCATCGACGCTGGCGTCGAAGCGCTCGGCGACCAGCCGCGCGCAGGCTAGAGTGGAGGCTGACGGAATTGCGGGGTCTGTCGGTACCAGGATCGTTTTCATGGCGCGTATCCCATTGCTGGCCAGCGACGAACATCATAACCCGAAAGCCGCGTCGAGACAGCTACCAAATTCCACATACGCCGCCGTCAACCGTAAGCCATAGTCAACGAGGCTGATTGAAGGCGAAAGGCTGCGGTGGATCAGTTGTCAGCTCCAGCCTTCGCTTTCGCGGGAGCCGCTTTCTTCTTCGCGGCCGGCTTCTTGGTCGGTGTCTTCTTGGTGCCTGTCCCGGCGTCACTTTCCGCTGCCGCAGACTTCTTCGGGGCGGCTTTCTTGGCGCCCTTCTTGAACTTCGAGCCGCCGCCTTTGGCGATGCGTTCGTCGAGCAGGCGGATGGCATCGTCGACCGAAAGCTGGGCCGGTTCGGTCCCCTTCGGCACCGTGGCGTTGACGCCGTTGTGACTGACATAGGCGCCGTATTTGCCTTCCAGCACTTCGATCTTGCCGCCGGCTGCGGGATGCTCGCCAAGCGCTGCCAGCACGGTCGGTTTGGCGCGCTGGAAGCGGCCCTTGCCGCCGCCCGCCCGCTTCTCGGCCATCACGGTGACCGCGCGGTTGACGCCGATATCGAACACGTCGTCGATGCTTTCGACGTTGGCATAGGTACCGTCGTGCTTGATGTACGGCCCAAAGCGACCGAGCGCCGCGGTGATGGGCGTCTTGGTTTCCGGATGTTCACCGACCAGACGTGGTAACTTCAGAAGTTTCAGCGCGCGTTCGAGATCGATCGACGCCGGTTCCCAGCCCTTGGGCAGCGACGAGCGCTTGGGTTGGATCATTTTTGGTTTAGTGGGCTTGGCTTTACCCTTCTTGGGCTTTTCCTCGTCGAGATTGACTTCCAGCGAGGCGTCGAGCTCCGCTTCGCCCAGCTGCACGTAGGGTCCGAAGCGGCCGTTGCGCAGGCTCACTTCTTTGTCCGTGTCGGGATCGATGCCCAGCACCGTGCCATCCAGCGCTGCGGCGTCGCCGGCCTCGCCGGTCTGCGCGAGTTGGCGGGTGAAATTGCACTCGGGGTAGCGGCCACAGCCGATGAAGGCGCCGTTCTTGGCTGAAATCTTCAGGCTGAGCTGGCCTTGGCCGCACTTCGGGCACAGGCGGGGATCGCCGCCGTCGGCCTTGGTCGGAAAAATGTGCGGCCCGAGCAAGTCATTGAGCGCGTCCAGCACTTCGCGCCCGCGCAACTCTTTGATCTCGTCGACCGAGCCCGTGAAGTCGCGCCAGAAATCCCGCAGCACGTCTTTCCATTTCAGGGTGCCGTCGGAGATCAGGTCGAGCTTCTGTTCGAGATCTGCAGTGAAATCGTATTCCACGTAACGCTTGAAGAAACTTTCGAGGAACGCCGTTACTAGGCGGCCCTTGTCCTCGGGAACGAGTTGTTTTTTCTCCATGCGGACGTAGTCGCGCTCGATCAGCACCGCCATCGTCGAGGTGTACGTGGATGGCCGGCCGATCCCCAACTCTTCCATACGCTTGATGAGGCCGCCTTCGGTGAAGCGCGGCGGTGGTTGCGTGAAATGCTGGTCGGCGTCGATCTGTTTGGCGGCGAGTTTGTCGCCATTGGTCAGAGGGGGCAGACGGCGGCTGTCGTCTTCATCCTCGACGTCGTCCTTGCCCTTGTCGATCATGCGCACGCGCGCATCGCGGCCTTCCTCGTAGACCTTGAGGAAGCCCTCGAACACGATCACCGAGCCGTTGGCGCGAAAGCCATAGGACTTGCCGTCGCGACCTTTCACCTCGATATCGGCGGTGGTTTGCTCGATATCGGCGGAGGCCATCTGGCTGGCGATGGTGCGTTTCCAGATCAGATCGTAAAGTGCCAACTGGTCTTTATCCAAGGCGCGGCGCAGGCTGTCGGGTGTGCGCGCGGGATCAGTTGGCCGGATGGCTTCGTGCGCTTCCTGCGCATTCTTGGCCTTCGTTTTGTAGTCGCGCGCAAACGGCGTGTATTTGTCACCGAACTCCTTGCGAATGACCGCGCGAATCTCGGCCACCGCCTCCGGCACGATCTGCACGCCATCTGTTCGCATATAGGTGATGAGACCTACTGTATCGCCGCCGATGTCGATGCCTTCATAAAGGCGCTGCGCGATGTTCATGGTCTGCTTGGACGAAAAGCCCAACTTGCGCGAGGCGTCCATCTGGAGGGTTGATGTGGTGAACGGCGCGTAAGGGTTGCGTTTGGCGGCATTTTTTTCCACTGTCACGACACGGAAATCGCCACCATCGACGGCCGACTTGACGGCCATCGCCGACGCTTCATCCTTGATGTCGAGCTTGGCCAGCCGCTTGCCGCCAATGGCGGTCAGGCGGGCGCGCACGTCTTCCTGCTTGGCTGTTTTGAGCAGCGCTTCAATCGTCCAATATTCATCGGTCTTGAACGCCTCGATTTCGGCTTCGCGATCGCAGATCAGGCGCAAAGCCACTGACTGGACGCGGCCGGCCGAGCGCGCGCCGGGCAGCTTGCGCCACAGCACCGGCGACAGTGTGAAGCCGACCAGATAATCGAGCGCCCGACGGGCCAGATAAGCATCCACCAGCGGTCCGTCGATCTGGCGCGGATGAGCAATGGCATCAAGCACCGCTTGCTTGGTGATGGCGTTGAAGGTGACGCGTTCGACGGGAAGGCCTTTTTTGAGCGCCTTGCGCTGCGCCAGCACCTCCATCAGATGCCACGAGATCGCCTCGCCCTCGCGATCAGGGTCGGTAGCAAGGATCAGTTTGCTGGCACTTTTTACCGCTTCGGTGATTTCTTTCATCACCTTGCGCGACCGATCGTCATCCTGCGACCAGTGCATGGCGAAATCGTTATCGGGCTCGACCGAGCCATCCTTGGACGGTAGGTCACGGACGTGCCCGTAGGACGCTATGACCTTGTAGCCGGCACCCAGATACTTATTGATTGTCTTGGCTTTAGCAGCAGATTCTACGATCAAGACATTCATTCTAAGCCCTCACGGCGACGGCCTCCTTCGCCAAGGGGCAGTCCGTCCGTCCTTGTATTGGTGGTCGCCGCAAAAACCCCGCACGCCGATCGATCGAATGGCATCACGCCGGGTCGCGCTTGTTGGAAATCGAGGCGGACCATGGTGGAAGCGGATGGCACTGTCAAATTGACTAAGAGTTGCAGAATTTGGATAAATGCAATCAATGGTACGTGAATAACGTCAACTCTTCTCTTTTTGGTTGCAAACTTATGAATTACACGTTACTGACATTGTAGTTCGGAACAACTTTCGCAACCACAGGCGGTAGAATGCGGCATCGGGGCGGACTGGTAGAAGTTTCTTCGTCCAAGTTCAGGGATATCGAACGGAACGACGACACGGCGTCGGCTCGTGGCACCACGATTTCGTCAGGCGACTTGCTTATGTACATGGGGCCGATCGTGTCGGAACTTGAGAAAATGGCGCTGAGTGCTGAATGTGCTGGTTTGGCCGATCTGTTCGGATGTGCGCGTCGTGAGATAGATCGCAACCTTAAGATAAGATAGGACGCCTGGACAACCTGAGAAAGCTTCGTAATTCAATTTCGGATCGGCGCTTCATCGGTTGGCTTGAGGGACACTAGGTTTTGGCCATGCCTTTCGATCTGCCCAGCTAGGGTAAGTTCGAGAATGGCTGCCTGAATAACGCGGACGGATAGGCCCGCTACCCGCACCAGCTCGTCAATACTGACGGGCGAGGGCCCGAGCACCGCGAGCACACGCGCGCGCTCATTATCCGCGTTATCCGGCGGAGGCGAGGTTTCCGGCTTCGTCTCCGCCAATTGTTCTTGTGCAGCGCTGACATACGGGGCCGGCGGCGGTGGTTCCGGTTCACGAAAACTGAAACGTGGCTTTAGCCCAGGGCCGATGATCTCCAGGATGTCGGCCGCGGATGTCACCAAGATAGCGCCGTTTCGCAGCAAATGATTGGTACCTTCCGCGCGTGGGTCCAACGGATGCCCGGGTACAGCGAACACATCGCGGCCTTGCTCGGCGGCCATGCGGGCGGTGATCAACGTGCCCGACCGCTTTGCGGCTTCGATTACCAACACGCCATTGGCAATGCCGGAAATAATGCGATTGCGGCGGGGAAAATCCTGTCCACGCGGTACGAATCCAGGCGGCATCTCCGAAACCAGGCAGCCCGCTTCGCCAATCGCTGCGTGCAGTTCGGCATGTTCTGGCGGGTAGACGACGTCAAGGCCTCCTGCCAGGACGGCTATGGTGCCGCCAGACAGCGATGCCAGATGCGCCTCCGCATCGATGCCGCGGGCTAGCCCAGAGACGATGACCATCCCGGCGTGGCTCAACTCGGTGGCCACCTTGCGCGTGAATGCACGACCGGCCGCTGATGCATCGCGTGAACCGACAATGGCTAGTGCCGCGCGCGTCAACAATTCGCGCCGGCCTTTCGCGTAAATTAGCGGCGGCGGCATGTCGAGATGGGCGAGCAACGGAGGATAGTCGGGCTCAATCGTAAACAGCGGATGCGCGCCGATCCGCATCGCAGCTTCCAACTCGGCTTCCGCCGTTTCGATCGCGCAAATTCGCAAGGGTCGGCCGCGCCCACTGCGGCTCGACAACTCCGGCAAGGCGGCGAGCGCCGCCGTCGCTCCACCGAAGCGATTGATCAACTCGCGGAAAGTGACCGGACCGATATTCTCTGATCGGATAAGGCGCAGGCAGGCCAGACGCTGAATGTCATCAAGCGGCGCCTGCGGCAGTGGCGCGGGCGTCAACGGCAACGGAAGCTGGGGCGGTTCAGCCTTTCGCGCCAATCTTCGGCTCCGTTCCCGCTCTGATGCGCTCGATGTTGGCGCTATGGGTGAGGAAGACGAGAATCGACATGACCATCAGCAAGCAGCCGATCATCCATTCGCCGAGAATGAGCGGGTAGAGTGGGGCAATGGCGCACGCGGTCAGTGAGGCTAATGACGACATGCGCGCCAACAGCGCCGCGATGATCCAGATTCCACAAAACATCAACGCTGCTGGCCAGTAGATGCCCAGCATGGCGCCGATGTACGTGGCGACGCCCTTGCCACCTTTGAAGCCGAGCCACACCGGGTAGATGTGGCCCAGAAATGCGCCGAAGCCGGCGATTGCCGCCATGACATAGGCGCGGTGCGCATCAGAATATCCAGTAATGGCAAGCCCTGGTTCTGTGCCAGGCACATAATCGACCGGAAAATTCCAATACCGTTGCAGCAGCCAGTGGCAGACAAGTACAGCGGCGGTGGCTTTCAACGCATCGAGCAGAAGCGTGGCGGCGGCAACCGTTTTGTTGCCCGTGCGCAACACGTTGGTCGCACCGATATTGCCAGAACCGATATGCCTGACGTCACCGAGCCCCGTCGCGCGCGTGAGCAGCAGACCGAACGGGATCGAGCCCAAGAGATAGCCGAACAGCAGTGGTAACAGCAGAATCCCAGACCATAACGAAACTCCGCTTATGCCTGCCGCCAAAAGAAGCGCCAATCCGTGCATTCTGTATCCCCGCCCCACCGTCAGTTCGCCACGTCCTACCGCACAGCGTCATCGTATTGATAGACCGTCTCGCCCGCAACCAGCGTTCGCAGCACGCGTCCCTGCATCTTGCTTTCGTCGAAGGGTGAATTCTTCGAGCGCGACCGCAGCTGCGCCTTGTCGACTACCCAGGGTTGACCGAGGTCGACAATGATGAGGTCGGCCGGCGCACCTATCTCGAGTATGCCGCCCGGTAATCCTAATAACTTGGCGGGATTGGAGGTCATGGCGCGCAATAGGGGCACCAGTCCGATCTGATCCGCATGGTATAGGCGCAACGCCGCCGCCAGCAGTGTCTCGAGCCCGATCGCGCCATCGGTCGCTTCCGCGAAGGGACGGCGCTTTACGTCGACATCCTGCGGATCATGACATGACACGATGATGTCGATATCGCCGGCGGCCAAGCCCTGCACCATCGCCTCGCGATCCGGCTCCGAGCGCAACGGTGGCCTCAGCTTGAGAAAGGTGCGGTACGGGCCGATGTCATTCTCGTTGAGCGTCAGGTGATTGATCGACACACCGCAGGTGACGGGCAGGTTCTTTGCCTTAGCAGCGCGAATGGTCTCGAGGCTTTCGCTGCAGCTGATGTTGGCCGCGTGGTAACGCCCACCGGTCATCTCGACGAGGCGGACGTCGCGTTCTATAACGATGGTTTCGGCAAACTTGTGAACTCCAGGCAAGCCCAGGCGTGTCGATACCTCGCCGGAATTCATGACCCCCGATCCTGATAAGTACGGGTCTTCTGTATGGTGCACGATGAGGGCGCCGAAGTCTTTGGCGTAGTTGAGTACCTGCCGCATGGTGCGCGTGTTTGAGATTGTGGACTTGCCATTGGTGAACGCGATCGCGCCCGCCCGCTGAAGAAGTCCGATTTCCGTCATCTCCTCGCCGTTCAACTCTCGCGTCATGGCGGCCATGACATGCACGTTGACCAGTGCATTGTCTCGGGCGCGCCGTTGGATGAAGTCGACGAGCGCCACCTGATCGATGACGGGTGTGGTGTCTGGCATCACGACGATCGTGGTCACGCCGCCGGCCGCCGCCGCGTTGCTCGCAGTTTTCAGCGTTTCGCGATGTTCCTGACCGGGCTCACCTGTAAAAACACGGGCATCGATCAGGCCCGGGCAAAGTACATTGTTGCGGCAGTCGATGACGATGGCCCCCTCTGGCGCATTGCGCCGCAGGTGTTGGCCGAGATCCGCGATGACGCCGTCGCGCACCAGCAACCCGCCGGGCTCGTCGCGCCCGGTGGCCGGGTCGATCAACCGTGCATTGATGAACACGGTGGCGGTGGATGGAGGAGCAGTGATCGTTTTGCGCATACTCGCCTCAATCGTTCCGCAGCTGACGGGCCAAGGCTTCGAGGACCGCCATGCGCACCGCGACGCCCATTTCGACTTGATCCCGGATGACGCTGCGGGGATGGTCGGCGATCGTCGAGGCGATCTCGACGCCGCGGTTCATAGGGCCGGGATGCATGATCAGCGCGTCGGGCTTGGCGCGCGCCAGCTTCTCCGCATCTAGCCCAAAAAAGTGATAGTACTCGCGCGTCGACGGCACGAACGATCCCTCCATGCGCTCCCGCTGTAGCCTGAGCATCATGACGATGTCGCAGTCTTCCAGCCCCTTGTTCATGTCCGTGAACACTTCGCCGCCCAGCCGTTCGGCCGCTGGTGGCAACAGGGTTGACGGGGCGATAATGCGCACACGCGCACCCATCGTATTGAGCACGTCGATATTGGAGCGCGCCACACGGCTATGCATCACGTCGCCGCAAATCGCGACCGTCAAGCCCGCGATACGGCCCTTCGCGCGGCGGATAGTGAGGGCGTCGAGCAGCGCTTGCGTCGGGTGCTGGTGGGCGCCGTCGCCAGCATTGATGACCGAGCAATCGACCTTTTGCGCCAGCAACTCGACGGCGCCGGCCGCATGATGCCGCACGACCAGAATGTCCGGTCGCATGGCGTTGAGCGTCATCGCCGTATCGACCAGCGTTTCGCCCTTGGAGACAGACGACGTGGCCACGTTCATGTTCATGACGTCGGCGCCGAGACGTTTGCCCGCTAGCTCGAAAGAGCTTTGCGTGCGCGTGGATGCCTCGAAGAACAGATTGATGAGCGTCCGGCCAGCCAGGACGTCGCGCTTTTTCCGGACTTGCCGGTTTTGGTCGGCGGCTTTGTCGGCGATATCGAGCAAAGCTGTAATTTCGCCTGCCTTCAGCCCCTCACAGGTCAGCAAATGGCGGCGCGCGAATGTCGCGTTTGGATCGGGTGATGTCATTAAAGTGGTGTCAGTAGCGAGATTTTGGCGGCATGGCAATAGCGCGGCGAAGTCGCGATGCTGCGCAACGGTTGAGAAGTTTGCAGAAGCCTGCTCGTGGCGAGCGACATGTTTGTGTTAAGCTTCAGCTTCAAACGACCGGAGCAGCATCAGTGAACAAAACCAACGTCGTCAATTTTCCTGGCAAGCGGAAGGGCTGGACCCTTATGCCCGCCGTCTACACGTTCGTGTTCACGACGTTGGTTGGCCCCGCCATTGCCGCGGCGATTCTCGGCGTCATCTATCTGGTGTCGGGGATGCTCGGCATGGGGCCACCCAGCATCAAACTGCTAAAGGCCGGGGAGTTGCTGCCCTATACGGCGGTGCGCGTGCTTGACGGCTACATCTGGTCGGCGATCCCCGCTGCACTGACGGCAGCCGTGCTGGCGGCGCTCGTTTATCGCATGGGCAATTTCCATTGGCTCTACGGTGCCATTGCCGCCGCCGTGTCCGCGACATTGATGGCGGCTGTGAGCGGCGGCCAGGCCTCGATCCATACAACCTTCATCGCCGTGATCGCCGCGACTACGGCGGTGCTGGGGCGCATGGTGCTGGTGGCGGCGAAGGTCGTGGAGTGAGCAGCGAAGGCCGTAGGTGTGCGCGGCAGGTTTTGTGTCATGCCCGCGTCATGGTGCGAATCTATGCGCATCAATTCAGGCTGGGAGTCCGCCATTCAACAATCACTCCGTGGCCATCGTAATCCGACGTTCTCCGGAGTGTTTTCTTCGCCACATCCAAGCATCGCAAATGGTTCCATTTCCATTGTAAAAACACCCTTCTTAACCCCCCGTTACGACCGCCAGAAAAAAAATTTCCCCAGGGGGCAATTTCCGCTTGCGCTGGGGGGGTGTTTGCCCCATATGCGCACTCGTCCGTCAGTCCACCTGCCCCAAAGGTCAAGGAATACCTGAAACCAAAAGGTAAGGAGCCGACGGGTCAAATATCTGTCTACTGGTTGGGGAGGGTCATATGGCCTTTAATGACACCCTCTTCCAATTGGGGATGGACTTGACTCGTTCAAGCACCACCCAAAAGGAAGATCTTGGTACGCCGTCATCGTGCTTGCCTGTTGTTCAGTCTTCGAACTTCATCGAGCGGGATGGCATCAAGTTCGCGGGTACGCATCTCGTCATCGACTTGTTCGGTGCAAAGCATCTCGGCGATTTGGACATCGTCAGAACCGCTTTGAAGAGTTGCGTCGAGGCAGCTGGAGCAACACTGCTCCATAGTCATCTGCATCATACGATTCCCGGCAAGGGGATCAACGGCGTTGCCGTGCTTGGAGATGGTCACATCTCATTGCACAGTTGGCCGGATGCAGGTTATGCGGCGTTTGACGTGTTCATGGGCGGCAATGCCCGGCCACACGCCATCGTCGACGTTCTGAGGCACGCCTTTTCGGCTGTTGATGTGGTCGTCAAAGAACACAAACGCGGCGAAGAGATCGAGCTGATGAGTTCGAGACTGGCCAAAGCTAAGCAAAGTACGGTGAAACGGGCGCCCGTCGTCCGCATCAACCGTACGGCCAAAGCTCGCGTTCGGGCCGCCTGAAAGGGCATTGCCTGGGAACGTGTGGGACTGACCGCTCGAGATGAGCGTGGTAAAAATGTGCTGAGGCCGGGCGGCAACGCCCGGCCTCACGCGTTTTCGCACATCCAGCAGCGCGTTGATGCAGTGTTTTGGTTCACCATGAACCAGCCCTATCGTGCGTGCGCTCGATCGTGGTAGGTGTGCAACGGGGCCACCAATTCACGGCGTATACTAGTCATGACCGGCCATCGCAGTCCGCCAGACCAGAAATCAGAGACCGCGCCGACGGCAACGCCCACCGGTCAATCGCAACCACCTGCACCGCAAGCCGGGCAAGTGCCGGCAACCTCCGATGCGGACGTTGCCCAATTCATTGCCCGCCTAAAAACGACGGCGACGCCGGCGGCTGGCGGTCGGCGCGGCCGGCTCATCTTCGCCATGGATGCCACCATGAGCCGCCAGCCGACGTGGGATCTGGCGCTTGGCTTGCAATCCGGCATGTTCGCCGAGGTCAAGACGATCGGCGGCCTCGATGTACAACTGGTTTATTTTCGTGGGTTCGGCGAATGCCGGGCGTCGCGCTGGGTCGCCGATCCCGCGGAATTGGCCGGGTTGATGACGACGGTGCAATGCCGCGGCGGGCAGACACAACTCGGCAAGGTGCTGATGCATGCCCGTGCGGAAGCGGAGGCCGGTGTGGTCAATGCCATGGTCTACGTCGGCGACGCCATGGAGGAGGCGGTCGATGACGTCTGCGCCCGGGCTGGAGCGTTGGCCTTGCTGGGTGTGCCGGTGTTCCTGTTTCAGGAAGGGGACAACCTGCCGGCGACGGTAGCGTTCAAGGAAATTGCCCGGATCACGCGCGGCGCGCATTGCCGTTTCGATGCAGGTTCGGCACGTCAGTTGCGCGACTTGCTGGCCGCAGTCGCCGTTTATGCCGCCGGCGGGAGGCGCGCACTCGAGCGCTTGTCGCAATCCAGAGGCGGCGACGGGGCGCGGCAACTGTTGGGACAAATGAAGTGATTGCCCGCGACTGTGTTGCACCAGCGGCTGGCCTCGACGCGTGCAACCATGCCGCGGTTGCCAGGCTTTTACGGGTCGAAGCGGAAATACGGAGGCGGCCATGCTGATCCTGCTGTCGCTCGTCGCCACGCTGGTCGCCACTGCGTTTATCTTGCGCGCCTTCGTGACAGCCAGCCCGGCAACGCTGGTCAGGCACGCTCGGCTCGGTGCGGGCGGATTGGCGTTGGCGGGGGCGGCGGTGTTTGCGATGCGCGGTGGCCTCGTCATCGCTCTGCCGCTCGCTGCGTTCGGCCTCAAAGCTTTGTTTGGTCAACAAGCGCCGTTCTGGCATCGGCGTGGTGGGTCGGTGTCCGAAACCGCGCCGCGCGTGACCAGCATCGAAACCGAAACGCTGCGTATGGAACTCGACCTCGATAGTGGCGCCATGTGTGGGATGATCATTCGGGGTCGTCATGCCGGACACGCGATCGAGACGCTGACGCCGGCAGACGTTGCGCAGGTGTGGCGGGAATGCAGCTTCGCCGATCCGAAGTCGGCGCGGCTGATCGAAGCCTATCTCGACCGTTCCCACCCATTGTGGCGCGAGGACATGGCCGAGGCGGAGCGGCGCGATGACGCGACCGCCACGCAGCACATGACACGCGACCTGGCGCTGCAAGTACTAGGCTTGAGTGGCGACGCCGGCGAAAGCGAAATTCGCACGGCGCACCGTGATCTGATGAAGAAGCTGCATCCCGACCATGGCGGCTCCGCCTATCTGGCCGCGCAAATCAACCAGGCGCGGGACGTGCTGTTGGCCAAGTGATCGGGCAAGTCGCCGACTTACGACCCATGGCCGAGGTAGGCGGCGCGGACGGCCGGGTCGTTCTTGAGCTTGTCGGCGGGGCCGGATCCGGCGAGCTTGCCGTTTTCGAGCACGTAGCCGAAATCGGCCACTTCTAACGCGGCGGCAGCGAATTGCTCGACCAGCAGCATCGTCGTCTTGGCTTCTTTGAGGCGGCGGATGATGCTGAACACCTCCTCCACCAGCTTCGGCGCCAGGCCCATTGACGGTTCGTCGAGCAACAGCACTTCCGGCTGCAGCATCAGGGCGCGTCCCATGGCGAGCATCTGCTGTTCGCCACCCGACAAGGTGCCGGCAAGCTGTTCGCGGCGCTCCCGCAAGCGGGGAAACAGGTCGAACATCTTCTGCACGTCGGCCTCGACATCGCCTTTGGGTCGCTTGCCGGTGAGGCGGGGAAATGCGCCCAGCAGCAGGTTGTCGGTGACGCTGAGCGTGCCGAACACGCGGCGGCCTTCGGGCGAATGAGCAAGGCCCAGTCGCGTGATGTCGTGGCTCGACTTGCCGGTGATATTCTCGCCGTTGAGCGTGATCTCGCCGGCTTCCGGCGCGATCATGCCTGAGATAGCCCGCAACGTCGTGGTCTTGCCGGCGCCGTTGGAGCCGATCAGCGTGACGAGTTGGCCCTTCGGCACGGAGATGGAGATCGCGTGCAGAACTTTGACTTTGCCGTAGCCGGCGACGAGGTTCTTGATCTCGAGCATGCCCGGGCCCTCAGTGTGCTGCGGCGGCGGAACCGCCGAGATAGGCTTCGATGACCCGCGGGTCGGCCTGCACGGCGGCGGGCACGCCCTCGGCGATCTTCTGGCCGAAGTCGAGCACGGTGACGATATCGGAGATCGACATCACCACGTCCATGTGGTGCTCGATCAGGATCACGGTGATGCCGTGCGCCTTGATCTTCTTGATGATCTCGATCAGCTCTTTGATATCGGGCGCCGTCAGACCTGCCGCCGGCTCGTCGAGCAGCAGCAGTTGCGGATCAAGCGCCAGCGCGCGGCCGATCTCGAGCAGGCGCATCTTGCCGTAGGGCAGGTTGCGCGCTTCCTCGTTGGCGAGGCTTTCGAGACCGACGAACTGCAGGATGGAGATGGCACGCTGACGCGCGTCGCGTTCCTCACGCTTGGCATTGGGCAGCCCGAGCGCAACAGCCGGCACGCCGCTGGTAAAACTGTGATGCAGGCCAACCATCACGTTCTCGGCACACGTCAGTTCCGAAAACAGCTGTACGTTCTGGAACGTACGGGCGATACCGGCGTCGGCAATTTCGGGCGATTTCATGCCGGCGATCTTGGTGCCGCCGAACGAGATGTCGCCCGCCGTCGGAATATAGATGCCAGTCAGTACGTTCATCATCGTACTTTTGCCGGACCCGTTAGGTCCGATCAGGCCGTGGATGGTGCCACGCTTGATGTCGAGATCGACCTCGTTCAGCGCTTTCAATCCGCCGAACTGCATGAGGATTTTCTTGGCATCCAGCAGCGTTGCGCCCGCAGCAACCGTATTGCTACCGGCAGCTTGTCCCCATACCTTCGATTGATCGGCCTGAGCAGTAACCTTGGCGTGCTTCTGCACCAGGTCCGGCGCGATGGCGCCGACCAACTGCTTGAGGTAACCGACGATGCCGTCCGGCAGGTAATAGACGACGAACAGGATCATCAGGCCATAGATGGTCAACTTGTAGTCGACGATCTTGTCGAGCGAGAGCACCAGTGAGAACGCGAACATCGCGAGGCATAGCACAACTGGAATTGATGTTGCTTTCCACCGCGCGGGATCACGTTTGATCGCGAAACCGCCGGCCACCAAAGCGATCGCAGCAATCGCTGCGGCGGTATAGCGGAACAGCGTCAGGTCGGATAGGATGTTCGGCAGGAACACCACGATGCCAGCACCGAGGATGGGGCCCAGGCGCGACTTGCGGCCGCCCATAGCGACGGCGAGCAGGAATTCCACGGACGTGGAAAATCCAAACGCTTCCGGCGCGATGTACTGGCGGAAGTACGCATAGAGCGCACCGGCAAGGCCGGCGAATCCGGCACTCAGTACGAACGCCAGCACCTTGTGCTTGTAGACGCTGACGCCCATGCAATCGCATGCGATCGGACTGTCGCGCAGGGCTTCGAACGCGCGTCCGTAACGCGAGGCGATAAGCCGGTTGATGACGACGATGGTGCCCACCAGGGCGATGGCCGTGACGTAGTAATATTCGACCTCTTTCATGCGCTTCAGCGAGATCTCGATCCAATCGCGGATGTCGAGGAAGATAGGTGTCTTGAACTCGATGCCGAGGGGGCCATTGGTGAGGTTCAAGTGCCCGGTCCAGGCGCCGAGATCGGTCATCTCATTGATCAGCGTCATGACGATGGTGCCGAAGGCGAGGGTCACCATTGACAGGTAAGGACCCGTCACCTTCAAGGCCGGCAGCGCCAGCAGCGCGCCGAACAGCGATGTGACGACGATGGCCACGGGCAGCGCAACCCAGAAACCGAGCCCGAAGTGAATCCACATCAGGCCCGCGGAGTAGGCGCCAAGGCCGAACAGCGCGGCGTGTCCGATCGACACCTCGCCAGTGTAGCCGAACACGATGTCGAGGCCGAGCGCGACGATCGAGTAGATGACGATCGTAGTGATCAGCGGCAAATAATAGGACGACGTGATCACCCACGGCAGGGCCGCAAGCGCCGCCAGGAAGATCAACCACGTCGCGGATTTGAGGGCGCTGCTCATCGGCTCAGACCTTCTTGATTGCGGTCTTGCCGAAGAGGCCGGCAGGCTTGAACGAAAGCACCAGGAGCAGCAGGATCAATCCGGGCACGTCTTTGTAACCAGTATCGAAATAAAAGCCGGTCAGGCTTTCGGTGATGCCGAGGATCAGCCCGCCGACGACCACGCCGAGCCCGCTCGACAGTCCGCCGATGATGGCGACGGCGAACGCTTTGAGGCCGAGGGCCGCGCCCATGTTAGCGCCGGTCAATGTAATCGGCGCGATCAGCACGCCGGCCAGCGCGGCACTCAGGGACGATAGCCCGTACGAGAAGGTAATGACCTGGCTGGTGTTGATGCCCATCAGGCCAGCGGCGTCGCGGTCATTGGCGGTCGCAACGACGGCCTTGCCGTAGATCGAACGGCGATTGAACAGTTCGACACCAAGCATCATGGCCAGCGCGCCAAGCACGATGATGATTTCCATCAGCCGCACGTTGACGCCAAAGATAGTCAGCGGATTTTCCGAGACGGGCGACGGGAACTTGATCGGGTCCTTGCCCCAGATGTGCTCGGCCATGTTCTTGAAGATGATACCGAGGGCGATGGTGGCCATGATCCAGCCGGCTTCCGACTTGGTGCGGATCGCCTGGCGGACGCCGAGCCATTCGACGACGGTGCCTTGCAGCATACCGAAGGCGAACACCACCGGTAGCGCGATCAGGTAGGCCCAGAGATTGCCGAGCGACACGCCGATCAGGAAATTGACGGCGGTCAGGCCGACGAGTGCGCCAAGCGTGAGCGCTTCACCTTGGCCGAAATTCAAGGTTTTGGATGTCGAGAACGTCAGCTGATAGCCAAACGCGATCACACCGTAGATCATGCCGACGGAAATGCCGGACACGAGAATCTGAAAAAAGTTCTGCACGCACGTCCCCCCGGACAAGTGAGGCATTAGGCAAATACGCGGCATAGGTTGGGCTGGCGACAATTCGGCGCGTAACCCAACAACCGCAAGCGCTGTGCCTGCATTGTCGGGTTGCCGCGGTGAAGAGCAACCTAACCCAACCTACAATCAGAACTTAAGACTTCGGCTTCACGCGCAAAGCGTTGGCGCCCTCGAGATCGGCGGGATTAGCGGGGACCACGCGGCCACCCTTGACGGTGCCGAGCACGGGGATGTTGGCGGTGATCGCCTCGTGGTCGGTGGCGGAAAAGGGGTGATCATAGTTGGTGACCACGCCTTCCAGCTTCTTGTCGAGATTTTCCAGCGCTTCACGGATCTTCTTGCCGTCCGTGGATTTGGCCTGTTCGATCGCTGCGGCAAGCAGCAGGACCGAGTCGTAACCCTGGGCTGCCGAGACGGGCGACGGGATGCGGTCGACCTTGTAGGCGGCCTGATAGGCGTCGATGAAGGCTTTGCGCTTCGGCGTCGACGGTGTCTGGATGAAAGTCTGTGGCATCAGCACACCCTCACCATTGGCGCCGGCAGCGTCGATGAAGCTGGCCATCGACAGTGTCCACGAGCCCATCACCGGCACTTTCCAGCCGAGTTTGACGACGGAATTGACGGTCTGCGCCAGCTCCGGCCCGATTGCGTAGGTCAGCACGACGTCGGCGCCGGCATCTTTTGCACGCAGGGCCTGGGCGGTCATGTCGGTGTCGCCGATGTTGAACTTCTCGACGGCCACCGGCTTGATACCGAGTGCTGCAAGTGCCTTTTCGAGATCGGCCTTGCCGAGCTGGCCGTAGTTGGTGCTGTCGGCGATGATGGCGGGCTTGGAGAAGCCGGCTTTCTTGACCGCATCGGCGACCATCGCGGACTGAATGCTGTCGTTGGCCGAGTTGCGGAAGATGTAGTTGGCCTTGTGCTCCGGCTGCATAAATTGCTTGGTGACAAGCGTGCCGGTGGCGACGTTGTTCATGACCGGTATTTCAGCTTCCTGATAGAAGCGTTGGGCGGCGAGCGACACGCCGGTGTTGATGAAACCCACCGTGGCGATCACATTTTCCTTGTTGATCAGCTCCTGGGCGATCTGGACGCCGAGTTCGTTCTTGGCCTCGTCGTCGCGTTCGACGAGCTGGATCTGCTTGCCGAGCACGCCGCCGGCTTTGTTTATTTCTGCAGCGGCCAACTTGGCGCCGTCGCGCATGCTGACACCCATGGCCGCGGAGCCGCCCGTCATCGGGCCGCTGAGTCCAATTTTGATTGTCTGCTGTGCATACGCGGTGCTGCCCAGCAATGCGCTGAGCGCGACCGCAAGAATTCCCTTTTTGATCAGCATATTTCGTCCCTTTGGTTCGGCTAGCGCGCCGTTCGCGAAGTATTTTTATCTGTGCGCGACCCCGCGCGGCGATGACTGGTATGCCAACGCGCGCAAAGAGTCCATCGTGTTCAAACGTATTAAGACTTTAGCGCGGCAAATGGCCATCGGTGCCGATCGCGGTCATACTTCCTCGGGCGGTTTGACGTGTTGGAAGGCCCATAACAGTGCCAAATCGTAAACGATCTTCAACACGCCGCAGATCACCAGCGGCCAAGCATTGTGGCCTGCTGCGAACATGGCGCCGGCGATGGCCGGGCTGAAGGCGCTGGCCAGGCTGCGGGGCACGGACGTGACGCTGGCCGCCGCCGGTCGCTCGGGCGGTGTCACGACGGCCATGACATAGGACGAGCGCGCCGGCACGTCCATTTGCGAAAGCGCCGAGCGGATTAGTAACAGTGCCAGCGCCACTGTCAGATTGGGCACCACGGCTGCCAGGATCAGGCACAGGCTGGCCGGGATGTGCGTGTAAACCATCGTGTTGACCAGACCGATACGCGCCGACAGCCAGGCAGCAACCGGGAACGAGAATGCCGACAGCACACCCGACCAGAAGAAGAACAATCCCGCCGCGGCCAGCGACAGCCCGAACTTGTTAAATAACCACAAGGCGATCAGCGATTGCACGGCAAAGCCGCCGGCGAACGAGTCGACGGAAAACAGTGCGGCCAATTTGTAGACGATGGCGCGGGAAGGCCCGAGCATGGCTGGCGGTGAGTCGGGGCGCTGGTTTTGGGCGCGCGGCAACTGCGCATAAACCACGCCGCCGAGGACGCCGAGCACCGCATAGACCACAAACATGGCCTTGAGGGCCGCGAGCGGCTCAACGCCGAATGCCGTCAGATACTGTGGGCCGGCAGCAGCGAGCGCGCCAACCGCGGCGGCCAGCGAGCCGATCAAGCTGTAGCGGGCAAACATGCTGGTGCGCTGACTATCCGGGACCGCATGCGACAGCAACGCATGTTCAAGCGGCACGAAGATGCTGACGGTGCCGGCGGAGGGATTGATGGTACCGACAAACGCGATCAGCAGGATCAGGCCGATGGCCGTCGATGTCGCAAAGGCAATGCCGGTTGCGGTCATCAGCACCGCGGCGGCGATGAGCAGCAGGCGTTGGTCTATTTTAGCGCCGAACCAACCGACGATAAGTGTCGCCAACGCCGACCCGAGTAGGGCCAGAGTTGCGAAAAGCCCGATCTCGAAAGGCCCCATGCCAGAAGTTGTCAGATACACCGGCAGCAGCACCGCGCTGAAGCCATCACCGAAATCACGCAGGGCGCGCGCGACATAAATTTTTTGTGTCGTGGCGTTGCCGGCTTTGCCGGCGCTGGCGTCGGCAGAGGATATGGGAGCTTGGTTCATTCGGCGGCGATCGGGGTTGGTCCCGCGGCGGCCGCGCGCACGGCACCAGCTTGGCTGATCCGCTCCCGGTTCCAGGCGTAAATGCCCGAGGCAATGATGATTGTTGCGCCGGCCCAGGTCCACGCATTCGGCACCGCACCGAACAGCAGATAGCCGACCACCACGGCCCACACGAACATGGTGTAGCTGTAGGGTTGCAAAACGGACGGCTGCGTCAGGCTGAGCGCGCGGATGAGTGCCATATGCGCGATGCTGCCGAGCAACGCGATCGCCGCGAGCAACGCCCACTCGCTCCCGCTCGGCCACAGCCACGCGGCAGGCCCGACCAGCGATGTTGCCAGCATGCCGACCACGGCAGTCCACAGCGATGTCGTGTCGCTGCTATCGGCGCGCGCGCACAAGCGGACCATGATTTGATAAAAGGCCCACAGGGTCGCGGCGAATAGCGCAATCAGCGCCGCCGGTTCGACCTTGGCGAAGCCAGGCCTGACGATCAGCAGTACGCCGGCAAACCCCGCGAGGACAGCCATCCAGCGTCGCCAGCCGACCTTTTCGCCGAGCAGCGGCACCGACAGCGCGACGACCGCCAACGGCGACAAGGCGGCAATAGCGTGCACGTCGGCGAGCGGCATCAGCGTGAACGCCAGCATGAACATGCCGCCTTCGACGACCAGCAGCAGCGCGCGTGCCAGTTGCAGCCAGGGCCGATGACTATGGATCAGCGCGCGCAGCGGCAGTCCACGCGCGGTGAGCAGCCCCAACATCAAAGCGCTGAACACGAGACTGCGCACCCACAGGATTTGCGGGATCGGCAGCGTGTGCGACAGAATTTTTGTCAGTCCATCCATCAGCGCAAACGACAGCGTGGACGCCAGCAGCAGGCCGATGGCCATTGCTGAACTGCCGGCGGGCGCGTTGCTGGGAA
This sequence comes from Hyphomicrobiaceae bacterium, assembly GCA_025351355.1. Lineage (GTDB taxonomy): Bacteria > Pseudomonadota > Alphaproteobacteria > Rhizobiales > Hyphomicrobiaceae > JABFRJ01. Next base: position 52,556 of record JANXWC010000074.1, read on the forward strand.
CTGGGCGGGGCACTGGCGCTGGAATTCGTTTCATTACAACATTAACGTGTGCGCACCGGCATTTGCACATGGCGGAATGCAGACGCGGTGCGGCCCGATCGCTAAGCGACGGCTTAGCCTCAGACCTCACCCTTGATGAAGCTGTCGAGCAAAGCACAGGCGATGGCCTGTTTGCCCGGCACCCACCATTTCTCCGGATGTTTCCCTGCGGCCATCAGCGCGACCTCCTCGCGGGTAAACCAACGCGCTTCCTCGATCTCGTCGGGATTGATGACGATGGCGGTGGTTTTGGCGTAGCCGACGCAGCCGATCATCAGCGAGTGCGGAAACGGCCACGGCTGCGTCGAATGAAACTTGACCTCGCCCACTTCGATGCCGGCCTCCTCGTGCACTTCGCGCTGCACGGCGTGTTCGATGTCCTCGCCATATTCGATGAAGCCGGCGAGCGTGGAATACATCTTCGGCTGCTTGGCAAAACGCGCTTCGTGACCGAGCAGGCAGCGGCCACCAGCCTTGTCGATCACCAGCATGATGACGACAGGATCTGTACGCGGGAAGTGTTCAAGGCCGCACGCCCAGCACTTGCGCCGCCAACCGCCGTCCTTGACCAGCGTGGTGCCACCGCAGCGGCCGCAGCAGCGCGCATTCTCGTGCCACTGCACCAGCGACTTGGCCTGGCCGACGAGCGACAGATCTTCCGGCGACATGATGCCCTGCATGGCCAGCGTGCGGAGATCGACGACGGGGCGGAGAAATTCCAGGGCGCCCGGGGCATGGCTGGTGCGATGCTCGGTGACGCCGAGGGCGAAGCGGGCGGCGCCCGATTGCCGGTCGACACCCAGGAACAGCAGTTCTTCCGGCGCGAACGGCAAGCCGGCCATCTTGAGGTCGTCCTGCGACAGCCAGCGGATGCGCGCGTCGGTGCGCTCCTTGTTGGAAAAAATAACCGGCTTCTGGTCGGCAAGCACGAGAATGCGGGCATCAGGCCGCGCCAGCAGGGCCGCCAGATAAGTCTCGTCGGAGCGTTTCAAGCCTTGCCGGTCGAGGACGGTCGTGGTGCCGATGGTCGGTGTCATGCAGGCCTCTTGATCGGGGTAGGGCCGGGGCTGAGCCGCCGGCACAGGGCAACGCGCCCGGCGCAAATCACTGGACCCCTAAAGATCATAGCGCAGGCCGGGGCGCAACGCCGCTCGTTTGCACATGCGGCATGCCGGAGTGCCGGGGTAGGCGGCGGAAGGGGCGTCCCCGAAATCGACGCATGAATTGATTGAAGCATATGTCTCATCAAGCGGGTTGCAGTTTGGGCTTCGCGACGATACATAGATTGCCGGGCTGGTGCGGACGGATCCCTCGCCAACCGGGTCAGGTCCGGAAGGAAGCAGCCCCAACGAGCCAGAGCCGGGTCGTGCCAGCCTTTTCAATCATTTCGCGCAGTTGCCCGGCTCGTTTCGCGGTAGCCATTGGCAAGCCCGCTCCCAGTCCGGTTTTGGGCGACGTGCGACCGTGATGGGGCGTCGAATCAGTCGCTTGCCCTTCGACAGCTTCCTGGATACCGTATCTGCATGGCCGCCTCGAATGACACCGAAACGCCAATCGTCGAGCCAAACCCATCCGGCGATAGCCCCGACACCGGGATCCGTGCCCTGCAGGATCGCATTCGTCAGCAGGAACTGCTGGCGGAACTCGGCGTAACAGCACTGCAAGGGGCATCTTTAGATCAGTTGCTTACAGAAACGGCACGGTTGACCGCAAAGGGCCTCCGCGTCGAGTTTTGCAAGATTCTGGAACATATCCCCTCCAGCAATCGGCTCCTGGTTCGTGCGGGCGTGGGCTGGGATGCTGGTGTCATTGGCGTGGCAAGCGTCGGCGCTGATCTTGAGTCACCAGCTGGTTTTGCATTGCGCACCGGCAAGCCCGTCATTTCAAATCATCTTGAGAACGAGGAACGCTTCCGAACCTCGGACCTGCTCAAACAGCACGGCATCCGGCGCGCCATGAACGTCATTCTTCAGGGCGATGGCAAGCCGTTTGGCGTGCTCGAAGTGGATAGCCGCTCGCACGATGAATTTCTCGAATTCGACCTGGCCTTCCTGCAAGGCGCAGCAAACATTTTGGGGATGGCGATTGAGCGCGAGAGGCATGAAAGAAGGCTCACGGGCGCACTTGAAAAGCATCAGTTTTTGCTCAAGGAGATGAACCATCGGGTCAAGAATAGCCTGTCGATGGTGGCAAGCATGCTAAACCTGCAGGCGCGCGACCACGCCAACCCTGAATTGACGGGTCACTTAAGCGAGGCTGCAAATCGCATTGCGGCAATTGGAAAATTTTATGATCGGCTGAGTTACGGGGCTGATGTCGAACGAATGGACATCGGCCAATACGTCTCAGCCATTTGCAAAGACTTGAATGAAAACGTCGGTCAGTGCGAAATCGTCACCGACCTTGTTGACGGCATTTTTGTGGAAACAGATCGGGCTATTGCCATTGCCTTGATTGTCAACGAGTTGATCACCAACGCGGCAAAGTACGCTTACTCGAATGAGGTTGGCGGGAAGATTTTTGTCAAAGTTGGTCGGGATAACCCTGATGCTTTTACAATTTCCGTGCGCGATGAAGGCGCTGGCTTGGCCCGAGACTTCGATCTTCACAAAGCGAAAGGACTGGGCATGCGAATTGTTGCGGCGTTTGCAAAACAGCTAAATGCCATTAGTGCTGTGCGGTCCCATGAAATTGGCGCAGAATTCGTCATCACCATTCCGCTGAATGCCGCGCCTTTATTATAGCCTTCGGTTGCAGGCGACTGCATGACAGATGCCGGCCACTGAGGGTCGGTGGGGCCGATGTGGCGGGTCGACGGCAGTTTTGCTTCGCAAGCGCCGAGCGCACGCGGAAGGTGCGCACGTCGTATTGCGGGTTTTTTCCCTGTGCGCGCGGGCTCGTCGCTAGCCCTTGTCCACCTTACGCTCCGCCCCCCATGTTGGCATGGCGGCAAAATACTGCTTAATGGCGCGCGATGGCCAAAGAACCCAAACCGCAGGCAGTTTCCGCCACCTCCGCCAAGCCCGCTGACGGCGCTCCCTTGCCGGCAAAACCTTACGTTGTGCTGGCGCGCAAGTATCGTCCGCGCACCTTCGATGACCTGATCGGCCAGGGCGCGCTGGTGCAGACGCTGCGCAATGCATTCGCGACCGGCCGCATCGCGCAGGCCTACATGCTGACGGGCGTGCGTGGTACGGGCAAAACAACCACCGCCCGCATCCTGGCGCGCGCCTTCAACTATGAGCGCACCAATCCGGATGGTACGATCATCAGCAAGCCGACTATCGACATGCCCGAACTCGGCCGGCACTGCGCCGACATCATGGAAAGCCGCCACCCCGATGTGATCGAGATGGACGCAGCCTCTAATACCGGCGTCGACGACGTGCGAGAGATCATCGAGAGCGCGCGCTACAAACCGCTGGTGGCGCGCATCAAAGTGTTCATCATCGACGAAGTGCACATGCTGTCGAAAAACGCATTCAACGCGTTGCTGAAGACGCTGGAAGAACCGCCCGAGCACGTTAAGTTCGTGTTCGCAACGACCGAAATCCGCAAGGTGCCGGTGACGGTGCTGTCGCGTTGCCAGCGATTCGATCTCCGGCGCGTCGAAGGCAAGGTGCTGAGCGGCCATTTCCGCAAGATCGTCGCCGCAGAAGGCGCATCCGCCGACGACGAGGCGTTGACACTGATTGCGCGTGCAGCCGAGGGATCGGTGCGCGACGGGCTGTCGATCCTCGATCAGGCGATAGCCATGAGCTCGAGTGACGAGACTTTGAGCGATGGCCGGATTGGTACGGTTACTGCGGCCAACGTACGGGCCATGCTGGGTCTGGCGGATCGCGGCCGCGTTTTTGATCTGTTGGAGCATGTCGTGGGCGGCCGCACAGCGGAAGCGCTCGCGGGCCTGCACAGTCTGCATCACGACGGTGCCGAGCCCGCGCAGGTGCTGGCCGACCTCGGCGAGACCGTCCATCTTGTGACGCGCGCGAAGATCGCGGGCGCGCCCGGCGCCGGCGAGAGCCTGTCACCGGATGAGCGGACGCGGGCGGCGGCAATGGCCGGCCAACTATCGATCGCGCTGCTGTCGCGCGCCTGGCAGATGCTGCTGAAGGGGCTGGAGGAGACGCAGAAATCCGGCCAGCCGTTGGCCGCCGCCGAGATGGTGCTGATCCGTCTCGCCTATACCGCCGATTTGCCGTCCCCCGACGAGATCCTGCGCGCGCTGGGTGATGGCGGCGCGACGGCTGCGCGCGGGGCAGCGTCAGGGCCGGCGGTGCCGCCTCAGCGAGCGACGCTCAATGTGGCTCCCCCGCCGTCGTCGTCTCCGTCCCCATTGACCGCCAAGGTGGCGCCAAAGGTGCCGCCGCCCCCCTGGGAGGAAGCTGCCTCCGTCGAGCCTGCGGCCGCGACCACCGCAGGCTCCGAACCCCCGCCGGTCGCATCCCTGGAAGACTACGGCGCCGACTCATCTGGCGCGGCCCCTGGTGCGGACGCCGAATTTCTCGACGAAGATATGGCCGAAGCCGAAGCCGAGATCGGCCCGGCCCTGCATGCAGGCGCGATTGTGCCGGTGCGGCTCGAAAGCTTTGCCGATGTCGTCGATCTCGTCGGTCGCAAGCGCGATGGCCTGCTCAAAATCAATCTCGAAGATAACGTCAGTCTCGTACGCTTCGACCCAACAGCCGGTGCCATCGATCTGCATCTTTTGCCGAAGGCGCCGAAAGAATTGGGCAACCAGCTGCGTGAAAAGCTGCAACTGTGGACGGGGCGAAGATGGATGGTGGCGCTGTCGCCGCGGGCGGGTGAGAAACCGTTGGGCCAGGTGCAGCGCGAACTGGCGGCAGCCGAACTCGACAGTCTGATGCAGCATCCCGCCGTCGATGCTGTGCTGCAGTCGTTTCCGGGCGCCAAGATCAGCAGTGTCAAGCCGATGCCGCGCCGGAAGCCAGAAGATTCCGCCACTGGCGGGAGCTGAGCCATGCGTGAGACGACGGTTCACCAACGTTCCGACACAACAACAGAGCTGGCCGAATTTTTCGACCGCTTCGTCACGGCATTCGCGAGCTTCGATGGCGTGATCGTCGCTGGCTTGTTCACCGCACCGGGGGTGGCACTGAAGCAGGACGGATCCTTAAAGGGGTTTGCGGCGATTGCGGACATTGCAGCCTACTATCAAACAGCTCTTGATCAGTATCGTGCCGCTGGATGCCAAAGCTGCCGCTATGGTCAGCTGGAGACGCACGCTCTCGGCACCACCAGCACAGTCGCGACGGTGACGTGGGACCTCGTGCAGGCCGACAACTCCCTTGTCGCTCACTGGCGGCAGGCTTATTTTCTGACAAAAATCGACGGCGCATGGCGTTGCTTCGGATCGGCCTTCGTTACCGACTGAGGCGGTCGACACCGCAGCGCTGCAAGAAGTGATAACCGGACACAATCATTGAAAGCGAGGACTGCATGAAAGATATCATGGGCATGATGAAGAAGGCGCAGGAGCTGCAAGGCAAGATGCAGCAGATGCAAGCCGAGTTGGCGGCCATGGAAATCGATGGTCAATCAGGCGGCGGGCTGGTCAAGGCGACGCTGAACGGCAAGGGCGACGTCAAGGGCGTCAAGATCGATCCGTCGCTGCTCAAGCCCGAGGATGGCGACATGCTGGAAGACCTGATCGTGGCGGCCTGTGCGGACGCCAAGTCGAAGGCCGAGGCGGCCATGCAGTCCAAGATGGCCGAAGCGACTGCCGGCCTGCCGATCCCGCCGGGCATGAAACTGTTTTGAGATGCGCGCAGCCGACCAAATAGAGATAGCTGCGGAAAGTGCGGATCAGGCCGAGATTGCCGCGTTTTTCGCCGCGTCCGAAGGATACATGGCGGCACTGTATCCGGCAGAGAGCAATCATTTCGTCGACGTGGCGACACTGATGAAGCCGAACGTGCACTTCCTGGTGGCGCGCCGGGCGGGCGTGCCAGTGGGTTGTGGCGCGGTGGTGCGCACAACAGATGGTGCGGCAGAGATCAAGCGCATGTGGGTCGATCCTGCGCATCGTGGTGCACGCATCGGGCAACGCCTGCTCGCGGCGTTGGTGGGTGCGGCGCGGCTGGATGGAACGACTGTGCTGCAACTGGAAACGGGTATCGCCCAATCGCAAGCCATTGCACTGTACCGCGCGGCGGGGTTCGTTGAGCGCTGTCCGTTTCGGGGGCTACGCTGCCGATCCGCTGAGCGTGTTCATGGAACTGCGGCTGGTTCGATAACACAGAGTTTTGTGGTACAGGATAGGTTTGTTCGCTACAAAAAGCGCAGGCACTGCAAAGGTGCCGCGATATAAGCAACGGGAGGGTACCACATGAAGTTTACCAAGCAGACGCGTCGCGCGTTCCTGGGGACAACGGCGGGCGCGGTTGGTGCTACCTCGCTTTCCAAATTTGCGCTGGCGCAAAAGCTGGCGCTGCCTACTGCGCCGGTAACGCTCAGCATTATCGACGTGGCGGGCAACCTCGCGCTGACACAACCGGCGTTCGAAGCCTATCGTAAGGCGAAGCCCAATCTGGTTTCCAAGATTACTTTCACCAAGGCGCCGGCGCCCGAACTGCCCGGCAAGTTGAAGGCGCAGCAGGACGCCAATCGCGTCGACATCGACATGGTGTTGACGGGGTCCGACGGCCTCGCTGCCGGCATCGAGCAGAAATTGTGGGTCGAACTGTTGCCGGCGATGGAGGACAGCTTGCCGAAACTCAATGACATACTTTTGCCGGCGGCCATCAAGATGCAGGGACTGGCGCAGGGCCAGGGCGTGATTGTGGTCACCTCGCCGGGCGGGCCGATCCTTGAATATGCGCCGGAGCGCGTCAAGCAATGCCCTACGACAACCGATGAACTGCTCGCGTGGTGCAAGGCCAATCCCAATCGCTTTATGTATGCGCGCCCTGCCAACTCCGGCCCCGGTCGCGCGTTCATGATGGGCCTGCCGTATATCCTCGGCGACAAGGATCCGAAAGATCCAGTGAAAGGGTGGGACAAGACTTGGGCCTACCTGACGGCGCTCAACGAGTTCGTCGAATATTATCCGACCGGCACCGGTGCCAAGATGAAAGAATTCGGCGAAGGTTCGCGCGATATCATTGCGTCGATGACCGGCTGGGACATCAATCCGCGGGCGCTGGGCGTGGTGCCGAAGTCGGCGGCGATCCAACCGCTCAAGGGCTTCAGCTTCATCACCGATGGCCACTATATGTGCGTGCCCAAAGGGCTGGCCGCCGACAAGATGGCCGTCATCATCGATATGATGAACTTCATGCTTGGCAAGGAAGCCCAGGCCTTCACCTATGACGCCGGTTACTTCTACCCCGGCCCGGCCGTGAAGGGCGTGACGCTGGATATGGCGCCGGCGGACAGCCAGGCGGTCATCAAGGAGTTCGGTCGTCCCGAGTACGACAAGCTGATCGCCGATACGCCTGCAGAACTGCCGCTCGATCCCGACAAGATGGTCGTGGCGTTCCGCATGTGGGACGAAAAAGTCGGCGCCAAAACCAAGAAGTGATCGAACAGTTGCGACTGCGGGAGCGAGCCTTCCGCAGTCGACCTGCGACCGGAGCGTCTTGGAGCGTAAATGACGAACAATCTGAATTCCTTCAAGACACTGCGATTGCAAGGAGTCGGCCGTAACTTCGGTGCGCTCAACGTGCTGAAAGATCTGACGCTCGAGGTCAGGCGCGGCGAGTTCATCGCGCTGCTCGGGCCGTCCGGCTGCGGCAAGTCGACGGCGCTTAATTGTATTGCCGGCTTGCTGCCGACGACGCGCGGCTCGATCTGGCTGGATGAGCGGCGCATCGATACGTTAGGTGCGGAGGATCGCGGGTTCGGCATGGTGTTTCAGAACTATGCGCTGTTCCCGCACATGACGGTGCGCCAGAACATCGGGTTCGGTCTCAAGATGCGCGGCGTGGCCAAAGCCGAAGCCGAACCAAGAATTGATAAGGCGTTGGCGACCGTGCGCTTGGAGAGCCAAGCGGCGAAACTACCGGGGCAATTGTCAGGTGGACAGCAGCAGCGCGTGGCGATTGCGCGCGCCATTGTCGTCGAGCCGCCGCTGGTGCTCATGGATGAGCCATTGTCCAACCTCGATGCAAAACTGCGACTGGAAATGCGTCAGGAGATCCGCCGCATTCATGCGGGGCTGGGATCAGTCACTTTGTACGTCACCCACGATCAGGACGAGGCGCTCTCGCTGGCCGATCGCATTGTGGTGCTGCGGGATGGCGAGATCCGCCAGGTCGGCACGCCCGAAGATCTTTATGCGCGCCCCGCCACGCTCGATGTCGCCGATTTCATGGGCTTCCGCAATCGGATCGCGGGCGTGGTGACGGCGCAGTCGGGTGCAACCGTGACGCTGGATGTCGGCGGTGTCGCGCTCACCGGCATGACGCATGGAGCGGTTGTCGGCGTGGGCGGCAATGCGGTCGCAGCCATTCGTCCAGATGACATGGTCGCGGTCGGTGACGGCGGGGATGGGTTACCAGCGATCGTGGAAGCCATCGAATACCGCGGTCGCGATTATTTCGGACAGGCGCGCGGCCCCGGTGACTCCGAGTTGTTTTTCCGCTCCGGCGTCAAGCTCGGCATCGGCGCTCCCGTGCGCTTGGGCGCCGAACCGGGCAAGGTTCTGGTATTCACGGGATCGTCGACATGAGTATCGCCGTCGACGACGAACACATCAGCACACGTATGCGTCTGCGCGCGCGTGGGTGGGATGGGGTTACGCTGCTGATACTGCCGGCGGTCGCGCTGATGCTTGGCCTTTTCATCTATCCGTTCCTGTATGGCTTCTGGCTGTCGTTCCAGCCCAAAGCCGGATCGCTGTTCGCCAACTACGCCAGGTTTTTCGCCGATCCCTATCTCTACGAGACGGTCGCCAAGACGTTGTGGATTGCGGTGCCGGTGACACTGTTGAATTTGCTTGCAGCGATTCCCGTCGCATTCCGCGTGCGGCTGATGCAGCGGCAACGCTGGCTGACGACGCTCTTGGTGTTGCCGATCACGCTGGGCACGGTGCTGGTAGCGGAGGGACTGCTCAATTATCTCGGGCCGCAGGGCTGGCTCAATCGCACGCTGATGCTGTTCGGGATCATTTCAAGTCCGGTCAAACTGCTGCACAACTACTGGGGCGTGTTCCTGTCACTCGTGATCACCGGCTTTCCCTTCACGTTCCTGCTAACGCTGTCGTATGTCACCGGCATCGACCCGGCGTTGGAGCAGGCGGCGGCAACTTTGGGTGCCAAGGCTGCGAGCCGCTTCCGGCACATCTTCCTGCCGCTGCTGGTGCCGGGTCTGGCCATCACGTTCTGCCTGTCGTTTGTGCAGGCGTTCTCGGTGTTCCCCTCGGCCGTATTGCTCGGTGCACCTGCGGGTCCGACGCGCGTGATTTCGATCGCCGCCTATCAGGCAGCCTTCGAGGAGTATGATTATTCGCTGGCGTCGGCGATTGCGATGATCATGGGTTTTATCCAGCTGGCCATCGTCGGCGGCGTGCTGGCGCTGCGTGGCTTGTTTTATCGCGGCCCCGCCGGCGGCGGGAAAGGGTGATCTCATGGCCATCTCCGCATTCGCCGTGAGCGACGCGACCGCCGCGCCCTCAATGGCCGCAAAACCGTTGAGCCACCGCCTTTGGGTGACAGCTGTTTGGACGTTGATCGGCTTCTTCCTGATCAACCTGATCGCCATGATCGCCGCCGTGATCACGTCGTCGTTCGCCTCCCGTTGGCTGCGCTCCTGGCTGCCGGAAGGGGCGACGACCAAATGGTACTTCTCCGCCTGGAGCGAGTTCCAGCTCGATGACGTTCTCGTCGTCACCTTCCAGGTGGTGTTCGCGGTTACCGCGTTGTCAGGATTGATCGGCGTGCCCGCCGCGTACGCCATGGCGCGTCGCGAATTCCCGGGCAAGAAATTGATCATGCTGTTGTTTCTGCTGCCGATGCTGGTGCCGCCGATTACCTACGGCATTCCGCTGGCGACGGTGCTCTATCGCAGCGGCCTCGGCGGCACGATGGCCGGCGTAATCCTCGCCAATCTCGTTCCGACCGTGCCATTCGTCATTCTGGTGATGATCCCTTTTATTGAGCAGATCGATCCGAAAATTGAAGCGGCGGCGCGGGTGTTCGGCGCCAGTACGTTGCGGCTGTTTACCTCCGTGCTGTTGCCACTGCTGCTGCCCGGCATGCTGGCGGCGCTGCTGCTGGTGCTTGTGCGCACCATCGCCATGTTCGAGCTGACGTTCCTGGTCGCTGGTCCAACCAGCCAGACGCTGGTGGTCGCCCTCTATTACGCGGTGTTCGCGGCGGGTGTGCGCGCCGTGCAATCGATCGACGCCATGGCGGTGATCTACATGGCGGTGACGGTGGTCTGGCTGATTATCGCACTGCGCTTCGTCAACCCGGCACAGATCGTCACGCGCGCCAAACAAACAAAGGCACACTGATGCCGGTCCGTACAGATCCACGCAGCCAACAGCCGCGCACGATTAAGATCAGTGCGGATGACAACGTCGCTATCGTCGTCAATGATTTTGGTTTGCCGGCCGGCACCGTGTTCGCCGATGGCCTGAAGCTGATTGACCGGGTGCCGCAAGGACACAAGGTGGCCCTCGTCGACATCCCCGCGGGCGGCGCGATCAAGCGTTACGGGCACGTCATCGGCACGGCAACACGGCTGCTCGTCAGAGGCAGCTGGGTCGAGGAATCGGGCGTCCGTTTGCCGGATGCGCCGCCGATGGATCAGATCGAGTTGGCCACGCGCGTGCCGGCGCCGCTGCCGTCGTTGGAAGGCTACACGTTCGAGGGCTTCCGCAATCCCGATGGGTCCGTGGGCACCAAGAACCTGCTGGCCATTTCCACCAGCGTGCAATGTGTTGCGGGAACATTGGAGCATGCGATCAAGTTGATCCGGCGCGATCTGCTGCCGCGCTATCCTAACGTGGATGACGTGATCGGTTTGACCCACAGCTACGGCTGCGGCGTCGCCATCAATGCACCGGACGCGGTGATCCCCATACGCACGTTGCAAAACCTCGCGCGCAATCCCAACTTCGGCGGCCAGGCGATGGTGGTCGGGCTTGGCTGCGAGAAACTGGCGCCGGAAGTGCTGCTGCGCGCGCCGTCAGGAAAAAATCCTGACATCATGAGTTTGCAGGACGAAGCGTTCACGGGCTTCGGCCCGATGATCGAACAGATTCTGCAGATGGCCGCGGCACGGCTGGAAATTCTCAATCGCCGTACGCGCGAGACGTGCCCCGCCTCCGACCTGGTCGTCGGCATGCAGTGCGGCGGGAGTGATGCTTTTTCCGGTGTGACCGCCAACCCGGCGCTGGGATTTGCGTCGGATCTGCTGGTGCGTTGCGGCGCAACTGTGATGTTTTCGGAAGTGACAGAAGTGCGCGACGCCGTGCACTTGCTGACGCCGCGTGCGGTGAATGTCGACGTCGCCCGCGCACTGATCCGCGAAATGCAATGGTACGACGATTATCTCCATCGCGGCGGCGCCGATCGCAGCGCCAACACCACGCCCGGCAACAAGAAGGGTGGCCTCGCCAACATCATGGAGAAAACGCTGGGCTCCATCGCCAAATCGGGCACGGCAGCGATTTCAGGCGTGCTGGCGCCCGGCGAGCGCGCCACCACGAAGGGGCTGATTTTTGCAGCGACTCCGGCCAGCGATTTCGTCTGCGGCACACTGCAATTGGCATCCGGCATGACGCTGCAGGTGTTCACGACCGGTCGCGGCACGCCGTATGGTTTGGCCGCAGCCCCGGTGATCAAGGTCGCGACACGCAGCGAACTTGCCACACGCTGGCATGATCTGATCGACTTCGACGCGGGTCCGATCGCCACCGGTGCTGCGTCGATAGAAGAAAATGGCTGGGAGCTGTTTCGCCTTATTCTCGAGGTGGCCAGCGGGCGGAAAAAAGTCTGGTCCGACCACTGGGGCATTTACAACGCGCTGACGTTGTTCAACCCGGCGCCGATCACCTGATTGCTGCCTGTAATACCGACGGTCAAAAAGAATGACCGTCGGTATCAGATTCTTTGTTTGCGCGCGGCCGCCCGACCAACCCCGCGCGCGCATACCATCGGTCAAGAATAATGACCGCTGGTATAAGCCAGCGCTTCGGCCGGGCGTCAGTGCGTCAGTTTAAAAACCAGACCAACCTACTCCCACTTTTTCCGCCCCCTTTTTGATGGGGGGGGCACGGCAACGATTTTTTGAAGCCAAAAATCGTGTTGCTGCCGACCTCTCCCGTCGAGGGGGAGGAAGAAGTTTCGGAAAAGATTTTCTGGATCGGGGTCAGGCTTTGCGGGTTTCGCGCAGCTGTTTGAGGCGGGTGCGGAGGGCCGATGTCTCGTCCATCCACGAATTGGCGAAAATATCGTCGGTGCCGAACAGCCAGTTCTTGAAACCGCGCCGGTTGTGATCGTAGTCGGCCAACGCGACTTGTTGCAGCGCCTGCATGTCGGTCTGCATCTGGCCGAGCATTTCCAGCGGCTGGGCGCTGCCGCGCTCAAGCAGCTCTAGTCGGTTGGAGATGATGCCGAGATCGCCGCCGCTTTCCAGGCGCCACTGTTCAAGATTGCCGGCCAGCGTCTGCTGGTTGGTGCCGAGCTTGACGAGCGCGTCGTGCACTTCATCGAGGTTGGAACGGTTGGCCTCGGTCTGGGTTTTCAGTGCCGTATCGAAACTTTGTACGCGTTGGTCGATGCCCTGCAACAGCGGCTCGCTGCCCGCTAACCGCTGTACGATCGTCTGCCAGGCTTGGCCGCCCTCCGTGTGCCGACGGCCAGCTTCCGTATCCATCTGCTGCAAACGCTGCGACAACGGTTCGACCACCTGTGCCAGGGCCGAGGTGAGATCAAGCTTCAAGCCCTGGAAACGCTCGGTAATCATCGATTGCACCGCGGCGGGGTTCTGTCCGCCCTCGCGCCGCTGGGCGTCGAGTTTCTCGTCGAGGCCACGCAGCCGCTCGGCGACACCGGACAGCAGACGTTGGCCTTCGCCTTGGCGCTGCTCCATGGAGCGCTCCAACGCTTCGAGACGCTGGGTCGCCAGCCGTACCTGTTCGGTGACGGACACGAGTTGATCGGTGACCAGATCGGCGAGGCCCGATGTGGAACTGGAGGCAACGACCTTATCCAATGACTTCAGACGATCGCCGACGGTGATCCAGTTGCGGGAGCCTTCTTGCAGCGAGCCGGAGACGGATTTTTCGAGGCCGTGCAGCCGGTCGGTCAGTGCCGTTGCGGTGCGCGCGAGATCGCCCAGCCGGTCTTCGACGTTGGCTTCGACGGCGCGCAGTTGTTCGATCATGGCGCCGGTATCGCCGTTGCCCATGCCACCACCGCTGTTCTGCACGTCGCGCTGCAGATCGCGGATGAGATCAGTCAGGACCCGACGGTCGGCGGACATTTCAGATTGCATGGCGCGGACGGCCTGTTCCATCTGGTCGAGGCGCGATTGAATTGCGTCGCCGTTGAGTGAACTTGGTGACGACAGGCGCTCGCGCGGTTCGGGCACGTAGCCCGGTGCGGGCGGAACGTAGGTCGATTGCGGGCGCGGTGGGCGGCGGTCAGCGACCCGCTCGGTGCGCACGGGATCGCGGCGACGCGGTTCGTCGCGCACGGCATCGCGGCTTGGTGCGCGATTGGGCCAATCCCATGATTGCCAGCCGGCGGCGTGGCGCAGCAGCAGGGCGATGGCCGGAATTTCGCGATTATAATTCAACAGCACCCACAGCAGATCGTGCACGGATGCGCCACGGCTGCCGGGTTGCTGGGCTGACTGATCGGAAGCGCGACGCAGCACATCCTCGAATTCGGCGGACGCGCGAGGGGCGCTCTGGCTGTGGGCCAGGCCGACGGGAATTTCCGAGGCGATGACGGCAGCGCTTTCGCGGCGCAGATGCGCCTCGCGGATGCCGCGCTCTTCGAGAATGTCGGCGGCGGCTTCGACGCGCGTCAGCGCGTGCACCAGATGCTCCAGGCGGACTTCGCTGGCGCCATGGGCTTGCGCGATGTCGTAGGCATGATTGCAGCAGGCCATGACGGTATCGTCGACGATGACCGGTTCCACCCGGCCATTGGCCAGCGCGCCGGCCATCGGCGTCCGCGGCCGCGTGCCATTGAGGCCGAACTCGCTCGGCACGTAGCCGTCGCGTGCACCGCGCGCCTGCGGCAGCCGCAGATCCAGATCCTCGCCTCTATACGCCATCGTCAAGTCTCCTCGCTGCCGGGCAGCGCTTTCCATTCAAACCGACCGAAGCCGGTGCCGCGTATCGCCCGCTGGCAGGTCTACCGACGCGGCTGTCAGCGCCCCGGAATCTCATTGCGATGCCGCCGATAAGCATCCGAAAAACAATCACAGCAAGTTTTGCGCCAGCTCGACCGGCACGCCTTGCCCGGTTATGCTTTGCGGTGCCCACCCGGGGTCGTCAATTCCGGATGCCTATTCCGAAAAACAGGCAAACTCTTGACAAACCAAACTCTTGACGAGCGCAGAGTACCGCCGATTGGAAGACTTGGCGAGGCGCTCGCACTATCTCTTTTTCACCGTGGTCAATACGCCGAGCGGTTTGAGCCACAACTTAAGAGATATTCGCAACATATTGATAAGACATCATAGTTAAAGAAACGTGGGCGGCTTGGCCTGAGCGTTACGGGCGTGGGCAGGGATCTGTAGATCGGCGCCTTCGCACCGGGGGTCATTGATGGCGGGCAGCAGTTCAGTGACCCGCAACAGGTCAGCGGGCGCCGGTCGCAACAGTTCCCATGCTTCACGGTCGCGCACTTCGCGGACGTCCAGCCAGCGGTCGAAAGCAGATTCCGGCACGATTGCCGGCATGCGATCACCAAGGGTGCAGGTGGTGGCATTGGCCGCAACCGTCAGGATCGCCATCGTCTCCATCTCGCTGCCCTCTGCGCCCACCCAGTGCTCCCACAAACCGGCCATGGCGAACAGGCTCGGCGTGCCGGCACGGGCAATCATGTGCGGTCGCTTGGCGCCGGGCGTGCCGGTCCACTCATAATAGGCGTCGGCGGGGATCAGGCAGCGGCGATGGCGCATGGCGACTTTGAACGATGCCTTTTCCAGGGCCGTCTCGGCGCGGGCGTTGAGCAGAGTGCCGAAGTCGTTGGGATCTTTCACCCATCCGGGAATGAGCCCCCAGCGTACCAGCACCAGTTCGCGGGCGTTGTCGGCCCCCGTGCGGACGATCGAGACCGGTTGTGTGGGCGCGATGTTGTAGCGTGGCGGGAAGGCGTGATCGCGCACGCAGCGGAAATAGGTGCGGGTGGCTTCCTGCGGCGAGGTCAGGCTGTAGCGGGTGCACATGCGTGTTTCCCTGATCACCAGCGAGGTCGAACAATCGTCGCGAATAACTCTCCAGCTACGCTAAAAAAGCACACGTCAAGGCATACGAGAAGGCACACGGGTTGGCGGTGCCGAGGGGTGCTTCACCATAAGGATGCAATATTGTTGTTTTTAAGCTTTAAGTTGCGTATTTTCGATTTACTCTTTTTCGAGCGCCCCGCGATGGCCATCGCATCCGGCGTCTGAGACAGGGGCGCGGATGGAAACCATCTGGACAATGCGTCGCTCGATCCCAGAGACGATGACAAGCTGAAGCGGTTGCAAGCACCGACGACCGAGGCCGGTGAGAACCCGGACGACCAAGGCCGGTGCAAACCCGGAACGAGTATGGGTGGTGTAATCCCACCGATGGCGCCATTCGCGCTCCGCTCTCAGACGCTGTTGCGGCTGGCCGGGTTTTTTGACGGCGCACGGTGTTAACCAATTTACCAAGTCGGCCGCGTCGCCCCGCGAGCAGGGCTGCTGCCCTGCACCCGATCGGGGAGCGGGCTCCCCGATCCCCTCCTCGTTTTTATAGGGCGGTGTTGGCTGCGGCGGTGGCCATGACGCAGAAGGTGGAGCGGCCGTCGAGCACTGAGCTGCGCCACCCCCGCCAGGAACGCCTAAGCGATAGCTCGGCCATGTGACCGACGCGACGACAGCGAAGGCCGAACTATCGCCGACGCGTTCCGCCCTCCCCCATCTCGCCGGAGGCGAGTCTCCGACTCGACGAGGGGAGGAAGAAAGGGAAAGTGGGAGCTCACTTCTGGTCACAGATAATTGCGCATCGCTTGGCGTCCGCTGTCGTCAGAGCAGTCGCCGATTTGAAGGCTCGACCCGAGCGAGGGGAAGAAAGGAAGGCAAATGGCGGGTCGTTCTATCCAGCGCCTTTGGTGGCAGTGCTGTGGGGGGCGGCGCGGCGTTCGAGGAACTGGATCATGCTGGTGGCGATATCGACGCCGGTGGCTGTTTCCATGCCTTCGATGCCGGGCGACGAGTTGACCTCGATCACCACAGGGCCGCGCTTGGCACGCAGCATATCAACGCCACACACGTTGAGCCCGAGTATTTCGGCGGCGCGGATGGCGGTGCGCTGCTCGTCGTCATTGAGCTTGATGCCCTCGGCCTTGCCGCCGCGATGCAGATTGGAGCGAAAATCGCCACTTCTACCGGTGCGCTTCATGGCCGCCACCACTTCGCCGCCGACGACGAAGGCGCGCACATCGCTGCCGGCGGCTTCCTTGATATATTCTTGCACGAGAATATTGATGTTCGCCGCGCTGAACGCCTCGATGATCGACTTCGCGGACGGGAACGTTTCGGCGAGGATGACGCCCATGCCTTGTGTGCCTTCGAGAAGCTTGATCACGCAGGGCGCGCCGCCGACTTCCTTGATCACGTCTTCTGCTTTGCGCGGCCCGTGCGCAAATGCGGTCACTGGCATGCCGATGCCTTCGCGCGCCAGCAATTGCAATGCACGCAGCTTGTCACGCGAGCGCCCGATGGCGACGCTCTCGTTGAGCGGGAACACGCCCTGAATTTCGAACTGGCGCAAGACGGCGAGACCATAGTGTGTCACCGAGGCGCCGATGCGCGGAATGATCGCATCGTAAACGGGCAGCGTCTTGCCGCCATGGCGCAGCACCGGGTGCGACGACGTAATGTTCATGTGCACTTGCAGCGTGTTGATGACGTCGATGTCGTGACCGCGGGCGCGCGCAGCCTCGACGATGCGCCGATGCGAATAGAGCGTGGCGTTGCGGGCGAGCATGGCGAGTTTCATGCGATCAGCTTCATCTGGCGGTTTCGGTGAAAAGCGATGTCCCTGAATAGCTGGGTGGCATCGGATGCGCAAACGGGGGATGCGCAAATGAGGTTAGGGGAGGCCGTATGACGAAGATGTGATCGCTCGACGTGTGCGCCATATGGCGCACTTGAGAGCGACGGGTACACTGCAACGAATTCAACTGCCGCTGCCAGGAGTTGTCCATGAACACGACGCACGAGGCCTCAAGCCCTGTCCCCTGGCCGCCGATCATCTACGGTGTCGCCGCCCTCACTGCGGCGCTGTTGAGTTGGCTCGCGGGTTGGTCCTTCGAAGCGCCGGAATATCGAACGATAATTTTGTGGATGGGCAAAGGCGTTTGCGCGCTTGCTGTCGCAATAGGAGCCATGGCCGGCAGCCGCTTCGGACGCGCGGGAACCCCCATACCGCCCAACCGACCGACAACCGCTTTGGTGGTGGACGGCGTATTCACGTGGACGCGCAATCCGATGTACCTGGGCTTCTCGTTACTGCAGCTGGGACTCGGCCTCGTGTTCGATCAATTGTGGTTCATCATCGCCGTACCATTGGCGATGTTGGCCGTGACGAAACTGGCCATCGAGCGCGAGGAAGCCTACCTGGAACGAAAATTCGGCGCGGAATATGGCGCTTACAAAGCGCGCGTGCGGCGCTGGATTTGAGCGTGCGCGAGTGCGTCGCCGCAGAATTGCAACGAATTAATTCTGCCACGCGTCTATAACATGCTGATCCGGCCAAGGGGCCGGATTGAAAGTTGATCTCGGACCAAATAGCTTCTTATATCGGCGGTTAAAAATAGCGACTCATGAATGTAGTCTGGTGGCGCCGGTATAAGCCTTGTGTCGGCGCGCGGCCGCCCCACCATCCCCGCGCGCGGATACCAGCGATCATAAGTGAGAACTTATGACCGCTGGTATTTCTGCTCGTCGATAGGGATCAAATGAGACTGCAAGTTGGATGTGAGTTTCGCTATTCATTCCCGCAGCCGACGCCAGCGGTGCTGTTGCTGAACGTCCACTACTCCCGGGCATCCGATCTCACCGCTCCCGATCATGTCGTCGTTAGTCCGTCGGTTCCTACTCGGGCCTACCGAGACAGCTTCGGCAATTGGTGTATTCGCCTTATTGCGCCGGCGGGACGGGTGACCTTCGCAACGAGTGCAACCCTCAATGATACGGGTTTACCCGACCCGGTCGCAGCTGCCGCAAATCAGGTCCCAATTGCGTCGATCCCGGATGATGCCATTGTTTTTCTGCTGGCCAGCCGCTTTTGCGATAGCGACAAACTGCTCGACCTCGCTTGGAGTCTGTTCGGCACAACCACCCCGGGCTGGGTACGCGTGCAAGCCGTCTGCAACTTCGTCAACAGCCGCATCCAGTTCGGCTATGAGTTTGCCCGCCCAACTCGCAACGCGTCGGAAGCTTATCAAGAAAGCCGCGGCGTGTGCCGCGACTACGCGCACCTCGCCATTGCGTTCTGCCGCGCTTTGAATATTCCCGCCCGCTATTGCACCGGCTATCTCGGCGACGCCGGCCTTCCCCCGCCCTATGCCCCCGGTGACTTCGCTGCCTGGTTTGAAGCCTACCTCGACGGCCAGTGGTATACGTTCGACCCGCGCAACAACACGCCGCGCATCGGGCGGGTTCTCATTGCCCGCGGCCGCGATGCAGCCGATGTCGCCATGATCACAACCTTCGGCCCGAATACGCTCGAAAACTTCCGTGTCTGGAACGACGTGATTGAGAACTGATCCGGCGAGGCGTCATTCGGTTATGGCGTCGCCGAACAGGTTCCAACGTTCGCCGTCGAACCGCATCATGTTGAGCGTCTTGTAGGTGCGGAAATCATCCGGCGCGAGGGACACTTCGATGCCCGGCAACAGCATATCGAGTTTCATGTTTTTGATGCTGGCGACTTGCGCCATGACATTTTCGCGCGACAGATTGTTGCCGCAGCGCCGAAGTATCTCGCTCATGATAATGGCTGAGTTGTAGCCGGTGACCATGCTGCTATCGGCGGGGTCGGCGCCGGGCAGATATTGCTTGAGAAACGCCATATAAGTCTGCATCCCCGGATCGGCGTTCCACTGGGGATCGGCCACACTTTTGGTGCTCGACGACGTGACAATGCCGGCAGCATTCTGCAAGCCGGCGGGCGCAAGGATGCCCTTGATTGACGTGGTGGAAGTCGGCACGATGAAATCCTTCACCTGCCAGTCGATCTCCCGGACGCGCCGGATCGCCTGCGTCGAAAATTTGCCCAGCGCGATGGAGTAGAAGGCGTCGGCGCCGCTGGCCTTCAGCGCGGCGATTTGCGAGTCGATGGTCGGATCGGTCAGCTCGTAGGTTTGCGTGGCGACGATCATCGTTGCGGCTTTGGCCCCGAGCGCCTGCTTGAAGCCTTCCAGGTAGTCGCGACCGAAATCGTCGTTCTGCATGAGCACGGCGATCTTGGCATTCGGGCTCTTTTGCAGAAGATAGCGCGCGTAGATTTTGCCCTCGGTTTGGTAGGACGCCATGCCGGGCATGGTGTAGGGAAAATTCTTCGGATCGGCCCACTTCGTGGCGCCCGACGTCACCAGCAGTTGCGGTACTTTTTTGGTGTTGAGATAGCGGTGTATGGCCGTGTTGGGTGCGGTGCCGAGCGTGCCAAAAATGGCCAGCACGTCATCCTGCTCGACGAGCTTGCGCGTGACTTCGACCGTTTTTGGCGGCGAGAAACCATCGTCCAGGCTGATCAGCTTGACCTGGCGGCCGTTGGTACCGCCCTGCTCCTTGTTGAGCTTTTCGAAATAGGCGAGCATCGCCTTGCCGACCGACGCATAGGCCGAGCCGTTGCCGCTGTACGGCATCGATTGCCCCAGCCGGATCTCGGTCGGCGTGACGCCTGGCGTTTGGGCAAGTGACGGCGTTGTGAGGCAGACCGTCAAAGCAGCCAGCACGATACCAAGTTTGCGCATTGATTTTTCTCTCTCCATTTGCCCGGCCCGCCCGACTTGTACTGTCGAGCGCAACTATCGACCTGCGTTAACACCCCCTCACCTGTCCCCAATCTTCTTGGCGCCTCCGCGCCGGGCGGACATGCTCACCCCAAGGGGAGAGGACCAATCCACGAAATGTCCAGGGCGTTACCTTCTCCCCGTGGGGAGAAGGTGGGCGAAGCCCGGATAAGGGGGCGTTTTTCCGAACGTCAAAAATTTGCTGAGTAGAATTAGATCACCACTTCGATCAGATAGGGGCCGGTGTGCTTGATGCCGGCTTGCATGGCTTTGGCGAATTCGGCTGTCGTGGTGACGCGCGTGCCTTCGACGCCCATGCCGCGGGCGAGCGACACCCAATCGAGGGCGGGGTTATCGAGCGACAGCATGTCGTGCGCCTTACGGCCGGGATTTTCGGCGCCGACGTTGGCCAACTCATTGCGGAGGATGCGATATGCGCGGTTGGCCCAGACGATCGTCAGCACGTTGAGTTTTTCGCGGGCTTGCGTCCACAGCGCCTGCACGGTGTACATGCCGGAACCGTCGGCTTCGAGATTGATCACCTTGCGGTTCGGGCAGGCGATCGCCGCGCCGACGGCCATCGGCATGCCTTCGCCGATGGCGCCGCCGGTCAACTGCAGCCAGTCGTGCGGCGGCGCGCCTTCGGTGGTGGCGAAGAAGTTGCGCCCGGTGGTCACCGACTCGTCGACGATGATGGCGCCTTCCGGAATAAGTCTGCCGACGACGGCGCCGATGGTTTCCGGAGTGAGCTTCTGGTCGCTGGGCAGCTCAGGCAAATTGTGCACGGACAGCAGCGGTTTTGTTTTGCTGGCACCGGCGGCGTCGGCCAGACGTTGCAGCGCATCGGCGAGGTCTTCGTGCGGTTCGGCCAGCGTGTGGATCTGGCAGTCCGGCGGCGTGGTGACGCTGGGTTTGCCGGGATAGGCGAAGAACGCCACCGGCGGCGTGGCGCCGACGAGGACGAGATGCTTGACACCAGTGAGTAGCTGCAAGGCTTGGTCGACCGGATAAGGAACGCGGCCGATGGAGACGCGACCGGCACCACGTTCGACGCGCGCGTTGGCACCGGGAGCCATGACGCGGCAGCCGGTTTTCTCGGCGATGCGGGAGGCCCATTCTAACGCGTTGGCGCGCAAGGCCGTATCGGCGAGCAGCAGCAAAGTGGCCGGGCCATGTTTGAGGAGTGCTGCGGCATCGCGCATGGCATGTTCGCCGACCTTGCTGCGGGCGCGCTGTGGTGGCACGGCGACGGGGCCAGAGCCTTCACCCCAGGCCGTGTCGGCAGGCAGAATAAGGGTAGCGATTTTGCCGGGGAAGCGGCGCGCTTCGACGATCGCATCGCGGCCGTCGGCGGCCACTGTCTGGCTCGACGCACCCATGCGCACCCAGTGTGACACGGGGCGTGCGATGGCCTCGATATCCGACGTGAGCGGGCTGTCGAAGCGCTTGTGATAAATGGCGTGATCGCCGACAACGTTGATGACGGGCGAATTGGCCTTCTTGGCGTTATGCACGTTGGCCAGGGCATTGCCGAAGCCCGGGCCGAGATGCAGCAAGGTGGCAGCGGGCTTTTCGGCCATGCGGGCGTAACCGTCGGCGGCCCCCGTCGCGACACCTTCGAACAGGCAGAGCACGCAGCGCATCCCGTCGACGCGATCGAGGGCAGCGACGAAATGCATTTCCGACGTGCCGGGATTGGTGAAGGTGACATCGACGCCGCCGCCGACCAAAGTTCGCACCAGGCTTTCGGCGCCATTCATCGGGGGGCTGGATTGGTGTTCGTTTTTGGCGCTTGCCCAAGAGTCGCCCGTCGGCTTGCTTGCCTTGCCCATTCATCGTCTCCTTGCAGCCGCACGCCGGGGCTGTGGACGCCACAATGGAACGCGGCAGCGGAAGGCGCAATATGGGAGGGGGTGATATGGAGCTCACCATCCATCAGTTTCTCCAAACTGACCACAGTGCAGGCAGCCCGCAGATGGCTTGCAGACAGGTCTGAATGCGGCGCAGGCCGCGCTTAAAGAATGAGGTCAGGCTGCGAGCCACCTTTTTCGGACGCGTGCCTT
>JANXWC010000079.1 GCA_025351355.1 Hyphomicrobiaceae bacterium
AAGGCACGCGTCCGAAAAAGGTGGCTCGCAGCCTGACCTCATTCTTTAAGCGCGGCCTGCGCCGCATTCAGACCTGTCTGCAAGCCATCTGCGGGCTGCCTGCACTGTGGTCAGTTTGGAGAAACTGATGGATGGTGAGCATGCGTGCCACGAACGCATCAGTACCTATCTCGGTGTGATGAATGACAACTGCGATGGCCGCTAAGGCTCTTCCGGCTTGCAGGGTGGTCAGCAGTTCGGCGGCGGGACGGCCTCCAATGTCATTGCGCATTGAGTACTCCTCAGATCACCGGTCGGGTGAATAGCCTACTCACAACGCCTTCGACCCTCAAACTGAAGCAGTATCGCCTCTTGGTCATTTGCTCCATAGGAAGCCTTGGTTGCAATCTGTCCGTAGCCGCACTACCAGCGACACTCACACCCCCACAAACACCAGATCCAACGCCCGCCGCACGTCCCATTCGCGGTCTTTCGCCGAGGCGAGCACCATCTTGATGTCCTTGATCAGCACGGCGCCAAGTTGCTCAGTAGCGAGCAGGTAGGTATTGCCCGAAATCTCGAACGTCGGATGCAATTTCGGCGTGGCCTTGACGCCCTTGAGCAGCAACAACGGTGCGACGACGCGGGTCTGCGTTGCATCGAGCAGGTCTGCCTGAATTAGGATAGCAAGCGATCCGTCCGACAATTTCACAATATCGAACTGCCGCATCACCACGTCTTGAACTTCGCGAGCGGCAATCCGTGCTTTTCGACGTGGGCGTTCATGGACTCGATCGCTTCCCGATTCTCCGCCTTCCACTGGGCTTCGCGAACGGTCTTCAACTCGGCCCTCAGCGCGCGTTCCAGCACGCCCGAAAGATTGAGCCCGGCCGCCTTCGCCTCCGCCGCAATCTCCGGATCGATCGACACGTTGATCGCTTTTTTCCTGATCGTTCCACTATCCGACACCACTAGACTCCAGATCCGTAATGCGCATTTCAAATGTGGATACTAGATGCAGGGCTGCTGATCGGCAAGTCCGGGGGTCGGGTAAAGTTCAGGTTGTGACTGTGACAATCCGATGATCGTTGCCCGCGCTAACCCAACGATATCCGCAATGTTGCGAGGCGGACGCCGAATGCGACGAGCACGATACCCGAAAGGACCGCAATCGTGCGCGCGACGGCTGGGCGTCGGAGATAATCACGGACCCGCTCCAAGGCGAGGACCACGAAGCTGTACCACGCCAAGGCGAAGGTCGCGTGGAGCGCGCCGAGGCTAAGTCCTTCTAGCAGCATAGATCCAGCGGGATCCAGAAATTTGGGGAAGGCAGCCAGATAGAACATCGATTGCTTGGGATTGAGCACGCCGGTCAGCCATCCCTCGGCGATGGCACGGTGATCCGATACGACAGCCAGCTGAGCGACATTCTCCATTTGACTTGTTGCCGGAACGCCCCTCCAAGCCTCACGCAACGCCATACAGCCAAGATAAATCAAGTAAGCCGAACCTATCAACGTGAAGACATTAAAGGTCGCAGCCGACGCGAGCATGATTGCCCCGACTCCGACCAGACTGAGCGTCACTTGAAACATGACCGCCAGCGCCAGTCCGGCCGTATTCAACAATCCAGCGCGCCGGCCCTGCGTCGGTGTGTTCTTGAGCAGCAAGAAGAGGTTGGGACCGGGCGAGAGCACGATCACCGCGACGAAGGCCGCGAACGCAAAATAGGTCGTCAAGCCTGCGTTCCCCGATTTTCACGCAATGGCTGGGCCTTCACACCGGCCCACGACCGCGCCTCCCTCACTCCCGCTCCATGATCAGCCGCACATCTTCCTCGATCATCTTCAGGCGCTCATCATAGATGCCGACCGTGCCGCGCATCATCACCAGCATGGCGGCACTGTCGCGGCCTTGTTTGCGCACCAATGTCTCAAGCCGATCCATGCGCTCGATGACGCCGGTCATATCGGTCTTCAAGGCAGTCACATCAGTCCTCACCCCCGACATGTCGGACTGAATCCGTTTCACTATTTCAAACATCGTGGCTTGCACATAATCGGACATGGCGAGAACATAACATAAACATTTATGACGCACAACCGCCATTCGGCCAAACAATTCCATCCAGTTGCAAATCTTGTTCATCCTTGTGACCTGCCGATGCGAATGTCGTCGTGCCGCCGTATTCTGTGCGATAACCCGGCCAATACCTCCCCACCGGAACCGTCGATGAGCAAGTCCAAATCCAAAACTGCGGCCACCGATGTCGATTGGCCCACCTGCCAGCTGATGCTGGTGATCGAGCCGGGACCGGGCGCGCGTGAGCGCCTGACGGCAGCACTGCAGGCGGCTGACGTGCAAGCCGTTCTGATCAAGCCCAAACCCGGCGATCAGTTGGGCGCGGGCGAAGTGAAGCCACTGGTCGACCTGGCGCAGGACCAGGGCGCAGCGGCCATTCTTTTCGAAGATGCCGATCTGGCAAAGACGCTGCGCGCCGATGGGATCCATGTCGCACCGGGCCTTAACGTGCGCGAACGGGTCACCGCCGCCCGCGCCGTCCTCGGGACCGATGCCAGCATCGGCGTCGACGCCGGCACCTCCCGCCATTACGCGATGGAAGCGGGCGAAGCTGGCGCCGACTATGTCGCATTCGGTGCGGCGGACGGCTCGACGGAAGCGCGCACGCAGCGCGACGAACTCATTCAATGGTGGGCGGAGATATTCGAAGTGCCGTGCGTAGCGCTCGATCTCGCCGATGCCGACGCTGTGGAAAGAGCCGATCATCTCGGCGCCGACTTTGCCGCGCTCTCATTGCCAGCGCAAATGGCTGTCGCAGATGTCGAGCGCCTTGTCGCCGATACCGGATCACGGATCGCCGACGTCGTCACGGAGTAGACCATATGCGTCATACCGGAACGGTTGCGTTCCTGCTCGCCATCTCGCTGTTGCTCAGCGGGGGCGGCGTCGCGCACGCCCAAAGCGAAACCAGTTCGTGGACCAGTTCCGACGATATCGCTGCACCGGCCGCGCGCGGTGGCGCGCGTAAAATCCTTAAAGCAGTACCCGTGCCGGTGCCGAACAAAACAGCGCTGCCACCCGTCGGCGCTGGCGTCATTACCACGCGCGCGCCGGCGCCGCCCGTGCCGACGCTGCCGTCGTCCGTCCCATCGGGCGACACGACGGTTGCCAAGACCGCCGCCGGCAGCGATCCGGCTTACGAGGCGTTTGATCAGGGCCGCTATCTGACGGCACTTGAACTTGCCAAGGCGGGCGCCGAGCGCGGCGAGACACAAGCGCCGACCTTGATCGGCCGCATCTATCAGGAGGGGCTCGGCGTCCCCCGCGACGATGTGCAGGCAGCGCAGTGGTATCGGCGTGGCGTGGAGTTGGGCGACGTCAACGCCATGTTCGCCTTCGGCGTCATGCTGGCTGAAGGTGGGGCCATCAAGAAGGACCACGATGGCGCGGCCAAGATGTTCGAGCAGGCAGCCTCGAAAGGACATGTGACGGCCAACTATAATCTCGCGCTGCTGTTCCTCAGCGGCGAAGGCAAACCGGAAAATCCCCGCCGAGCCGCGGCTCACCTGCGCTACGCGGCCGAATCCGGATTGCCCAATGCACAGTACGACCTCGCCACGCTCTACTCGACCGGCAACGGTGTCGATGCCGATGCGGTCGAAGCCGCGCGCTGGTTTCAACGGGCCGCCGAAGCCGGCATGCCGGAAGCGCAGTTGGACTTCGGCATCATCCTTTTCCAGGGCAAGGGATTGCCACCCGACCAGAAACGCGGCGCCGAAATGTTCCGCTTGGCGGCCGAGAAGGGTAACCCCGTCGCCCAGGATAGGCTCGCCCGCTGTCATGCTTTTGGCGCGGGCGTGCCGGCTAATCTGGCCGAAGCGGCCAAGTGGTATCTCATCGCCAAGTCAGGCGGCGTCGAAGACAAGGGCATGGAGCAGATGGTCGGCAAACTCGCCAAGGCCGATCGCACCAAGGCGGAGCAGGCGGCGATCGCGTGGAACGAGCGTGCGGCGGTCCTCCAGCAATGACGCAAAAGCAACCGCTGCGGATCTATTTGGCCGGTCCAGAGGTATTTCTGCCGGACCCGATCGAAGCGGGGCGTCGCAAATGTGCGCTAGCGCTGCGCTATGGCTTCATCGGACTTTATCCGCTTGATGCGGCGCTCACACTCGATGGACTGCCCAAAGCCGAACAGGCCCGCCGAATTTCTGCGGCTAACGAAGACCTGATGCGGCAGGCCGACGTCCTCATTGCCAATCTCACACCGTTTCGCGGCGTTTCCATGGATAGCGGCACCGCTTTCGAGGTGGGCTTCATGCGCGCCTTGGGGCGACCTGTGCTCGGCTATACCAACGTCATGCCGGATTATGCGACACGCGCCGCGGCGTTCAGGCAGCGCGGCTTCAGCACCGACGACGGCGACCGACCGGATCTGCAGGTCGAGGATTTCGACGCCGCCGAGAACTTGATGATTACCTGTGCCATCGAAGCGTCGGGCGCGTCGGTCGTGCGGCAGACTGTTGCGCCGGGACTGGAAATCGAACATCTCGGCGGCTTTGAACTTTGCCTGCAGCAGCTGCAAAGGCAGATGTTGGGGACAGCCGCCACACCGCTGCACCGGTTATAGTTGTCAGTGCCGACGCCAAAAGCTGGTGGCTTTCCACAGCTGCTCGTCGTTACGCGCCGGGCTCGTCGATCAACGCCAGCCATTCCGCCTCGCTCAACACGGTGACGCCCAGCTCGCCCGCCTTGTCCAGCTTGGAGCCGGCGTCGGCGCCGGCGACGACGAAGTCCGTTTTCTTCGATACTGAGCCAGCCACTTTGGCCCCGAGCCGTTCAGCCATCGCCTTGGCTTCTGTGCGACCGATGGTTGCTAGGCTGCCGGTAAACACTACCGTCTTGCCGGTCACCGGCGAAACTTTCGCCTGCCCGCGGTCGTAGTCGCGAACTGTCACTTGCGCCATCAGATCGCTGACGGCATCGCGATTGTGTGGTTCAGCAAAAAAAGCGATCAGCGCGTCTGTGGCGACCTCGCCGATGCCATTCAAGCCGGTGAAGCTGCGATAATCGTCGCCAGGCAACTCCTTGTTAGCGTGCCCGACACACGCGAGAAATTCGGCGGGCGTGCCGAACACTTCCCCTAATGCAGCTGCCGCCGAGCCGCGCACGCCCTTGATGCCTGCGATCAGCGCGCCGATTGACGGTATGTCTCTCGTCGCACCGAACAGATCATGCCCGCGCGGCGTCTGCGTTGCAAAATGCTGGATGAGAGTATTTGCCGTCTTCTCGCCCACGCCTTTGATGCCGGCGATGCGCAGATAGTGCGGCCCCGGTCTGGTTTTGGCTGCCGCCGCGATGGCTTCTTGGAATGCCGCATAGCTGCCGAACGCCCGCGCCAGATCCTTCGACGTCGTTTCGCCTACGTGACGAATACCCAGCGAAAATATGAAACGATCCAGGACTATCGAACGCCGTGCTTCAATCGAGCGAAACAGGTTCTCGACGGACTTTGTGCCCATACCCTCGCGGTTTTGCAGGCGCTTTTCGCTTCTGGCGTCTCGCTCAGCTAGCGTGAAGATATCAGCCGGCCGCATGACCAAGCCTTCACGATAAAACGTGTCGATGCGCTCGTCGCCGAGACCTTCGATATCGAATGCCAGCCGGGACACGAAATGCTTCAGCCGTTCCCGGGCCTGGGCGGGGCAGATCAGCCCGCCGGAGCAGCGCGCCACCACGTCTTTCTCGCCCGTCGTGTGATCGGTTTCTCTAATGGCATGGCTGCCGCACTCCGGGCAGACGGTTGGAAAGACGTACGGTTTGCTATGCGCCCGCCGCTTGTCGATCCGTACCGACACCACTTGCGGGATCACGTCGCCGGCGCGTTGCACGACAACGGTATCGCCGATGCGGATATCCTTGCGCTGGATTTCGTCGGCGTTGTGCAACGTTGCGTTGGAGACGACGACGCCGCCGACGGTGACGGGCGCCAGCTTGGCAACGGGGGTGAGCGCGCCGGTGCGGCCGACCTGGATATCGATGCCGAGCAGTTCGGTGGTGGCCTGTTCGGCTGGAAACTTGTGCGCGATGGCCCACCGCGGACTGCGCGAGACGAAGCCGAGCCGCGCTTGCAGGTCGAGGCGGTCGACCTTGTAGACAACACCGTCGATGTCGTAGCCCAGACTTGCGCGCTTCTCCCCGATCTCGCGGTAATAAGCCAACAGCTCTGCGGTAGTGCTACAGCGCTGCATCAGCGGATTGGTCGGCAGCCCCCAGTCAGCATAGGCGGCGATGACGCCCGATTGTGTATCTGCCGGCAGTGACGACGCCGCGCCCCAGGCATAGGCGAAGAACCGCAGCGGACGCCGCGCCGTGATCGACGCATCCAATTGCCTGAGCGAGCCAGCGGCGGCGTTGCGCGGGTTGGCGAAGACCTTGTCGCCAGCCGCCGCCTGCGCTTCGTTGAGGCGACGGAAATCATCGTGCCCGAGATAGATCTCGCCGCGGATATCGATGGTATCGGGAACATTATTGCCCCTCAGCGCAGTCGGGACGTCGCCGATTGTGCGCACGTTGGCGGTAACGTTTTCCCCTTCGGCGCCGTCCCCGCGCGTCGCCGCATGCAGTAGTTTGCCGCTTTCGTAACGTAACGAGATCGACAAGCCGTCGATTTTGGGTTCGGCGGTTATCGCCAGTTCAGCCGCTGCATCCCGATTCAGAAAGCGGCGCACTCTGGTTGCAAAATCCGTGACGTCCACGTCTTCGAATGCATTTCCGAGCGACAGCATCGGCACATCATGGACGATCTTGCCAAAGGCTTCTACGGGAGCTGCGCCTACTCGGACGGAGGGGCTGGCCGCAGATACCAACTCCGGATGCTGCTCCTCGATTTTCGCGAGCCGCCGGCGCAGGGCATCATAGGCTGCGTCTGAGATTTCCGGCGCGTCGTCGCGAAAATAGAGCTCATCGTGGCGCGCGATTTCCTTCGCCAAGCTGGCGTGTTCAACATCGACGATCCCAACCGTCGTCGCTGCGGCAGAGTTTTTTTGAGCTGTTTTCTTCGGCATTTTAGGCCCGAAAGGTAGTCCGCGCGGCTTTCATGGCCTTCTTACGCAACCGAACGGAGCCCGTCCGCACAAATTTGCAATTTTATCCGCGTGTCGTACGTCGAAACTCGCGGCAATAAACGTTCGTCATCAAGCCAAACGCGCGAACGCCGACCTCAGTTCGCGGCCGTTGTCGCCGGCGCGTAGCCGAGACCCATCTGCTTCGGCTTCGCCGTGCTTGCCGTCGGAATATCGCTGGCGGGTGGTCGTACGGCATTCGGCATTTGATCCGGCGCAGGCAGGCCCTCGGGAACCGGTTGCGGCGTCGGCGCTGGTTTTGCCTGCTGGGCTCCCGGCAGTATGGATTTCCACGCGCTTGCCAACCAGCCGCCGGATTGCGGCTGCACGCCGCTATTCTTCAACAGCCCATAGGCATCTTTGTACCATGTCGAATTCGGGAAGTTATGGCCGAGCACGGCGCCCGCCGCCTGTGCTTCCGGCACGATGCCAAGCGTCATATTGCACTCGACCAGGCGGTATAACGCTTCTTCGACGTGTGCGGTCGTCTGGTAGTCGGTCGCCACAACCTTGAAGCGGTTGATCGCCGCGACGAGATTGTTGGCCTTCTGGTAATACCGCCCGACGCTCATCTCCGAAGCCGCAAGAATATCCTCGGCGATCAAGATGCGGTTTTCGGCTTGCCGAGTATACGGACTGTCCGGATAGCGCTGGCGCAGTGTCTTGAGTTCGCTCAACGCCTTGCGCGTCGCCGTCTGGTCGCGCTGCGGTTCCTTGATCTCATCGAAGTGCGCCGAAGCTATGATATGATGGGCAAGCGCCGCTTCCTTGGTCCCCGGATGCATCGTCGTGTAGCGTTGCGCGGTCGCGATAGCTTCGGGAAATTTCGCAGCCTTGTAGTAGGCATAGGCCGCCATCACGATCGCACGACGGGCCTCGGGTGAATACGGATGATCGCGGTCGAGGTCCTCGAAGCGGCGGGCCGCCGTCGTCCAGTTACCCTTCTGCAGCGCGGTGTCGGCGGCTGTATACATCTTGTCTGGTGGATCCGGATTGAGCATTTTCGCGCTCGTCGTCTCCGACGCACAAGCGCCCAATTGGATCGCTCCTGCGACACAGGCCAGTAGGATGAGTTGCTTCTTCAGCACCAGCTAGTCCTTACTTTCGGCCTCGCAGCCGGTATCTACTTGTCGCTGAGCCGCCCTTGAGAGTCACCAGGGGCGTCAAATGTCTCCGGAGCCGGTTCTCCGATTCGGACCCGTTGAGGATCCACATATTGCATCTATTTGTCCAGCTGCCGTTGTGCTGGTTGATGCGAACGGAAATATGGCGGCCGGCCACAATCGCACTTAAAATTCTTTGCACAGTTACCGGCAAACCGCTTCAGACAGAGACCGTCCAGCGCACCGCAATCCCTTAAGAACGGTCCGCATCATAGTTCACGGCCATGATGCCTGCAGAGATATCGACCGGCGCCGCCTCGCGCATGACCCGCGGAGCGCGTTCCCAACGCCATGCCTGGCCTTCGCCACCCGCAAACAGCGCTTGCAGCACGTGCGCATTCAAACGGTGTCCGCCGCGCACAGATTTGTAGGCACCTAAGATAGGCGCGCCCGCCAGCGCCAGATCGCCCACCGCGTCGAGCATTTTATGGCGCACGAATTCCTGTGGATGACGCAATCCGTCGGGGTTTATGATCTTGTCGTCGCCGAGCGCCACGGTGTTATCGAGCGAGGCACCGAGCGCAAGACCGGCTTTCCAAAGCTTCTCCACGTCTCGCATGAAGCCGAATGTGCGGGCCCGCGATAGTTCGGAACGGAAGCTGGAGGGAGTCAATTCCAACGCCAGCCGCTGGCGACCGATCAAGGCTGTCGGAAATTCGATTTCGACATCCAGATGGAAACTACTCGACGGCGTCAATTCGCCGAAACAGTCGCCGTCCTGCACGCGGACCGGCTTGAGAACTTTGATGAATTTGCGCGGCTCCGAGAGCTCGCGAATGCCCGCTTCTTCGATGGCGGCAACGAACGCCGCCGAACTTCCGTCCATGATCGGCACTTCGCGATTATCGATCTCGATGTAGCAATTATCGACATTGAGACCACGCAGCGCCGCGAGCAAATGTTCGACTGTGCCCACCGTGACGCCTGTTTCGTCGCCAATTACGGTGCAGAGCGTAAGATTTTTGACCGAGCGCACATCCGCCGCGATCTCCGCAACGATGCGACCACGGCGGCTCACGAGGAAGCGAAAGCCGATATCACTTTCTGCCGGATGCAGAACGACCGATACGGGTGCGCCGCTGTGAACTCCCGTTCCAGACAGCTCAACCTCTCGCGCCAACGTGGTTTGGCGCGCCCCAATGAAGCGTTTCGACATTTCCCTCGATCCCCAATCAGCCGGGCTTCGAATCAGACCAACGCGGTAAGCTACGAAATACGGTACGCCCCTATGCCCCTTTGGCCGATTTTTTCCTTATCTACTGGCGTTTGGACCACCCGTTGGATCGGGCCCCTGCCTGTACTGATTCGGAACGGCTCTTAACGTTATGCATACGCTGGGTAGCTGTTGGGGACAAATCACGGTTTCTTACGCAGTGTTACTGACGCGCCTCATCAAATACGCAACGAATCAATCAACGCTTGTTTCGGACCAGGAAACCAGGAAGTTCGTCAGCAAACGCTGCTGCGGATGCTTCTGTAGCATTGGCTTTCCGCACTCGCCCGGCGCCCGTCAAACGCTGCAGGAGACTGGCTTTTTTCGGTGCTACAACAGCACCTTCGGGGGCCATAGGCATATAGTCCATTGGTCCACGTTGTCCTGCATTTGTCCCGCCATTCTCAGTGCGAGCATGATATTCGTGCTGTGCCAACGGCGGGAAATCTGCGATTTCGGCCGCACGCACCGTTTGCCGTTGGTTGCCGGACGAGCCTGCAGGTCCATTAATGGTTGTGTCGTACAGCGATTCGCTGGTTTGCGGACTATACGAATTAGCACGTGTAGAGGAATAGCCGGTTGGCGCGGGTGACCGCTCTTCGACGGTGATACCATCTGGCCGGTGTCCGCCTGCGCTGCCTCGATTGTCGGGCGCACTGTGATCTAAGCTCGATCCGGTTGCGGCGCTCAGATTGCCTTCGAATTGCGATGAGTACCCGCTTCCGGGCTCGAGCGCATTAGCCAGTCGCTTGGCAATATCTTGGTGATCGGGAATGCCTGTCGGCCGGGACAGCCGATCAGCTCCCGGCAATGGCGGCGGTGCCTTTGAATTCGGTAGCACGCCTCTCTCATGGCCAGCACCGGCTACCGAGGATTGCGCAAACTGTGGTTGTAGCAAAGTCGCTTGCAGCGAATTTGGTTGTCGCGCGCCCGCAGCCGGAGCGTTGCCTGCCGCCGGATCGATCCGCGCCATGCCCGAAGCGACAATCGAAACGCGAACACGATCTCCCAGCGTTTCGTCAAACGTGGCGCCGACAATAATGTTCGCATCAGGGTCAACTTCTTGGCGCACGCGGGTTGCGGCGGCGTCGACTTCGTACAACGTAAGGTCGTGTCCACCGATGATCGACACCAGCAAGCCTTTCGCTCCACGCAGGGAAATATCGTCGAGCAACGGGTTTTGGATGGCTTCTTCTGCCGCTAACCGAGCACGGTCCTCACCGGTGGCTTCACCTGTACCCATCATTGCCGGACCCATGCCAGCCAGGACGGTTTTCACATCCGCCAGGTCGAGATTGATCAGTCCCTCCTTGATGATCAGGTCCACGATGCAGGCGATGCCCGAATACAGCACCTGATCGGCCAGCACGAACGCTTCAGCAAACGTCGTCCGCTCGTTCGCGATGCGGAACAAATTCTGGTTGGGAATGACGATTAGCGTGTCGACGGCGCCTTTCAGCTCGGCAATGCCGGCTTCCGCCACACGTAGCCGCCGATTGCCTTCGAACTGGAATGGTTTTGTGACGACTGCGACAGTCAGGATGCCCAGTTCGCGTGCCACCCTGGCGATGACGGCTGCGGCGCCGGTTCCGGTGCCACCACCCATCCCCGCCGCAATGAACAGCATGTGGCTGCCGGCGATCAGCGCGCGAATGTCATCCACGGCTTCTTCCGCAGCGGCCTCGCCGATTTCCGGCTTGGATCCGGCGCCGAGGCCCTCAGTCAGATTGGTCCCAAGCTGAATGCGTTTTTCAGCGCTCGAGGTGGCAAGCGCCTGTGCGTCCGTATTGGCGACGACGAAGTCGACACCCTGCAGGCCGGCCGCGATCATGTTATTTATAGCGTTGCCACCCGCGCCACCGACACCAAGAACGGTGATGCGCGGCCTCAGGTCCGTCACTTTCGGCAACTGCAAACGAATGCTCATCGGTGATTCCTGTTCACGTCATCGCATGCCCGAACAGGCACGGACCTCGTTGCTCAACTCATTCGTCAACTGTTCGCGCCGGCCATGCCGTCGCGGGTCAAAAACTTCGCCGCAACATCGGCGCGCCGGTCGCTACAGTCGCGTTCAGGCTTTCTAATCGCAGGCCAGAATTCGGATCGCGGGCGATCATTTCGAGGCCGGCAATGGTGGCAAATGCCGGATGCAGCAATGCGTGGGGCAGAATTGTATGCGCCAGCGGAGCACCGACGCGGACGTGGCGCCCCAAACTTGAGGTGGCAATGCCGGGCAGACCTGACAGCAAACTGCCACCGCCGGTGAGGATAACGGTGCCGCCATCGACGGGGGGCCCGGCGAATTGATCCAGCCGTTGCCGGACCATACCGAACAGCGACGACAGCCGCTTTGTCAGAATATCGGAGATGGTTGCCCTCGTTACCTGCTTGGTCTGGACCGCTGTGGTCTTGGCATGGTCGTCCCCGCGCGGCTGAAACAAGATGGTCTCGTCCGAAGGCGGGTGGGCAAGAGAGAGCATAGCATAATTTTTTTTGATTCGCTCGGCTTCTGTAATGCCGATGTTGAGCGCCCGCATTAGATCGAACACCAAGTGATTCGAACCAATCGCGAACACATGTGCGCAAACCAGGTTGCCGTGTGCGAAAACCGTCAAACCTGTCGTGCCCGCGCCAAGTTCGACAACGGCAATACCGAGCTGCCTTTCTTCAATCGTGCTGACGGCCAATGCGCCGGCAAGCGGGCCTGCCGCAATCGCAATCACGCGCAATTGGCAGCGTTCGGCCGCGTGCAGCAGATGGCGCACCGGCGCGCGATCCGCTGAAACAACGTGCACATCGAGAGATACTTTCCGTCCTGTTGCACCTATCGCCAGACCCGACACGTATCGGTCATCAACGCGGCAGCCGATGGCATTTGCATTCAGCACCGCACGATCATCACCTTCGATGTGGGCGCGGCCGGCCTGCAACAATCGTTCGATGTCTCTCGCGTCGACACTTCGGCCACGCCCGGTCTCGGCGTCGAGTTGCAGGTTGCCCGCAACGTGCGTGGAGTGGAGGCGACCACAGGCCGCCGAGAGGATGACGTCTTCCAAAGTCACACCGGCCATGTGCTCAGCCTGTGCCACCGTGGCGCGCACCGCATCTTCGACAGCTTCCGCGTCGACGATCACGCCGGCCTTGAGCCCGCGCGATTTCTGGTGCCCAAAACCGATCACGGTGGTGGTGTCCCGGCCGCTGCGCGCATCGGGAATTCGGCTCACCATCAGACACGCGATCTTCGACGTCCCGATATCGAGCAGGCCGAGGACGGGTGGCTGGGATGGAGGCGGGCGCATCGGTGCCGAGGGGTTGCGTTAGGCGCCGCGACGAACTCCGCGCCAGGATAGTTCAACCTTGGCCAGAGTGGTTAAAGTTCTGTGAACAGAAATGGGGAAGCCCTGGCTTTGTGCCGCTCGGACCCGCTGGACAATCAGTCCGCGGTCGTAGTGTTGCCGGCGGTCCCCGCCTCTTGTGGCGGGTCGCGAAAATAGGGAACGACGTCGCCTTTGAGTTTGACGGTCATCGGATTGCCGGCGCGATCCTTGGCCGTGCCTGCGACCAGTCTGACCCAACCTTCCGACACGCAGTACTCTTCGACGTTGTTCTTCTCGACCCCCTTGAAGCGGACCCCGACGCCGCGAGTAAGTGCGGCTTCGTCGTAATAAGGGCTGTTCGCATTGGTCGAGAGGCGGTCTGGAGGCGTATCGGTCATGGTCGCTTGGTCCGGTGCATGGGCTGCTTCGCTCGACAGCGAGCAGTATCGGTTGCGGTCTTTGAGGCGCTCTAACAGGTTTGGCGCCATCCGCCAACGTGCGGCGATTTCCCCTGCCGCCCCTTCAATGCTGACTATGCAAGATGCGATAAACGCCGATCCGGGACGTCAGCATGCACAGACTTGCGATCACGACAACCACCACGGCGAGCCAGCCGTAGCCCTGCAAGTCGAGCGTTCCCGTGCCGACGAGGTGTTGCAGTTCGGCGCGTGACGCCGAGCCACCGCCACCGAGCAGATCCATCGCCACCGGGATACCGAGGAATGCCAAGCCGGCCAACACGGCGCCAACGATGCCGGCCCGAATGCCGAGCCGCAGGAAATGTCGCTGGAATTGGCTGGCGATGAACCGATCGGTAGCGCCGACGAAGTGCAGCACTTCGACAATCTCGCGGTTCGAGGCCAACGCGCTGCGCGTGGCGGAGACGATGATCGCCGTCGTGGCCGCGCCGACCAGCATCAGAATTGCGAACCCGCCGAGCGCAAATGAGCGCGTCACGGTCCTGATCTGCTGTTGCCAGTGGCGATGATCATCCAGGGTGGCGGTCTTGAATTGCGCCGAAAGTGCACTGCGCAGCGCCGCAAAATCGGGCGGATTGGTGCGGTCGACCTCGACTGCGATCAGGCGCGGCACCGGCAGGTTCTTTAAGCCCTCGGCCTGCCCGAGCCAGGGCTCAAGCAGCGCCGCCGATGTCTCCAGCGCCAACGGTTTTGCGGCCACGATACCGGGTTGGCGCGCAAGGAAGCTCGCAACTTCACGCACCTCCCGATCGACATCCAGTTTCTCTCGCGCTTCGATTTGTACGGTAATCTCGCTGGCGATATCGCGCAGCCAGGCATTGGCCGATTGGTTCATGAGATAAACGGCACCCGCCGTAAGGCAGGCGAGAAAGCACATGATCGCGACAACCAGCGTCAATGAGCGGCCGGTAACCGAGCCGGCAGGAACGATTGGCGCATTGGCAATTTCACGGTTCGAGCGCTGCGATCGGCTGGGGGCCGACAATTTCGGGACAGCTACGATCTCATGCTCGCCGGATCGGTGAGCAACCAGTTCGGCTGCCGTATGTTGTTCTTCGTCGGCGTAATTGTCGGCAAACTGCGGTTGTCGGCTGGTGCGTCCCCGCAAGCGGTCGCCTGTTCGCTCGGAAATGGCTTGCACGTGCGGCACGCGCTGAACCTGGCGCGGCTGTAGCGGGCTCGGTTGGAACTCGAATGTCGACGGACCAGTCCTTGGATCGAGTTCATCGTCGGGTTGACTATAGCCGCGTTGCATCTGCTCATAGTGCCATGCCGCGTCCGCAGCAGGATCCTGACGCATATCGCCTTGATAGGGAGCGGGTTCGCGCGGACGCTGCGGCACGCCACCACGTCGGCCCGGGGGCACCGGCGGGCGACCGTCAGACGAGTTTGACATGGCCCCGCTCCAGTTCAAGCCTCGGCGCCTTGAACTGGCGCATCAGCTGATGGTCGTGGGTGGCAATGACCACGGTGGTGCCGAGACGATTGAGTTCGATAAACAGCCGCAGCAAGCGTTCGGCCATCTGGGGATCGACGTTGCCTGTCGGTTCGTCGGCCAGCAGAAGTTCGGGTTTGGCAATCACTGCCCGGGCAATCGCCGCGCGCTGTTTTTCACCACCCGACAAAATCGATGGAAATGCGTGCATTCGGTCACCCAGATCTACCCATTGCAACAAGTCGGTGACATCCTCTTTGTACTGGGTCATCTTTTTCCCCACCACGCGCAACGGTAACGCGACATTTTCCCACGTCGTAAGGTGGTCGAGCAGACGGAAATCCTGGAACACCAGGCCGATGCGGCGGCGCAGGTGCGCCCGCTTGGCCGGCGTCACCCGGGTGACGTCCTCGTTGAACATCGAAATGTTCCCGCGCGTCGGATGCAACGCCATGAAAAACAACCGCAACAATGAGGTCTTGCCCGCGCCGGACGGTCCAGTCAGGAAGTGAAACGAGCCAGGTCGCAGATGCACGTTGACGTCGCGCAGAACCTCCGCGCCGGTATCGTATTTCAGGCTGATATGCTCAAGTTTGATCACTTAGAACGCGCCCATAGAGTCGCCGGTGCAACGAAGTATGCATGTTACTCGAATCGATCCCGGCACGGTTCGTTCTGCCCTTGTCATGGCCACAAGGCAATCGGCCCGAAAGAATCGTAGCGTGTTCATATCGCGAAGTTCGAGTTCATTCCACAAAACCGAGCGAAGGCGCGCGTTGTGACCTAGCACGAGCATTCAGCCGGGATTGTGGCGCGGACCGTGTTTGTTCGATGGGCCGCGGTTCCGGCCCGGCTTACTGAAAGTGGATGGTGTACAAATCACACTAGGGTCACACACGACTTGCAGCTATGTTTCGGCAAAAAAGCTCCGGTGAACATCCGAACGGTTGTAGGAACAGAAATCAATGACGACTGGAACCGCACGACACGATCGCATCGAAACCATCTTCAACCCGACCCAGATTGCCGATCGGGTCAACGCGTTGGCTTTCGAAATTGCGGCCTTGCAGTTGGACGGATTGCTCGTCGTCGCCATCTTGAAGGGCAGTTTCGTGTTCGCCGCCGACCTGATCCGGGCACTGCATGTCGCCGGGTTGGCGCCGGAAGTCGAATTCATGACCCTGTCGAGTTACCGCAAGGGCCTCACCTCATCAGGCCAGGTTCATATCGTTCGCGATATGGAAGGAGACGTGCGTGATCGCAACGTCCTTCTCGTCGACGATATCCTTGAGAGTGGCCGCACGCTGGCATTTGCCAAGGATTTGTTGTCTGCAAGGGGGGCCAAATCGGTGCGCACGTGCGTGTTGCTGAACAAAACGGTCAAACGCGCCGTCCAGATCGGCGCGGATTTCAAGGCATTTGATTGTCCTAATGTCTTCGTCGTCGGTTATGGCATGGATGCCGGGCACCGGTTTCGGGAGTTGCCCTTCGTGGGCCGTTTGGTTCAAGGTGCGTAACGGGCCGGAATCGATTGCTGGAGGGAGACTGTCATGGCGCGCGTGCTCTTGGCGGAAGACGACGCGGCAATGCTTGCCATGGTGGAGCGAGCATTGCGGGGCGACGGGCATAGTGTTTCCTCAGCCCACGACGGCCAAGAGGCCTTGGATCTGATGAGCGCTCCCGGCGCGACGTTTGACGTCATGCTGACGGACATTCATATGCCAAGTGTCAATGGCATTGAGTTAGCGACGAAAGCCGTGGCGATAATGCCGAAATTGCGGGTTATCTTGATGTCGGCCTATACCGATACGGCCCTGCCAGAAAAACTCAAGCCGCATATCGCCGACGTGCTTTCCAAGCCATTGGCACTGGACCAAGTGAGGACGGCGGTGCGCGCAGCCGTCAAGTAACGTCTTCAACTGCTGAAATCCATCGTGCGATCCAGCTTCTCGGCGATTGCAGCCATATCTGCCGAGTATTCTATCGCGCAGAAGCCGCCGCCTTGATACGCGTCAGCAACGGCATCGGCCTGCAGCTTCTTCTGTTCGGCTTCGGCGTAGGCAACTTGCGTCTCGGCGTCGTATTTGGGGCGGTAGCCAAATGCTTCTGCACGCGAATTGTCGTACCACGAGCGCGTATTGCCGGACACGCCATAGAACACTTCGTTGACGATGTCGTGATGCTCGAGGCCGATGCGGATCAACTGCACGAGGTCCTCCGGGTGCAGCATGATCGACAGACGCCGTACATCCAGCGGCTGCTCCCCCACATTGCCAATGCGCAGCGAGGTCACACCGATACCGTGTTTCATGGCATAGAGCGCCCCAAGTGCCTCGCCGAATGCCTTCGATACGCCATAGCGGCTGTCGGGCAGCGGTGGCGCTTCCGCCGGGATGGTTTCTTCGCGCGAATAAAATCCGGCGGCGTGGTTCGATGATGCGAAGATGATGCGCTGCACTTTGGCCGCTCGCGCCGCTTCGAACAGATTGTAGCAACCGACGATATTGGCGTTGAGAATTGTTTCCCACGGTCCCTCGACCGAATATCCGCCAAGATGGATGATCCCGTCGACGCCGCTTACAGCGGCCGCTACGGCTGCCTTATCACCCAACTCGGCCAGACGAAACTCCAGCCCATGCGCGTTCGCCACCGGCTGCAGATCGGACAGAACTAGACCCGGATACACCGCCTTGAGCAGCGGTATGATGCGCTGACCGACATCGCCGCCGGCACCTGTGAGCAGGACTTTTTTCACGAGCTTGTTCCTTGCGAACGACGCGACCGGTTTCGATCCACATCGATTGGCGGCGATTTGGGCGATCGGAGTGGCTCGCGTCAAGTGTCGAGTATGACCTTGTCATTCGGCGGCGTCCGTCTAACCTGCCGCCGGACGCAGTGGGTTCGATTAATTTTTCCGGGAGACTTCATGCGCACGCGATTGCACGGGTTTTGGGCCAAACGGTTCTGCGCACTTCTGGTGCCTCTGCTTGGCATTTCTACCGGCTTTTCCGCGTCCCAGGCGCAAACCTTTCCGACGCGGCAGGTAACCATTACGGTGCCTTACACCGCCGGCGGGCCTACCGACGTGATCGGCCGCATTCTCGGCGACCATTTGAGCCGCACGCTCGGACAGCCCTTCATCATCGACAACGCCGCCGGCGCTGGCGGCACGATCGCGGCCGACAAGGTGGCGAAAAGCTCCCCGGACGGCCATACCCTGCTCTTGCACCATTTGGCCTTGGTGGCAGCGCCGAGCCTATACTCCAACCTGCGGTACGACACACGATCCGCGTTCGCGCCGATTGGCTTGGTCAACATCGGTCCGCTCGTCATCGTGGCACGAAAATCGATCCCGGCGACAACGGCTAAGGAACTGTTCGCCTGGATCAAGGTCAACGGCGAGAAGGTCACAGTGGGCCATGCCGGGGCGGGCTCGAACTCGCATCTATGCGAGGTGCTTTTGGCACAGGCTCTGGGCGTCAAGCTGACCTATGTGGCCTATCGCGGTGCTGCGCCCGCATTGAACGATCTCATCAGCGGGCAGATCGATCTGATCTGTGATCAGACGACCAATTCCGTACCGCAAATCCTCGCCGGCACGATCAAGGCCTTCGCCTTGACCACGCCAGAGCGCAACGCTGCGATACCCGACGTGCCGACGGTCGTCGAAGTTGGCATTCCCGAAGTCATGTTCAGTGTCTGGCATGGGCTCTATGCGCCGAAAGGTACGCCCGAAGCCGTGATCACCAGACTCAATACGGCGTTGGCCGCGGCCGTCGACGATCCATCCGTGCAAGCCAAGTTCGCAGCCGTCGGAACGGTCGTTTATCCGAATGCGCAGCGCTCCGTCGCGGCTCACGCCGACCTGTTCGCCAAAGATTACGCCCGCATCACCCGGCTCATCGAATCCGCCGGCATCAAGCAAAGCGAGGCGAAGTAGAAAAGCATCGCCGGATGTCCAACCGCGGAACATCCGGTGATGCTTTCAGCCTACGTTAAATATCGATGTTTCGGGTCGGCTCAATTCCCGTTCGCCAGATAGCACATGCGCTCGACATTCATCGGCAGGAACTGCGCATAATTGCCCCACTTCTCATACTTCGGCAGCTTTATTTCCTTCATAGCGGTGTCCGTGCATTTGCCTTCGGCCGCGGCTTTTTTCACTTCTGCCGACAGGTCGTCGAAATAGCCCATCAGATCAGCCAGATCTTGCTTGGTCCCGAGGCGACCACCGGCATAGGGGTGGCCGGGAATCATGCGATCCCACTCAAGCGCTGCGACCCGCTTCAATGACGCTTGCCATTCGAGCGGGTTGGTCGTGTCGGGCATATTGCGGAACAGCACGGTCTGGATCGGGATGAAGTCCACCGCGAAGATGATCTTCTCCTTGGGCAACCGCATCACAAGGCTGTTGTCGGAGTGGTTTTTGCCGACGTACAGCAGTTCTAAACTGGTGCCGCCGAGGTTGATCGTTTTTTTGCCGTCCACTAGCTCGTCCGGCATGATCACGTCTGGCGATGGAAAGCGCTGCAGCTGCGCCTTGGCGTTCTTGTGCGCGACGAACTTTGCCCCGAGATCCTTGAACGGTTTGCCCCCGGCGATATGGTCGTAATGGCTGTGGCTGTAGATCACGTATTTGATCGGTTGGCTCGTCACCTTCTTGATTTCGTCGATATAGGTAGTCACCGCCTGCGGCCGGCGCAGGCCGATCGGATCCGTCGCGATCACGCCGGCCTTGGTCACCACGAACATCGATTGGTGGCCTTGATAACGGAAGATGTAGACGTTGTCGGTACCTTCGACTTTTGTCGTCGAGAACAGCGGCGGTGTCGGCGCCGCCGGCGCTGCAGGTGGTGTCGCAGCAGGTGCGCCCCCCGGTGGCGTTTGCGCATTCACATATAGGGTCGAGGCCAGTATGGCACCCGCAATAGCCGTCGCTTTTGATAGGTTGGAATTCATCTTGCACGCCTCCCATTTTTTCTCTGGAACAGCAGTGTATGCAGAATTCCTTGATCGGTAAATGTTGTTCGCGCCGCCGGCGTTTCGGGCCCAGGGCAATTCAATTTTTTCTCTTCCGATGCCGCAACCGCAACTGTCATCCTACCCCTCGTGGGTAGGACCCAGGGTCCAACAATCTCAAGCCTGAAATCGTGGCACCCTGGGTCTCAGGGACAAGCCCTGGAATGACAGTTGAGTGGCTGTGAAATCGAGAATTGAATTGCCCTGCCCAGCACCGCCAGCGAGACCATGGCCAAAGTCGAATGGATGCGTTAGCAGTGCCGTATGCGAGAAATGCAACTTTGAAAGAGTTTGAATATGTCCATTACCATGTACGCGGCGTCGGTGCCTGTGTTTGTCCAATTCCTTAAGGGACTGTCGGCCGTCCTCGACAAGGCGGAGGCGCATTGCGCGGCCAAGAAGTCCGATCCGCTCGCGCTGACCGGTTCGCGTCTGATTGCCGATATGTTCCCGTTGGCGCGGCAAGTCCAGATCGCCACCGATTTCGCCAAAGGCGTCACGGCGCGCTTGGCCGGCGTCGACGTGCCGAGCTGGGAAGATACCGAGAAGTCGATCCCGGAACTAAAAGCACGCATCGCCAAGACCATCGTCTACATCGATAGCTTCAAGCCGGCTCAGATCGACGGTTCCGAGGGCCGCGAGATCTCGTTGAAAGTCGGCGGCAATCCGATGACGTTCAAAGGCCAAACCTATTTGTTGATGTTCGGCATGCCGAATTTCTATTTCCACACCGCAGCCGCCTATTCGATCCTGCGCGCCAACGGCGTCGACATCGGCAAGCGCGACTTCATGGGACCCGTGCCGGGCATGTGATCTGTGCTTTGTGCTTTGTAGGTTGGGTCAACCCCGGACACTTGATCCGGGGGCGACCCAACGGCTGATGCGCGGGGCGCCAATGTTGGGTCGCGCGAAGGCTTGACCCAACCTACGAAAGGCATTTCCCGGAGATGTGTCTAACCTGCGACGGCGCAATACGCCAAAGTGGCTATTGCGCCCTACTTTGATCCTAAGGTTTCCGCCATGGCCGCAATCGCAAAACTTTCACCCTTTGCACCCGTTGAATTACCCGTCATGCCGGTCATCGACGGCGTACGATTTGCCACCGCGGAAGCCGGCATTCGCTATAAGGGTCGGACCGATCTGATGGTGGCCGCGCTCGATCCCGGCACCGTCGCTGCCGGCGTGCTGACCCAATCCAAGACTGCTTCGGCAGCCGTTAGTTGGTGCCGCGAAAGCTTGAAGCAGGGCTCAGCCCGCGTCGTCGTCGTCAACTCCGGCAATGCCAATGCGTTCACTGGTCAGCGCGGTCGCGATGCGGTGGCAACGACCGCCGAATTTGCCGCCAAGGCAGTCGGCGGCCAGCCGCACGAAGTCTATCTTGCGTCGACAGGCACGATCGGCGAGCCGATGGACGCGACGAAGTTTGCTCATCTGCTTGGCGGCATGGCCAAATCCGCCGATGCCGGGGCCACCGAAGCGGCCGCCCGCGCCATCATGACCACCGACACCTATCCGAAACTTGCGACACGCACGGTCAAACTCGGTGGCGTGGACGTGCACATCAATGGCTTCTGCAAGGGCGCCGGCATGATCCAACCGGACATGGCGACCATGCTGTGTTTCATCTTTACCGATGCGGCTATCACCCAACCTCTGCTGCAACGTCTTGTCTCGGCGCTTTCGGATCAAACCTTCAACTGCATCACGGTCGATGGCGACACCTCGACCAGCGATACGCTGCTTGCGTTTGCCACGGGGACTGCGACAAAGCGGGGCGCGCCCGTCATCTCGGATATGGCGGACGCTAACTGCTGCGCCTTTGCCGGAGCCCTTCGCGCGTTGATGCACGATTTAGCGCTGCAGGTCGTCAAGGATGGCGAAGGCTTATCCAAATTCGTCACCTTCCAGGTGTGGGGAGCGGAGAACGATCGGGCGGCGCGGCGCATTGCCTTCAGCTGTGCCAACTCGCCGATCTTGAAGACCGCCATCGCCGGCGAGGATCCGAACTGGGGCCGCGTGGTCATGGCCGTCGGCAAATCGGGAGAAGCGGCGGATCGCGACAAGCTGTCAATCTGGTTCGGCCCGCACATCGTCGCGAGAAACGGCGAACGTGCCGCAGATTACACCGAGGCGACCGGCGCCGCTTATATGAAGAATGCCG
This sequence comes from Hyphomicrobiaceae bacterium, assembly GCA_025351355.1. Classification (GTDB taxonomy): domain Bacteria; phylum Pseudomonadota; class Alphaproteobacteria; order Rhizobiales; family Hyphomicrobiaceae; genus JABFRJ01. The sequence goes on from JANXWC010000079.1 coordinate 21,909, forward strand.
AGATCGTCATCCGCGTCGACGTCGGCATTGGCGGCGGCGCGGCAACCGTGTGGACCTGCGATCTTACCCACGATTATGTTTCCATTAACGCCGATTATCGCAGTTGAAGTAAAATTTGTGCAAACAGCGCGAATACCCTCGATTTCGGGTGTGCACTGAAGAGGTAAATTAACGATTGGCGGCGATACTCTCATGAGCATGGGCAACAAGACGGTTCTCGTCGTGGCCTGCGCGCTGGTCGATGTTGACGGGCGGGTGTTGATTGCGAAGCGTCCTCCGGGGCGGTCGCTCGCGGGGCTCTGGGAGTTTCCGGGCGGTAAGGTGGAATTGGGTGAGACGCCCGAGGCGGCCTTGGTCCGCGAGCTCCATGAAGAGCTTGGGATTGAAGTCAAGCCGGCGTGTCTCGCGCCTTTCACGTTCGCCAGCCACGCCTACGAGACATTCCATCTGCTGATGCCACTTTATATCTGCCGAAAGTGGGATGGCGATGTGACACCACGCGAAGGCCAGGACATTGCCTGGGTCCGTGCCGTTCGGTTGAGCGACTACCCGATGCCGCCGGCGGATATTCCGCTGCTGGCAATGCTGCGGGATCTGCTCTGATCGAATCCGATGAGGGATTTCGAGGGGCGGCGCGATGGTAGTGAACTCAAAACGTCTGCAGCGCGGCGCCATGGATCGAGCAGCCGCATTCATCCGCGATTTTTGCGCCGACACGCGCGGCGCGACGGCAATCGAATATTGCTTGATGCTTGTGCTGATTTCGGTGGCCTGCATCGGCGCCTTCAAAGCCGTGGGCGGAGCTGCCGGCGGCGGCTGGGGCGATGTCGCCAACAAGGTCGGCAATGCGATGAAATAGGAAACAACAAAGGCTTGAAGGCCTCTGTTGTTTGCGTTCGCCAATTCAGTGGTTGTCGCGCGGGATCCCCTTGGTCGCGGCAACCTTCTGGTATTTCACGGCTGGTTTCAACACCATGCCGTTGGACAGTTCATCGACCATGCCGCGCTGTATTTCCTGCCACGGCGTCTGACTGGCAGGATATTTGTAGCCGCCGGCCTTCGCCAGGTCTGCATAGCGTTTCTTGATCTCCGCGTCCGAGATCAGCATGTCTGCCGTGCGCTTCTTGAGATCGATCCGCACCTTGTCGCCGGTCCTGAGTATGGCCAGCCCGCCGCCGGTCGCAGCCTCCGGCGACGCATTCAAGATGGATGGCGATCCCGACGTTCCGGACTGCCTGCCGTCGCCAATGCAAGGCAGCGCGCTGATGCCCTTCTTCAGGAGATAATCGGGCGCCCGCATGTTGACCACTTCGGCAGCACCGGGATAGCCGACCGGGCCGGCGCCGCGCATGAACAGCAGGCAGTGCTCGTCGATCGCCAGTTTCGGATCGTCGATGCGCTTGTGATAATCTTCCGGCCCGTCGAACACGATCGCCCGGCCCTCGAAGGCCATCGGATCTTTCGGGTTCGACAGATAGCGCTTGCGGAATTCCTCCGAGATCACCGACGCTTTCATGATCGCGCTGTCGAACAGGTTGCCCTTCAGATTAAGGAACCCTGCCGCCTTCTTCATCGGTTCGTCGTAGGCCTTGATGACCTTGCGGTCTTCTGTTCGCTTGCCGCGGCAGTTCTCGTACAGTGTCCGGCCGTTGACGGTCAGCGCGGTTTTGTTGATCTTGCCCTCGGCGATCAGCTCGGCGACGACGGCCGGCACGCCACCCGCGCGGAAAAATTCCTCACCCAGGTATTCGCCGGCGGGCTGCATGTTGACCAGCAGCGGTATGTCGTAGCCGATTTTTTCCCAGTCGTCGTTGTTGAGTTCGACGCCGATGTGGGCGGCAATTGCATTGAGATGGATCGGTGCGTTGGTTGAGCCGCCGATGGCCGAATTCACGACGATGGCGTTTTCGAATGCCGCCCTGGTCAGGATCTGCGACGGCTTCAGGTCTTCGTGCACCATTTCTACGATGCGCTTGCCGGTCAGATAGGCGATGCGCTCGCGATCACGGTGCGGCGCTGGAATGGCCGCGCATCCCGGCAGGCTCATGCCAAGCGCTTCGGCAAGACTGTTCATTGTCGATGCCGTGCCCATCGTATTACAGTGGCCGGCCGATGGCGCCGACGAGGCGACCAGTTCGGCAAAGCCCTTGTCGTCGATCTCGCCCTTGGCGATCATCTCGCGCGCTTTCCAGACAATTGTGCCCGAACCCGTGCGCTCGCCGCGATGCCAGCCGTTGAGCATCGGCCCGCCCGACAGCACGATGGCGGGTATGTCGACAGTCGCCGCCGCCATGATCTGCGCCGGCGTGGTCTTGTCGCAACCCGTCGTCAGCACCACGCCATCGAGCGGATAGCCGTACAACACTTCCACCAGCCCGAGATATTGCAGATTGCGATCGAGGCTGGCGGTCGGGCGCTTGCCGGTTTCCTGGATCGGATGCACTGGAAACTCGAAAGCAATGCCGCCGGCTTCGCGGATGCCTTCGCGGATGCGATGCGCTAGCCCGATATGATGCCGGTTGCACGGCGCCAGATCGGAGCCCGATTGCGCGATGCCGATCATCGGCTTGCCCGACTGCAGTTCCTCCAGCGTCAGCCCATAGTTCATCATCCGCTCGAGATAGAGCGCCGTCATCTCCGGATTGTCGGGATTGTTGTACCAGGCGGACGAGCGGAATTTGCGCGTGCCATTGGCAGGCGAGGCGGGTTTCTTGGCCATGATACAGATGTCTCGAAGCTGAGGTTGAACTGGCCGCAGCATAGCGGCTGTGCGGCCGCTGGGAAGAGCGCAAATGCGTGGCGACGTCAGGCGCCCGATGGGGTTATGTGCGCGACGATGGCGTCGATGTGGGCCGCCGCGCAATCGACGGCGGGAAAATCGATGTTACTTTCATCAAACACCAGATTGAGGTCGGTGCCGGCGAGTACGATCGCTTCGGCGCCGTCACGGTGGCAAAGCGTGTGTGCCAGTTCCCTTAACCTCGCGACCTGCTGTTCGGTGCCCCGACCACTGGTGGCGATAGCCACGTAGATGTCGTGGATCTCCGCGATCTCGTTCGGCTTGGGGAGCACGACGTCGAAGTCATCGAGGCGCGCGAATAATTTCGTTTCGATCGACAACCGCGTGCCGAATAGCGCGATACGCTTCAGGCCGCGAACGCGAATAGTGCGCGCCGTGACCTCCAGCAGATCGATGAACGGCAGCGGCGTCAGTTGCTGCACTTCCGCCAGACAGATGTGCGGTGTGATTGCGGGAATGGCGAGCACGTCCGCGCCGGCGGCGGCCAGTTGGTTGGCAAAGCCCGCGAGATACACGGCCATCTTGTCGATCTTCCCGGCAGTCACCAACGCCAGCGCCGTCGGTGCATGAGCGTGCGCGATCACCAACTTGGGCACGAACGCGCGCTCAGCACATCGCGCCGTGATGCCCTCATAGTAGAGCACCGTCGCCCCCACCCCGAGTCCACCCAGCAGGCCGAGAGTTTTCTGATGGGTCATAGAGTAGGGCTGCAGTGTATCACGGCGCCTTGTCCCAGACGAGTTTCCCGAGATCCACGGGCTTGTCGAGGGTTTTCGCTTCGGTAAAGAAATCGACCATCGCCTTCACGGCGGGGCGGTTGACCTTGAGGTCCGTGCTGTAGGCCGAAATCACGCTTTTGATCCATTCCCGGCGCAGCTGATCGGCGCCGGCCATGTCGCCGAAGCTGATTAGTGGCGTGTAGATGCTGACCAGTTCTTCGAAGTTGGCGGGATCGTTGAACCACACGGCGGCATCTCTCATGGCCGCATAGAACGCGGCCATCAGCGCTGGGTTGCCGTCGGCCTGCTCGCGGCGCATGACGAACACGACCGACGATCCGTTCATGGCCTTGATCGCCGCCGGTCCCTCGCCCAGGGTCATATCGACGACGGTATCGCAGGTCTTGTTGAAGCGGCAAAGCTGCGTCAGCGGTTGGAACATCACGACAGCGTCAACCTGTTTGCCCACCACCATCGACGTGTAGGCCGTTGCCGGGCCGCCGATCGCCACGTAGGTCACGTCGCCCGACGCAAGGCCGCCATCGGTGAGCATGCGATTGAACAGCAACTCACTCGAGGTGCCGCGCGCCGACACGCCGACCTTCAGGCCTTTGAAGTCTTTCATGATGGCGGGATAGCCCTGCGCCCGGTTCGGCAGCGCAACGTCGTTGCGCGCGCTGATCGACAAGACGTTGTTGGGCAGGCTGACGCCGACAATCGTCACATCGCCACCGGCGGCGACTGTTGCGGCGGTCACATCGCCGCCGCCTTGCACCACATCGATCGATTTACCGATCAGCGCCTGAATACCAAGCACGGTCGAGTTGATGATCGTCGTCTCGCACTTGAAATTGTATTTCTCGCAAAGACCTTTGGCCTTGGCGACGATGGCATGCATATTGCCGGTGGTGCCGGCATAATTCTGAATCTTGAGCGTTTCGCCGTTGGCTTTCGGCGCTTGAGCCAAAGCTGGAGCGGAGCAGACCACGGCAGCAATGAGGGCCAAGGTCGGAGTGCGCAGGCGCTTCATCATTTCCTCCCGGAAAGTAACGCCATCTTTTGATGGTCGGTGCGGCATCCTACGATGATGGCGGAAGGATTGACTAGAGCAAATACTGATGCCCTGCAGCCGCGCCGCAGGTCCCGCTCACTACCGACCGCGCAAGGCGTTCGCCAAGTCCTGGTCCAATTGGAACAGCCGTTTGCGATCCAGCGTCAAAAATACCTTGGTCCGCGCGTCGTTGACAGAATCGATCTCTGCCTTGGTCGGTACGCGACTGCTGATCGGCGCCCGGGCGGAAAGATTGCGGATTTCGGCGCGGCTCACTGTCTTGTTTGGCTGCTTGGCCGGAAGGTTTGGCAGGGCAAGCGCCAATATCACGTTGTGCTCGTCGGTGCGGTCCGCGCTCAGGTTGGCGCTGATTTGTGTCAAGCGGAAAACACCGGGAACCTCGTTGAGGGTCAACTGTGGTTTTATGCCCCCCGTCATCAACTCGGTCTTGAACTTCAAATCGTCGGAGAACGCCGTCGTATTGGCTGCCGCAGGTGTGAAGCTATCTGAGGTACTATTTAAACCGGTCAGTTCCTCGATCTTGACGAATGTCTGGATAACCTCTTTGAGCCCAATGCTTCCAGTGATCGGAAATTTTCCGGCAATCCGAAGTGACTCTGCGTCGCATTTCGCCTTTTTCAATTCGGCAAAAGTATCGGAGACCGTAAACGTGCGTTTTGCTTCTCGAGTCAACTTTGAGCCAGCTGCTGAGATCGAGAGGTCGAATGCGCCGCCGCTGAAAAACGGTCTTTTGAACGTCGCGTCTGCCGTGGCATCATCATGTTCCGTAATATCAAACGTGAATGCGTAACCAATGACGGCCTGATCATATCGCACATCGTTGATATCAAGCACGGCCTGCTTCGCCTCGCAGCGAATAGCCCGGACGATTTCGAAGGTCGATTTTCGAGATATATCTTCGGGTAATGGATGGATGGCACAACCGCCAACAAACAGGCACAAAAGTGCCTTCTTGGAAAAATGCGTCATTGCCGCCCCCGCGAAGCAATCGATCTAACGAATCAAACACGCGTAGATTATGCACAGAAAATAATATTCGTCCTGAGGAAATTAATATTAAAGTCGGCGGCGTGCGTTGCCGTGACTCATCCCGCATCATGAAAAATCAGTCCTAGCGTCTTGCGTTCACCGGAGCGGATGCGGCTGACGCCGTGGCGGAGTTGCACGCGATACACGCCCTTGGTGCCTTGCTTCGGGCGTTCGCGGGTGGCGAAGACGGCCGCTTCTCCCTGCCGCAGCGAAACAACTTCGGCCTTCGATTGCATGCGCGGTCGTTGTTCGACGACGACGAATTCGCCACCTTCGAAATCGCGCCCAGGCTCAGACAGCAGCACCACGACCTGCAGCGGGAACACCAGCGCGCCGTAGATATCCTGATGCAGACAATTGTAGTCGCCAGCCCGATAACTCAGCATGAGAGGCGTCGGTTTGGTCTGCCCCGCCGCGTGGCAACGCGCAAGCATGTCTTCCAGCTTGTCGGGGAATGTGTCGGCAGTCCCGAGCGCTGTCGCCCAGTGATTGGCTGCCGCTGCCAAGCGCGGGTAGAGCGCGCGGCGCAACTTTTCGACGAGCGCCGGTAGCGGATAGGAAAAATATTTGTATTCGCCCGAGCCGAAGCCATGCCGGTTCATCACTATGCGCGAGCGGAATTGGCCGTCGTCGCCATAGAGGCCGACAAGTTCCCTGCATTCTGCCTGCGTGAGGATCGCCCCGATATTGGCGACACCGGATGCGTCGAGCTCGCCGCCAATACGCGGCCAGTCTAATGTTGCGATTTTTGCTGATGTGGGGGATTGGGATGCGCGCGTTTTCATGGCGGTAGTTTTGCAGGAACGGGCCGACCGCGCGACCCGAAAGTTGTGCTCACTTCGTCCCGAACATGCGATCGCCGGCGTCCCCGAGGCCGGGCACGATATAGCCGTGCTCGTTCAAATGGCTGTCGAGACTGGCGGAATAAATGGGCACATCCGGGTGCGCCGCTGCGAGTGCGTCGACGCCTTCCGGCGCCGCCAGCAGGCAGGCGAGTTTTATGTCGCGCGCGCCTTGCTCCTTCAGCCGCGACACGGCGGCGATGGCCGAATTGCCGGTCGCCAGCATGGGATCGCAGATAACCGTCAGGCGCTCTGAAATATCCTCCGGCACCTTCAGATAGTATTCGATCGCGCCGAGCGTTTCAGGATCGCGATAAAGACCGATGTGGCCGACCCGCGCGCTGGGAACCAATTCCAGCATGCCGTCGAGCAGCCCCAACCCCGCCCGCAAGATCGGCACGAACACCAGTTTCTTGCCCATCAGGAAGGGTGCGTTGGTCGGGCCGACAGGCGTCTCGATGGGGCGCAACTCGGTCTGCAGATCGCGCAGAACCTCGTAGCCGAGCAGCAGCGAAATCTCGCGCAGCAGCTCGCGGAAGGCCTTCGACGATGTGGTGGTCATCCGCATATGCGAGAGCTTATGTGCAACCAGCGGATGCTCGACAACGGTGAGCGTGGGGTGATTGGCGTGGGGCATCGGGGCGGCCTGTGCTTGTGGTCAGTCGTGAGCGGTGCAAGGTCTCTAGGTTGGGTCAAGCCTCTTGGCGCGACCCAACAACGGCGGGTGCTGATCGTGTTGCCTGTTGGGTCGCGCTGAAACGTTTGACCCAACCTACGCCCAACGCACATCTCAAAACACCGTCCCGTCGCTGACGATGTTCAGCGGCGGCCCGCCATCGGCGCGCTTCTCCTTGGCGATGCGCCGCCCGGCGGCCCAGGTGCCGCCTTCGAGGATGGAGGCCAGCGGCATTTGTTGCGCAGTGACGCCGAGTTCGGCGCGCACGAGTGACGCGATTTCGTCGAGCAGCGCCACGGTCAGCGCGCGCCATTCGACGATCGGCTCCTGGCCGGGTGTCAACGGCGTTGCGGCGAGTGTGGGATTGCGCGGGACGATTACGCCCATGTCGATGAACAGCCCGCCATTGCGATACTCGGCGAGCCCGGTGAGCGCGTCCCAATTCAGCACGATAAGCCCGCCGCGGTCGATCGGTTCAATTAGGGAATAGGCGAGCCATTGGGACAGCTTGTGAAAAGGCATCAACCCGCGCGTCGGCCCTTCGACTGTAATCGCTGGATGCCGCCAGGTATCGCCGAGGCGCACACCGTCTATTACCAATCGGCCCGGCCAGACGCCGCCCAATGTGGAGAGCAAAAGCCACAAAATGTGCGACGTTTCGACTTCGCTATCTCGCGCCGTCGCTCGCAAATGATCGAACAATCCACCCACGCGAGGCGAAGTGCCATAAACGTTTGTATGCTGCTCGATCGCCGATCCGAGCCGCTTCATCAACGTAATTCGTCCGTGCAGGCCCAACAACGGATTATCGTCTCGGACTTGGAAAGCCGCCGCCAGTCTTTGGGCGGAAACGTTGCTCAAGCCCGCCGCATCCGCCCTGCTCGGTTGCGCAGGATCGGACGAAAAGACGCCATCGCGAAAGGCTTCGAGTGACGCCAGCGCAAGCCCTTCCGAGCGGGTGAAGTCGCGGCCTGTCACAGGGTCGCGCCATTTCCATTGTGGACCCGCGCCGGCGTCGAGCAGCACGCTCGTCACTGCAAGCTCGATGCGTTGGCGGGCACGCTCATGGTCGTCGTTCGACAAACGATCACCGAGGCGATCAGCCCAACGATGCCCGTTGGCATCCAGGTGCCGCCAGCGAGAATGTGGCGGCACCTTCAGCGTTGGATAATTCTGCTTGATGGTCTCAGCGACATAAACCGCGCAGTCCGGAAGTTTGTCGAGATGCAGCGAAAAGTGCGCCAGCTTGCCGAGTTTGCCCGCATCGAAAATCATCCGCGCGCGCGTGCGAACCGCCTTAGCGGACAGCAGCGACCCTACCGTTTCATCAATACCGGTCAAGCGTGCGCCCCTTGGTGTCGGCAAGATCATCTGTGGCGACTGCCGCCGAAGACGTGCCATCGGTGAAATACCCAGCCGCCTTCTTCGCATCCATCTCGACTGAGGCGTCGCGCGGTATCATCTCATCGGGTATCGGGATGCGCTTGACGATCTCGATACCGTGCTGCGCCATGGCGTCGAACTTCATGTTGCTCATCGAAATCCAGCGGTCGATGCGGCGGATGCCGAGCCAATTGAACACGTCCGGCATCAGGTCCTGGAAGCGGACGTCCTGCACGCCAGCCACGCACTCGGTTTTCTCGAAATAGGCAGCCGCGGTGTCGCCGGCCGGATTGCGTTTGCGCGCGTTGTACACCAGGAACTTGACGACTTCGCCCAACGCCCGGCCTTCCTTCCGATTGTAGACGATCAAACCCGAGCCGCCGCGCTGCGCCGACAAAATGCATTCCTCGATGCCGTGCACCAGATAGGGCCGGCAGGTGCAGATGTCAGAACCGAACACGTCCGAGCCGTTGCATTCGTCGTGCACGCGGCAGGCGATCTCGTGCATGCCGGATGCGAGATTGGCCACGTCGCCAAAGATATACAGTGTGATGCCGCCGATCGGCGGTAGAAAAATCTTGCGGTCATGGCGGGTGATGAGATCGGAAAACATCGCGCCGGTCTGCTCGAACAGCGCGCGGCGCAGCTGCGTTTCGGAGATACCGAGCCGCTTGGCGATGCCCGGCAGATACCACACCGGTTCGATGGCCGCCTTGACGACATTGGTATCGCCGTTCTCGAGCAGGATGTGACCGTCTGCCTTGACGCGCCCCGAGCGAAGCGCGCCCTGTAGTTCCGGCAATTGGATGCGTGCCTTGGTTATGGCGATCGTCGGCCTGATGTCGAAGCCCTGGGCGATCTCGTCACGGAATTCGGCGGCGACCAGATGCCCCCATGGATCCATCGACACGATCCTCTCGGTACCCTGCCATTGCGGTTGCGGGGGTATGTCGACGGGCGGAAACGTGTTCGTCAGATCAGGCCTGTGGATCGGACTCAATTTGCCGGCGGCAATGGCCAGCGCGCGATAGACGCCGTAGGCACCGGAGTGCACACCGATGACGTTGCGCTGCTGTGGATTGGCTTGGCTGCCGATCACCGGGCCGCGCAACTTGGCAGTGGCAGCACCCCAATGAATATCGGGCGCGCCGACCACACCTTTGCGCGGATGCGATGACAGCACGATGTGCTTTTGGTCGGGCTGTTTGTTGGCGCGCCTCTCCGGCTCTACGGCTTTCGTCTCCGGCAGATTATGCCCGATGCCCGGATCTTCAGACCGCTTGTCTTCAGTCATGGATGTAACTGCCTCGCTCGACCAATCCCGGCGATTGCGGAAGCAGCTGAAGATAGCAGCAGTCGGTGGTGGAAGGGAAGCGCTGCGGAATATTCGAGTTTGCGAGTTCGCAGGGGACGGAAGCGGCAGGCGCGTTCAGCGCAATGTCAGCCGCGCCGGGCAGCCATGATCGCGGCGACATCGATCTTCGTCATGCTCATCATCGCATCAAAGGCGCGTTTTGCTTCGTTGCCTCCGGCCGCCAAAGCCTCGTTCAAGACGCGCGGCGTGATCTGCCAGGAGATGCCCCACCTGTCTTTGCACCAGCCGCAGGCGCTTTCTTGGCCACCATTGCCCACTATCGCGTTCCAGTAACGATCGGTTTCTTGCTGATCGTCGGTTGCAATCTGAAACGAGAAAGCCTCGGTATGCCCGAATGCCGGCCCGCCGTTGAGGCCAATACAGGCGACGCCGGCGACCGTGAACTCCACGGTCAGCACGTCGCCCTCTTTGCCTGCGGGGTAGTCACTTGGCGCACGAAAAATCGCACCGACGGCGCTCTCAGGAAAGGTCTCGGCGTAGAAGCCGGCAGCAGTCTCGGCGTCCTTGTCGAACCAAAGGCAGATCGTGTTTTTTGCCATTGTTCATCCCTTCGATTTCCGTGGCGCCGAAAAGCATGGATCGTGCCTCACATATCCGCCAGCGGAGCAGTTATTGTTTGCGATACGGTTGAGCCGATGAACTCCCCATGCGAACCGCAGTTCCACTTCTTGCGTGAAGAGCTTGGATCTTACCGTTGAGGTTCAGCGCAGTTCGCTGGCTTTGGCGATTACCGTTTTTGTAAACGCTTTCGTGCGCACCAGGTCCGCATTCAGGTGTCGCCCCACCGGCACAGACTGATCGACCGCTTGTCCCGCCAGATCGCCCAGGCGATCACCTTTTTTGCTGTCCAGCAGCTTTGCCACGAGATGCTCGAAGCGCTCCTGCACGGGACCGCTGCGATCGATGTCGGCTTCTCCGGTGGCCTCCGGAAGTTCGTCGGTCAGGTGCCAAAGTGCCAGCAGGTATTGATGTCTCGCCGGATAGGCTTGTCCGCCAACGAACGTATGGCGATCCTGCCAGTTTCTATTGTGGCGGCGAGCCCAGTTTCGTCCCGTGACCACCATCCAGGCCAGCGCCTGATACAAACGCGGATCGTGCTGGGGATGGAAGGCGATGCCCTGTCGCGCATAGTCGAGCGTGGCCTGCGCGTTGGCGTGCGCAACGTCTGGGGCCGACAGGATGGTGGAGACAAAGGCGTCGAGCAGATGGCGCGGTCGAACGACGCGGAAATGCGGCGGATGTTCCCAATTCGGCGGGAAGTCGACCGGCTCGTTGCGCCGCCGTTGGAACCACACGCGCTCATGTAATGGAATGGCCGCACGGCTGAACTCGTTTTCCAACGCGCGAATGTTCGGCAGCCGCGCGAGAATGTCATAGCTGTCGACCTCGGCCTGCGTATTGGAGGCCAGCGCGATCATATCTTTGAGCGCTTCTTCGTCGGTCACGACGATCTTCACGGGTACGCTGCAGCCGTCCAGTGCGCCGCTGCGGGAGACCAGAACGTGGGTCGTTTGGCAACCGTTGACGATCTGTGCGCCGACCAACTCCACCATTTTTCCGCCGTCGAGCAGCTTGCCCGCATCGGCGACGATCACAATGCCGTTGTGCCCGAGTATAACGTTCTTTGCCGCGCCCCGCTCCAGCGTTGCACTCAAGCCGATGGCGCCTGGATTTTCTCGCTCGGCGCGTGCATGGTCGACGCCCAGAAATGCCCGCACGTTGTCGGCGAACATGAAGTCGTCTGCCACGCGAACTGCAGGCGTATCGTCGCTCGCCGGGCGCGAGGCGAAATCGACGAGGCTTTGCGCCGCTACGTAACCAATGTAGCCGGTGGCGTCACCCGGCGGCAATTCCATGAGATTTACGCCACCAAGTTTCCGCTTTGATGCGGGGCCGAACTGCTGGCCGATTTGAACGAGCCGGTCGGTGCCCCAGATCTCGAACTCGAAGCGGCCTTTGGGCATTTCACGCCGTAGCGTCGTGAGCGCGTTCTCGCGACGCATGTTCACGGCGGGGAAGTCTTGCCACACGCCACCGTAGCCGAAGATCAGCGACACGTCGCAGGTGTCGGCAATGTCGGGACGGGCCTCCTGGATGGCACATAGCACGCCGAACAATTCATTCAGCTGACCGCTCGGTTTCAAGCGGCGGACTTCTGCCTTCGATGCGGTCAGGAAGGTTTTGACCGCGTCGGCAAACAGGATGACATCCTTCTGCTGGATCTTATCAGGCCGTTTCGACTGCACGAACAGCAGACGAAGCGTCGGTTTATCTGATGCTGCGTTTTGCAGCGCCGCCTCCACGTCGGACGCTTGCGTCATCGGCGCGTCGTTGAGTGCCATCGCCAGCCCGTCGATGCCCAGATCACCCATGCCGTCGACGAACGCGGTAGCCTCCAGTGCGGTCGGGAAATTGAATTTTCGAACGGCCAGCCTGACGATGGTGCGGGCGAAATTTTCGGGCGAATTCCAGCCCTTCTTGTTGCCCACCATGCTGCGCAGCAGATCGTTCAGTGGCATGATGTATCCTCCCGTCGCCCGCGCCTGATCGAGCTGTCGTCGTCTCGCTTGCAGGCGTTTGTCCAGCCAACTGTCATGAGCAGACATTGCGGCGCAATGTGGGGCGCCAGAGTGCTTCTGGGAAAAGCATGCCCCGGACGAAGATCCGGGGTGCAAGCGGTTTTCCCGACAAGAAGCACGACAAACAAAAAGCTAGGGTCGTTTCGTGATCCAACTAAAATCTTAACGACCCTGGCAAATCGCCATCAGATGACTTTAACCACAGCCCCAGGGTTGGCTAGACTTTGCCCCGCAAAAAACTGTTGATGCCCGCAAGGATCGATCGCTGAAATCGATAAGATGCTTGTCTCTGGCGGCGTCGCAGAAAATTCTCAGCACCATCGTCCGCAGGCATCCATGACACCGCACCCGACCAGAATTCCCGTTCTCGATGGCTGGCGCGGCATCAGCATCCTCTGCGTTCTGGCCGGCCACATGCTGCCGCTGGGGCCGAAGCCGTTTCGTTTGAACGAGATGTTCGCAGAAGTTGGTCTGCTGCTGTTCCTCATCCTCTCCGGCTTTCTCATCGTCGGCATGCTGCTCAAGAACCAGAACGTCGCCTCATTTCTGATCCGCAGATTCTTCCGCGTGGTGCCGTTGGCTTGGCTCTATCTCGTCGTCGTGCTGGCGCTGACCGGCGCGCCCTGGTCGGCATGGCCGGCAAACGTCCTGTTTTATGCCAACAATCCCCCCTATCCGCTCGGCTATTTGAACGGACATTTTTGGAGTCTCTGCATCGAGATGCAATTTTACGCCATGATGGCTGTCATCGTGGCGGCACTGGGAAAGTCCGGACTCTCCAGTGTGCCCGTGTTGTGCTTGTCCGTCACGCTGCTGCGCGTCGCGTATGGCATCGAGGCCCCGGCCTTCGACGGCGCCGGCTTCGATTACCAGATGACCACGTGGTTCCGTCTTGATGATATCCTGGCCGGTGGCTGTGTCGCGCTCGCCCTACAGTCAGTGCGGCTGCGCGAGCGCATGCGCAAAATACCATTTTGGTCGCCGTTTGCGCTGATGGCGCTGCTGCTGGCGGGCGCGCATCCCTATGGCGGTTTTCTTACCTACCTAAAGCCATACCTCGCAGCGGCGACCATCGCCTCGACAATTTTCCGCTCGGATGACGCTCTGCAGCGGACGTTGCAAGGGCCGCTGTTGGGATATCTGGCAACCGTTTCATTTGCGCTCTACGTCATCCATCCCGCGACGTACGCCGGTTGGATGGGCGAGGGTCCGCCGGTCGCCCGCTATGCCAAGCGCTGCGTGAGTTTCGTCGCAACCTTCGCCTTGGCACACGCCTCGACCAGATATTACGAAAACTATTGGATTTCCATGGGCCATCGGTTGACCGATCGCATCAACACAAAACCCGTGCCAAACAATACTTGATACAGCGGTGTATGGGCGTGTGGACAGCCGCCATCCCGCCGAACCGCTCACGGTATTCCCTGCCGTTCGCCACGCGCTGGTGGCCGTCCCCAGCTTCCGCCTTCAATCCAGCCGGTTGAATTTCTGCGCGCGGCGCCCATAGCCGACTTCGGCGGTGAACAGGTTGCCGCGGCTGTCGATGGCCATGTTGTGCACCCAGATGAACTGGCCTGCACTGCGTCCGCCGCGACCCCACGTCGTGATGGGTTTGCCGGTCTGGCGTTCGATGGTCACGATCTGGTTGTTGGCACCGTCGGCGATGAAGATGTAGCGCTGCGCCTTGTCGCGCGATAACACGAGATCCCACACCGAGCCGTTCTGCAACGTTTCCGGTTCGACGCGGAATTCGGTCACGAACGTGCCGTCTTTCTTGAACACCTGGATCCGATCGTTCGTGCGGTCGCAGACATACACCAGCCCGTCAGTGGAAATGCGCACGCAATGAACAGGGTTGCCGAACGATTTCGATAGCATGCCCTTGGGGTTGTAGGCCGGCAGTTTCTCGTCGGTCGCTTCCTTGGTGCCATACGCTCCCCAGTGGCGCTTGTACGCGCCGGTCTTCATGTCGAACACGATGACGCGCCGGTTCAGGTAGCCGTCGGCTACATAAAGTTCGCCGGCGGCGTCGTCGGTCAGCATGTGTGCGGGCCGGCCGAGCTGGTCATGGCTGTTGGAGCCGGCCGTAGCCATTGGCTTGCCGATCTGCATGAGAAACTTGCCATCCGGCGTAAATTTGAGGATCTGGTGGTCGTCCTTGTCGTTGCCGGCGATCCACACATTGCCGGCGTTGTCGACGTGAATGCCGTGCTCGTTCTTTGGCCAGTCGTAGCCGGCACTGGGTCCGCCCCAACTGCGCAGCAGCTTGCCGGCTTGGTCGAATTGCAACACCGGTGGCGCAGGCTTGCAGCATTTGGTCGCTGGCGGATCTTTCAGCGCGCCCTTTTCGTCGTCGAGCTGTGTACCGGGCCGATGAATAACCCAAATCGTGTCACGACCGTCGACGGCAATGCCCGCCACCTGCCCCAGAATCCAATTTTGCGGCAATGGCTTAGGCCAGGAAGCGTCAACTTTGAATTGCGGTGCCCGGGTTTCCTGCGCCTGGGTTGGCACGCTTTGTGCGAAGATCTGCAGAAATGCAAGGGCGGCGACTAAGAAAGCGCCCGCGACGGTGCGTGTTGATGTGGTCATCCGTGTTGAAGTCGTCACGTCCATGAACTATACCCCCGCCGCTTGCCATTCCGCGCAATTAAAAGTCCGTCAGCCAACGGTAGGTCCCCTCTAGCCCATGCGTCAAGTTGCCAGCGCCACAGCGTTCGATCGGTTGCAGTGGCTTGCCACATGCGTCGCGTTGCTGGCGTCTGCAGGGTCAATCTCGATCATCGCTGCCGCGCACGTTCTGCCGCCCAGTCGTCTGGCCGAAGTCGCCGACACATTTACGCCGCTGACGGGGCATGTCTTGATCGGCGGCTTGGCTGCATTGCTGGCGCTTAAGTGGCGGCGCTATGCCCTGCCGATCATGACAGCCGGCGTAGCCATTGCACTCGTCGGCCACGCCGTATTGGCGCAAGCGGAACAAACAGCTGCGTTGTGGCCGTCGGACGCACCCGCGGCATCCAGTGATACGCTGCGCGTCTATGCGCTGAACAGTTGGGATTCCAATCCCGACCTGCCGCGCCTTGAACGCGCGCTGCAGAGTGTAAAAGCGGACGTGATTGTTCTCACGGAAGCCGATCCGCAAAAACTGGCTATGCTTTCGCGGCTACAATCGTCCTATCCCTATCAGGTGTCGTGCGCCCATCAGGCTTGGTGCGCCACCGCGATCCTCTCGCGCCTGCCGATCGTCGCCAGCGCGGCGGCGCGCAAGGAGTATCCCATCCCCCCCATCGCCTGGGCGCGCATCGACGCCACCGCGCTCGGATTGGGCGTGGTCACGGTGGTCGGCACCCACGTCCATCGTCCCACCCGCGATTCCTGGCTGCACACTCGGCAGATGCAGGCACTGGCCGCCTTGATGCTCTCGACCAAAGGTCCCGTGGTTCTAGCCGGTGATTTCAACACGGGATCGTGGTCCGCATCATTCCGCAAACTCGTGGCGGCAACGGCTATGGCCGACGTGGCGGGCTTGCAGCCGACCTGGCCAGCTTATCCCGTGCCGTTCGCGCAAGTGGCGCTCGATCATATTCTGATCTCACCCGACCTCGTGGTCAGGCGCAGTGGCATCGGCCCGGCCACCGGCTCCGATCACCTGCCCGTCTTCGCCGAACTAACAGCCACCCAACCCAAGCGCCTCAGCGCCAAGCACTAGAGTGCTTCCGGGAAAAGCATGCCCCGGACGAAGATCCGGGGTGTGAGCGGTTTTCCCGATAAGTAGCACGACAAAACAAAAGATTAGGGGCGTTCCGTGATTCAACTAAAGTCGGAACGACCCTAACCAACTCTACTCGGCTCAGTTGCTCACCGAGCGGCGCAGGCCGCCGCCGCCCGCGCAACGGCGCTGCTGCTCGCGATCGAGCTCGCGTCCGACTTCGGTGGCAAACATTAACCCGCGCGAGACGGTCGCCGGGTTCAAGCCACTGGCCTGCGGAGAGCGGAGAATGCCCGGCGCGCCATCGGCCTCGCGGCGACCAATCGTCAGCTCATCGCACGTCAACCGCGATTTCTCGGTCTTGAACGCAAACAGCCGAACACCCGTCGCATACGAGTTGATCGACGCCGGTTGCCGGATCCAGCTTCGCGTCCGGTCCGCCTGCAGCCCACGCAACGATGCCTGCCGTTGATCGATGCAGCCCTTGCTGTCGTCGACGCAGCCGTGATGAGCCGTGGGACTGCCGGCACCTGCACTCCCGTCCACCACCGCGCCGCTGCACCCAGCCAGCAGTGTTGCGAGCAGCGCCAGCGTCGGCCCGATCCCCTGTCTTGACGTCACCTGCATTGCATTCCCCGCCGCCCACGAACGGGCCATAACCGCCTCGCAAGACCATGCTGCATGACCTTGCGACAGGTCATAGAGAAGGTCGAGGTACGGCAAAGTTGTGTCTCGCTGGACCGATTGCCCAGTCCACGAGATGTGTCGTGCAGCGTTCAGTCGGATAAGCCAAGAAAATTTGCGGCGCCGGATGCGAGCAGCCCCCTCAATGTGCCTTGTAGGCCGCAGTCTCAAAATCCTGGAACAACTTCAACGCCTTTATATCTGCAAATGGCAGGATTTGAGTGGCGAAAACACCCGCCAAGTCGCGCGCGGGATCAATCCAATAATAGGAATTGGCAAGTCCGGCCCAGGCCAGCGACCCCGCCGATCGACCAGTTTCTAATTTTTGCGGGTTGATCATGAAACTCAGACCCCATTCCATGCCGGATGTGAATGTGACGTCATTGGACGACCCATGGATCGCCGTTTTCATGACCCCGCATCGCACCGCGCCCATGGCATTGCGGGACATGGCGGCCACGGTGTCGGCGGCCAACACACGCGCCCCGGCCACTGTCCCGCCATTGAGAAACAGCCGCGCGAATTTCAGGTAGTCGCCGACCGTCGAATAGAGTCCACCACCGCCCATTTCGAACTCGGGCGTCTGCGTCAGCTCGATGGTCGTCGCCGCCAAACCATCGGGTGTGCGAACATGGATGGCCGCCAGCCGCTGGCGCTGGGCTGCGCCGATCTTGAAGCCGGTGTCGGCCATGCCCAGCGGATCAAAGATATTGGCCTTCATGTACTGGCCGAGTTTCTGACCGGACGCCGCTTCCACGGCCTTGCCCGCCCAATCAATGCCGATACCGTACTCCCAGCGTTCGCCGGGGTCGAATACCAGCGGCGTTGTCAACGCCTTGTGCTCGCAGCTGATCACGCCAGGTACTTGGTGCGCCTGCATGTAGCGGCCCATGTCGGCGTTCCAGATGTCATAGGTGAAGCCCGACGTGTGTGTCAGGAGTTGCCTCAGTGTAATCGGGCGCTTCGCCGGGCGCAGACGCGCCGTGCCATCCGCATCGAACCCGTCCAGAACTTTCGCGTTCGCGAGCACGGGCAGCACATCGGCAATGGGTCCATCAAGCGACAGTTTGCCTTGTTCGACCAACTGCATCGCAGCCGCACCGGTCACCGCCTTAGTCATCGAGGCGATCCAGCACACAGTATCCGGGGTCATCGCCGCGTCGGCTCCCAGCGAGCGGCTGCCGAAGGCGCCTTCGTAGAGCGTGCCAGCCTTGTTGCCGAGGGCCACCGCAACGCCCGGCACATCGCCGGCATCCGTAGCGCGCTTCAGGACGGCAGCAATTCCAGCAATATCGGCCATGGCTGTTTCCTCCACATCATTCTTTGCCGTCACTCTGCCGCGCCCCGCAGACGCCCGTCCAGTCCCTTCTTCGTCGGCAGCAGGGCAGATGGCAATGTCTCAGTTTTTGAAAACCACACCGGTCCGATCCCACTTTTTCCTCTCCTTTTGAGGGGGGAGGGCCAAACGCCACCGGTTTAGACCGGCCTACGGACAGCCTGCTACAAACGCTATGCCGGTCTAATCCGCTGGCGTTTGGGGTGGGGGTGCCAACCACTCCCCATGCTGCCCCCATCCCAAATCTGGCCCCTATCGGACAGCCCCCACGGCGCGCTACAAGGCGCGATCAATCCACCTAAGCGCGAGCAGCACCGTCATGGCCTATGCAATCCAAATCCAGAAATTCGGCGGCCCCGAGGTTCTCACTTTTGCCGAGGTCCAGGTTGGCGCGCCGGGTGCCGGGCAGATCAAGCTGAAGCAGACCGCAATCGGCGTGAACTATATCGATGTCTACCATCGCACCGGACTTTATCCGCAGCCGTCGTTTCCCTTCACGCCGGGCAGCGAGGGCGCCGGCGAGGTCGTGGCCGTTGGCGCCGGCGTCACCGATCTCAAGGTCGGCGACCACGTGGCCTACGCTGGCAATATTGGCGGCTATGCGTCCGAGCGGCTGCTGCCGGCCGACCGGGTGGTCAAGATCCCTGCAGGCATCACCGATCAGACGGCGGCGGCGATGATGCTGCAGGGCATGACTGCGCGCTATCTGCTGCGCAAGACCTACAAGGTTGATCAGGACACGACGCTGCTCTGGCATGCTGCTGCCGGTGGCGTCGGGTTGATTGCGGTGCAATGGGCGAAGAAGCTTGGCGCCACCATCATCGCCACGGCCGGCGGCATGGAAAAATGCACGCTGGCGAAGTCCGCGGGGGCCACGCACGTCATCGACTACAAGTCGGAAAAGTTCGTCGACCGGGTCAAGGAAATCACCGGCGGTCGCCTGTGCGACGTAGTCTACGACGGCGTCGGCAAGGACACGTTCCCCGGCTCGCTTGATTGCATCAAGCCGCTGGGCCTGTTCGTGTCGTTCGGCAACGCGTCGGGACCGATTGAAGCCTTCAACCCCGGCATACTCGCTGCCAAAGGCTCGCTGTACATGACTCGTCCGTCGATGGGCGCGTATGTCGCCACGCGCGAAACGTTGCACGAGACCGCCAACGATTTATTCGACGTCGTCAAGTCGGGCGCTGTCAGGATCAGCGTCACTGGCAGCTACGCTCTCAAGGACGCCGCGCAAGCCCACCGCGACCTTGAAGGCCGCAAGACCACCGGCTCGATCATCCTGGTTCCCTGACGATTTTCCCCTCTCCCCATTGCACTTCACCAATGGGGAGAAGGTGGCCGGTAGGCCGGGCGAGGGGCGGCTACAGGCTCTGATCTCGTTGCCGCCTCTCATCCGCGTATGTAACGATCATGCCCACCTCGCCGCACATCGCTGCCGCTGCCATGGCGCTCCCCCGCGCTCTCTCGCTCGTGCGGATGGAGGGCCTGCCAGACTACGCATTGCTCGATAGCGGACATGGCCGCAAACTTGAGCGGTTTGGTAGCTTCGTCTTTGATCGCCCCGAACCGCAGGCGATGTGGAAGCAGCATCTGGTGCCCGGCGCGTGGCTCCGCGCCGATGCCACTTTCAAGGACGCCGGCAAGGGCGGCGATGACGACGGTGAGGCCGGCCGCTGGCGCTACACCAAGCCCTTGCCGGCCACTTGGCCTGTCGAGGTCATGGGTGCCACCATGCAATGCCGCTTGATGAATTTCCGGCACCTGGGATTGTTTCCCGAGCAGGTGCCGCACTGGCAGTGGATGGCTGAGCGCCTCAAGACCGTGCGCGGCGAGCAACCCCGTCTGCTCAATCTGTTCGCCTACACCGGCGCGGCATCGCTGATCGCCGCTCGCACCGGCGCCGATGTCACCCACGTCGATGCGTCAAAAAAAGCCATCGGTTGGGCCAAGGAAAACCAGGCTGCATCCAAGCTCGGCGATGCACCTCTGCGCTGGATCTTGGAAGACGCCCGCAAGTTCGTGGCGCGCGAGGTTCGCCGCGGCAAGACCTATCATGTCATCCTCATCGACCCTCCCAAATTCGGCCGCGGTCCCGAAGGCGAGGTTTGGGACTTCTTCACGCACATGCCGCAGCTGCTGCGTGATTGTGAAAAGCTGCTCGCAGCGAAATACGCGTCGATGATCGTCACCTCGTATGCGATCCGCGCCTCTGCGCTGGCCATCGACGGATTGGTGCGCGAATGCGTGGATGGCCGTCCGGGCACAATCGATACCGGCGAATTGGCCTTGGTCGAAACCGGCGCGCAACGCTTGCTGCCGACGTCGCTGTTCACGCGCTGGAGCGCGCTGTGAGTGCGCAGTCTAACGCGCCGCGCGCGATTACCTCATTGACCAACGACCGGGTGAAATTCATCCGCAGCCTGGAGATGCGCAAGACGCGGCGCGACAGCGGTCTGTTCGTCGCCGAAGGCGTCTCGATCCTGACCACGGCGGCCGCGCACGGCAAGCATCCCGAAACGCTGGTCGTGCGCGCCGGGAGTGCGTCGTCGGGCCCGGCCCGCGACCTGCTGCGGCACGCCTTCTCCAGCGGCGCCGAAGTGCTCGAGGTATCCGCCGCCGTGCTGGAGAAGCTGGCGGCCAAAGAAAATCCGCAGACCATGCTCGGCGTTTTCCGGCAGACATGGGCCGAGGCGCCGTCACCCGCCGACGTGGCGCCCGATGCGACATGGCTGGCACTTGAGGAAATTCGCGATCCCGGCAACCTCGGCACCATCATCCGCACCGCCGATGCGGTCGGCGTGGCAGGCATTCTGCTCGTCGGCACCTGTTGCGATGCCTGGAGCCGCGAATGCGTGCGCGCGACCATGGGCTCGATCTTCGCCGTGCCGCTGGTCAAGGCCACGTCCCAGGCTTTCGCCGAGCTGATCGCCGGCTGGCCCGGAGACACTGTCGGTACACATTTGCACGGACGGGAAGATTTCCGCGCTGTGACCTATCGAGAACCGGTGCTGCTGATCATGGGCGGCGAGGGCCCGGGGCTGTCCGAACCGGTCGCCCAGGCCTGCACACGGCTCGTCAAGATCCCCATGGCTGGCCGCCTCGACAGTCTCAATCTAGCCGTCGCAACCGCCCTTGCCCTCTACCAGATCCGCGGCCCCAAGCTGTTGCTCGATCGCTGACCGGAGTGCTTCCGGAAAAGTGTGCAGCGGTTTTCCGATCAGAAGCACGACCAAACAAAAAGACAGGGTCGTTCCGCGATGCAACTGAAGCCGGAACGACCCGGGCGCGCCAGATCAAACCATTCCCTCAACCTTTTTTAACTTTTTGCCGGCACAACTCATCCCACGAACTGAGATGTCGTGCGCTGCCCAGCAGCTGCCAGCGGCATGGCGTAGGATCATCGTGATGAGCATTGTGCCCCTCGAGGAGCTGCAGACCCGTACCAAGTTCATCCGCGATGCCATCGCCAACGGTTGCGCTTATGCAGTCGAAGGGGCCGGCAGTGTTGCCCGGGTCGCCTCGCCGCGTCACAAGGGCCGCGAGGTCGAACTGTTGTGGACGGATCCCTCGGAGGCCGGACGCTGGGCCGATCTGCTGACCGCCGACCCGAAGATAATCCCGCTGTCCCTTGATACGTTACTGACCCGCTATCTGCCGAACCTCGCCTCCGAAGGTCGAACTGTTGGCACCAATTGGTCCGATGCGCCGGTCGAGCCCGAGATCGGTGCGCCCGAACTTGACCAACAGCTGCGCCGCCGACTGGTGGATGTGCTGGTCGAGCAGGCCACCAAGAACCGCCATCTCTGGGTGCTGAAGGGCGGCGACACCCATGCCACAGTCATCACCCGTCACCCTGCCGGCGGCGAAGC